>DASPXM010000322.1:0-4111 GCA_035637295.1 Verrucomicrobiia bacterium
GTCAACAGGGGAGTGCGCTTGTGAAAGGTCACCTCATTGATGCCTAACTCTTTGCGGAAACTGGCGAGCAATCCGATGAGCGGCTCGCCAATGGTGCCGGTGCCGACCACGTGGACGATTTTTTTTTGCTGCACGGCATGCCTCCTGGTTGATGTTACGGTGGGTACGCTCTGCCAGAGCAACTGTCGTGCCACGGTTCTTAGCGAGGCAAGGAGCTCGTGTGTGTCTCGTTTGTGAGACGACGATTTAAGTTTAGATAAATATGATTAGGAGCACCGTAGTAACGTCCACAATGCTTGCCGTTCGCAAAGGCAATTTAACAGACGAAATGGCATGCCAGTTGCGTGATTAAAGCTAAGAGGAGTCTGCGGAAGCAAAGGATACGCAATGATTTACAAATATGATTTCGTATGTAAGCACAAATCCGAAAGGAAATACTTATGGAACTGAGAGATATTATGACGCGGAACGTCGAGGTGATAAGTGGCGACGCTTCATTGAAGGAAGCGGCAAACAAGATGAAGACTATCGATGTCGGTTTTATCCCTGTTTGCGACGGCGATCGACTGAAGGGAATTCTGACCGATCGCGACATTACGATAAGGGCCACAGCAGATGGGCGCGACCCGACCAAAACCAAGGTCGCAGACATCATGTCAACGGATATCGCCTATTGTTTGGAGGACCAGAAAGTCGACGAGGCGGTATGCTTGATGGAAGCTCGACAAATCCGCCGCTTGCCGGTTTTGAATCTAGATAAGCAGCTGGTCGGAATCGTCAGCTTGGGTGACATCGCGGTCCACGCGGGCGACAGGGACATGGCCGGCGAAACTCTGGAGGAAATCTCGCAACCGGCAGCGCCGAAACGATGAGTTCCGATGCGGTTTCTTACCGAAGATGGTTTGGCAAGAAACGAACGGTACATCCTGCTAGGCGCCTCGAGATTAAATTAATGTAGGGGCGGTTTCAAACCTGCCCCTACCGATGCGGGACGTCGCCGCTGGGAAATTTGCCCAGGAATTTTCATGAAAGCAGTCTGTTGGAACGGCAAAAAAGATGTTCGGGTGGAAACAGTACCCGATCCCGAAATCATCAATCCGCGGGACGCGATCATCAAAACCGAGCTCACGGCGATCTGCGGTTCCGATCTTCACTTATACAACGGTTACATCCCGACGATGAAGAGCGGCGATATTTTGGGCCATGAATTTCTTGGCGAGGTAGTCGAAGTTGGATCCGGCGTCAGCAATTTACAACCAGGAGATCGCGTAGTCGTGCCATTTCCGATCGCATGCGGCAATTGCTACTACTGCGAACACGAGCTCTTTTCGTTGTGCGACAACTCCAACCCTAATGGCTGGATGACCGAAAATCTCTACGGCCAACCCTCCGGAGGACTATTTGGTTACTCGCACATGCTCGGCGGTTACGCCGGCGGGCAAGCGGAATATCTGTCGCGCTTCATGTCGCACATCGAGTCGGTAACCGCAATCGATGACCACCGGTCGCACTGGGTGTCACGAGTGCCGGCACCATTCCGTTTGGAATGGGATGCGACGATTGTCGATGAACAGGAAAACAAGAAACTCTCCTGGCGTTCTCTTCCCGGATCAAGCATCGATCATACTGGCTCGGTGTTTTTTCATTCCGTACCGAGGCGAAAGGGTACCGAAGTGAAAGTGATGCTCGCTTACAAACCTCCAGCGGGAAGCGCAGGCGCTTGCGGTGTCCACGCTATTTAGCCTTATCACTAAAAACCAAATCAGAGCGGATTTGCGCACCTTTAAAGCGATGGTAGAAACAGGTGAGAAACCGACAGGTGCCATGCGATCCTCGGCTCGGACGGCACAACATAATGATGAGGAGTGAAAGCAGGGCAATGAGATTAGGTGACCCAATGGCTAAACCAAGGTTGTCGAAAAAAAGGCAGGCGCGGGCGCGAAAGAAACAGCCGAACGAGGGGCAGAAAGATCTCAATCCGAACGCGGTTTCCGAAGAGATGATCGACAAAACTTTAGCGGATTCGTTTCCCGCGAGCGATCCGCCATCGTGGACAACCGGCCGCGAGCACATCGATCACGAAGGTGCCGATACTGAGTGGAACTCTGCCAAAAGCCGTCGAAAAAACCGATAGAAAGACAAGGAAACAGCTTCACTCTTTCACCCGGCAACTGAACAAGCACTGTACGCCTATAGCGGAAGCGGTGATGCACGAAAATCGCATTGCAAAAGAGGACGCACTAAAACATGTCTCTCAGCGCTCTCTGCGCGGCAAAGTGACCGCACATCCCATGAACCCCACCGCCTGGTGGTGTTGAAGAAGAGCAAAGATAGAGTCCTCGCTTCGGGGTTGAATATAATTTACGCGTCGGTCGAAAAAACAGCTGATCGAGACTCGGCGCTCCGCCGTTGATATCGCCACCGACGAGATTGGCATTGCGCCGCTCAAGCTCTGCGGGAGGTGAAACGCAGCGCGCCAGAATCGTATCACGAAATCCCGGGGCGAAACGTTCGATCTGCGCTTCGATCCTTTCGGTCATGTCGACGTCCGAACCGTTCGGAACATGGCAATAAGCCCACAGGGTATGTTTGCCTAGAGGTGCTCGCGAGGCATCGAACAGCGAAGGCTGCACTACTAGCACAAACGGTTTTCTGGCGAGATAGCCGTGCCAAGCCGCCCGTTCCGAGGAGGCGATCTCATGCGCCGTGGCGCCGAGATGCACGGTGGCGGCCTGCTTACCTTCCTGCGCTTTCCACGGCACCGGCGCGGACAAGGCCCAATCGACCTTGAACGCAGCCATCCCATAACGAAATTTTTTTAACTGATCGCGATACCTCGAGGAAAGATTTGGGCGGGCGAGCTTTAATAGCTGACGGGGTGTCACGTCACACAAAACCACCCGTGAAGACGGAAGTTCTTCGAGGGTACCCACGGGCCGATTCAGAAAAACCTCACCTCGGAGCGAGCGCAAATGGGCAATTAAGGCATCGCTTAAATGCTGCGCGCCGCCGCGAACGATCGGCCAGCCGACTGCATGCGCGGTAATCCCCAATACGAGGCCAAAGGCGGCGGATCCCAGATACTCGAGCGGCAGCATTGAATGAGCAGCCAGGCCGGCAAAGAGCGCTCTTGCAGAGTCGCCCTGGAAAATGCGTTCGGCCAAGCGCCTTGCCGGTTGGATCGCGGACAATCCGAAGCGCAGCAAGTGCAGCGGATGATGGGGCAAGCGAAGCGGAGATAATATGTCTACGTCCATGGCGTCCCAACGCGTCACCAGCGGTTGAAATAATTTTCGGTAATTAGCCGCGTCATTGCCGAGCCGTAACGCAGTTGCCTCAACGGACCGGTCAACGATCACCGCGGTGCCATCGTCGAGCGGATGAGCGAGTGCAGCGGGCGGATGTATCCACTCAAGACCATGTTGGGCGAGCGGCAGCGAGCGAAAAAACGGCGAGCCGATGGCGAGCGGATATACGGCGGAGCATATGTCGTGGACAAAACCCGGCAAGGTCAATTCGGCCGACCGGACTCCCCCACCGGCTTGATCATTGGCCTCGAAAACCGCTACCGATTTGCCGGCCTGAGCCATGGTAATGGCAGCCGCAAGCCCATTCGGTCCGGAGCCGACAACGACGGCGTCGTATAATTCAGACCTAGACACGCCACAAGGCCATTCTTAGCGCAGGGCGCTCATAAGGGGATTGTTTCATAGCGGATGATTTTCGGCGGGCCTCAGCCGGTCGTGTCTTCATTCAGCTCTCTCCAACGATAATTTGTATGAGTTTCCCTTGCAGCTGAGATTATCGTTGTGGGGATTTCACAAGTCATTAAAGAGTAATTCTTCTGCAATGTTTGTGGCACATACTTTGATACACCATTTCCTCAAGACCGAAAGGAGGCCATAATCATGAAACTTTCAAATCGATTTTGGCTCACAGGTGTTCTCCCATTCGCGGTATTAGCGATCGTCCTAATCTCCTTAGCTAGCTGTTTTCCGGTGGCCGAGCCGGTTCCACGACCCACATTGAACGAGGTGCGTTCGGGCACGGCTCGAGGTGCAATAGCGGCAGATACGACCTTGCGACCGGGTGAAATTGCCGCCGAGGTGGC
>DASPXM010000323.1:0-10573 GCA_035637295.1 Verrucomicrobiia bacterium
TCCGCTTCCGTCGGCGCGGGTGGTCCACTCAGTCTATCATCGCGCAGCGAGCCCATGATCTGAGGAACCGTATGCATCAAAAATGCACGTACGGGTCTGTGGGAGCTCCGGGCGGGCAACCGCCCGGAGCCACCTGGCCGCAAACCTTTCTTGACGAGATCGAGTCGATCGATGGAGCGTTGCGCGATGCCCGACGAACACGCATCGCGCCAGGTGAAATAGTTTATCACGCTCTCAATCGAGCGAACGGAGGAAACGAACTGTTTCATAAACCGGAAGATTATTCAGCGTTCGAGCGGATCATGATCTCAGCCATGCATCGCACTCCCATCCGGCTACTGGCGTACTGCCTGATGCCCAATCATTGGCACATGGTTCTGTTGCCGAGGAAAGACGGTGAGATGACTCAGTTTCTTCGCCGGTTGACAATTACGCATAGCCAACGACTGCATGCTCATCGACACATGACCGGTTACGGGCACATCTATCAGGGCCGCTTTAAGAGTTTTCCCATTGAACAAGATGAGTCCTTGCTCAATGTGCTGCGGTACGTTGAGCGCAATGCGTTGCGGGCCAACTTGGTCGAGCGGGCGCAAGACTGGCGCTGGTGTAGTTTATGGAGAAGACTGAATGCGGACAGAGAATCGCTGCTGAGCAGCTGGCCTCTTGATGTGCCAGCGGGCTGGATCGATTGGGTAAATGGAGCACAGACTGCGGGCGAACTCGACGCTGCGGAAGTCAGTGAATCGCGGCACGCCCTATGGCTCAGAAGACTGGATGATGCGGATCGCGAATATGCTGCAGTTGGAATTTACTCTTCATCGATGGGAGACCTAGAAGAAAAGAGCGTTGAGTCATCACGAAAGGTTTGCGTCCCCTTTTTTCATTCCTCAGCCCACGCTCTGCCTCCGTGACGATGTATAATACGCTGAACGGTAGCCAGTCCTATACCCGTGCCTTCAAACTCTTCAGCTCGGTGAAGACGTTGGAATACGCCAAATAGTTTATTTACATACTTCATATCAAAACCGACTCCATTGTCTCTAATGAAAACGACGATCTCGTTTTCTTTTCCATCGACGGATCCTATCTCAATCTCGGGTTGCGGGCGTTTGCGCGTGAATTTAACAGCGTTGGAAACGAGATTAACCAACGCCAGTCGCAGCATCGAACGGTCTCCATACAAATTGGGCAATGCGCCAATTCTCCAACCGATATTGCGCCCATCTGTCTCCTGCTGTACTTCACTCAAAGCTTCTTTCACAAGCTGTTGCAGGCTGACCATTGTCTTTTGGGTCTCAGCCCGTCCTATTCTTGAAAAGGCCAGCAGGTCATCGATCAAATCGCCCATCCGTTCGCCGATTCCAGTATCATCGTCATATATCGGCGGCTCTTTTCATCCAGAATTGAAGAAGCATTCTTTTGAAGCAGCTCTGCATACCCAGCCATATGGCGAAGGGGCGCACGCAGGTCATGCGATATGGAATAAGCAAATGCTTCTAATTCCTTATTAATGGCTTGAAGCTCAGCGGTCCGTTTTTCAAGGTCTTCGTTGAGCTTGCGAATTGCTTCCTCGGTTCGCTTGCGCTCGGTAATGTCATTGTTAGTTTCCAGGATCGCTATTGGCCGTCCCCGCTCGTCTTGCCGCAAAGACCATCGGCTTGCCACCACCACCTGGCTTCCGTCGGCTTTCGTCTTCTCGATCTCGCCTTCCCAGCGGCCAGCACGCAGCAACTCCGCGCGAATCTCATCAATCGGCATCGGAAAGATCGTCTGCAAGAGTTGGTGAGCACACTTGCCGATCGCTTCCTCTGCCGTCCACCCGTACAACTCCTGAGCTCCGCGATTCCAGTAGGTGATGACGTCGCTCATATCACGGACGAAAATGGTGTCATGTGTGAGATTGAGCAGGCTCGCCTGCTGGGTTCGTTCCGCCACTTCGATCTCAAGTTTATCGCGGGCTTCCCGAAGCTCTTGCTCGATCCGTCGTCGCCTAGAGCTGAACCAGGCAATCATGGGTGCGAATAAAGTAAAGACGATAAAGTAAGGGCGATTAGGAGGTTCGATGTAGAGAGTGTACAGGGGCTGTGTGAAGAAATAATCGAAGCCCAGGCCTGAAAATACAACCGCCAGGACACCAGGCCCAGCCCCTGCATACCAGACTGTTACGGCGATCGCCGTCAGAAAAAGCGGGAATTCCAGGTTGGGGACTGTCTGGAGTTGGGCGAGGAGCGCTAGTCCGAGTGCGACTGCAACGGAGACGACTGCCAGGCCGTATCTCAGAACTACGGATATCGCGCCTCGCGATGGAATTTCAGGCTTCGACATACCCTTGCATCAGTTTGACGCCCGCATAACCGCCGACAGCTTGCGCGTTTTAAAGAAACTCGCCGTAACTAAATCAGTTGTGGCTTTTTTCGGCAAGGTTGATGAACACGAACGCTTTAGATGTTCATTCGGGTCTTATTTCGTGATTGGCGGCAAGGAGCCGGAGCGCTCTCTTCGTCGGTCTGGCCCTTCTGGTTCTCCGACAAAAGCATGTTCCGGGCCACCTCATCGTGGAAAGGACATTGAAGTTTTGATGACTGCCACTGCGAGAAGATATCCCCCTCAACTGAAGCAGGAGCTGGTTGTTCTTCGTGGCTAAGTCTAATTTAGCTCGTGTTCTGAGTTGGCTCGGTTGCCCGAGCGCGGGGGGCTGTTCACTCTGCCGATGATCTCGCTCTATTGCGCCAGCAAGTTCGCTTTGGAAGGCTTTTCGGAAGCACTCGCCTACGAGCTCGCGTCTCAGAACATCGTCGTCAAGCTCGTCATCCCCCACGGTGGAGTAACCGCCACTCGCTTCTCCGAGCGCGGCAGGCGCACGATCGCGCGATGGACCCTTCGCTCACGGACTATGACGACTTCGTCGCGCGGACAAACGAGGCGTTTGCCAGAATGACAGCAGCGAGGACGATGAGTTCCGAGGACGTTGCTAAAGTCATTTACGACGCGGCGAGCGACGGCACGGAACGACTCCGCTATCTGGCCGGGGACGATGCCCGCGGCTTGAAGGCCCGAAGAGAAATGTCCGATCAGGACTACATCAACTTCATGCGCGCACAATTCGCGCAGTAGGTCCACATATCGTTTCTTCGGCAAGCACTGCTTGGACGAGCGCTCGGTCCGAAGCCGCGGGAACTGCCGGACATATGATTAGCTTCTTCCCCTCAGCATCACGCTAAACGCTTACCCGACAAAGAATTGCAAAGACTATTGCGGCGGGCCGAACAAGGTTCGCACTAAATGGTAGGACTAACAAATTCGGATGGTTGCAGGCCAACCGAATTGAACAGTGCTTTAGCGTCGGGATCTGCATGCACGACAGCCCCCATCCCCGTTATCGCTGATCCGAGTTTGCGAAAGCTTGCAATCTTCACGCTATTTTTAGATGCGACATCTTTCCTGACATAGGGGGGCTCCCTGAGGATAAGGCATTCGTATGTGATTGGGGGCGGAGCAGATCATCTGCCACAACAAGATTCAAGCTGACGACTCGCGAGCACCGGTGAGCAAACCCGACAGGGCCCTAATGATCAAGCCGGTGCCAACACCCCAGGCACCGTTGATCAGAAAGGCCGTCATCAGTAGAGGTGGTTGCCAAACGCCGGCGACGGGGCGGCCCTTGATCGGCAGCACTACTAGAAGAGCAACCAGCGTAGGGAGAATGGCGCCAAACAAAAAAGCCGTTAGCCAATACCCGCTGCCACGTGGAAAACGGTTGTGGATCAATCCAAATAAGATGCCCCACACTCCACCCCAGAATGCCAGCGAAATCACGGCTGGTACGCCAAGCGGTTGGGTCGCTGCCATGGAAAAGGGGCCGAACGGCGCCATACCCGCCCACCATAATAAAGCTAGAACCAACTGGTGAAAGATGGCAGTCGCGAGAAAACCGGCGATGAAGCTAACCAGGATCCTCATGAAAAATCTCCTGATGATCTACTCATACCGCGGCAACTCATCTTGTCAACTCGGTCGTGGCTGCGTTTTCCACTCCGATCCGGCCACTGATTCCGGGCCGGTTTCGGCCACCCATTCCGGTGAGAACCGGCCACCGTTCCGGAGCATTCCGGCCACCCCTGAGGTGAGGGTCGAAGCCTGCAAGCAATCAGGTCTTGCAATGACACATCGCCACAACAGGACGTAATTCCTTGATGGGCTAGTGGCGACCAATTACTTAGGGTACCTCTGAGCAGCGCGTGCTCGCGCCTTGGCAGCTTCTTCTGTGCGGTCCCTCGGCGGTGCGTTCGTCTCGAGCGAGCTGAGAAGGTTACCGGAGATCGCTGCTATTTCGTCAACGGCAGCGAGGAATGCAGCTTCGTTGGCTTTCGATGGCTTGTTGAAGCCGCTGACCTTTCTCACGAATTGTAATGAGGCCGCACGAATCTCTTCCTCCGTCACAGGCGGTTGGAAGTTGAAAAGCGTTTTGATGTTTCTACACACAATCGTTTACCTCGATGTCTCAGAGCTACCTAACTATGAAGTGCTGCTAGGAGCATAACAGCTTGGATTTCTATACAAAGATTATCATTTCTGGGGCGTGCTGGCGTGGCTACTGTGGTTAGGCGTGCACATTTACTTCTTGATCGGATTCGCCAACCGGCTGCAGGTCATGATCCAGTGAGGGTTCTCGTTTCTGACCAAACGTCGGGGGGTGCGCATCTTGAAGGATACGAAATGAATCATCAGTGCATCCTCCGTCAATGCCGCCCGGCTTATGATGAAAGCACTCAACTCTTTACACTCACATGTTAAGATTGTGAATTCCTCACCGCAGCGTTGTCGATATTTCGACATCTGCCGATAAATCGTCGCGACTCTTCTCAACGATTTCTCCCTCGCAAATCGTAAAACCCCGATTTTGTAAGACATAGATGTTTTTTAGCTCCTGGATCGACTCTGGTACGCCGCTTGCGGCCCACGCTAATGCGAGATTCATATCTAGTAATCTCGAACGAATGAGACAGCCATTCGGACTCTGCGTGGAGGAGTAAAACATGCGGCAGCGAAAAGTTATCGAGACTACCTTGGGTGATCTCATCGTCGCGGTGGCAGACGAGGTTATGCCGATCATCCGTGATCCAGCCGGCGCCTACATGGTGGTGTCATGGGTGCTTAATGACGTCTTAACTCGCCAGCGTGTGCGCGATCACAAGCCGTCACGATGAAAATACCAAAGTTGATAGCGTGTTAGATAAAGCGCCGCGATCTTGCCGGCGCCAGCCCGACGCTCGTTATCTTAAGCGCTCTGCTGATTTAGGCGACGAGTCGAAAGACCCGGGTCTTTTGCCGACAATTCGGCAAATGCTGAAAATTCGGCAGTCTTTTTCATCGTCAGTGTAAACATTTCAGAAAGTTACGCATGGTCTCCTCATTGCAGTTCTGTTTTGTCGTTCACGTCACAGAAATCGCAGATGACATTGAAAATTGAAAAAGTTTCCGATGGGCGAAAGACGGTGATTCGCCTAAGTGGTCGGCTGCGATTGGAGCATCTCGATGAATTGAAAACGCAAATAGACGGCGATCAGTCACGGATTGTATTGGACCTGGACAGCGTAACGCTTGTGGACGTCGAGGTCGTTCGATTTTTGAGTGCCTGCGAAGAGCGTGGCATCGAGTTAATTCATTGCTCGCCTTACATACGAGAGTGGATCATCCGTGAAAAGGTCACAGAAGGATAAGGCAGCGAGAATGCGAGCGCCAAGCCCCCGGCGAGTTTGCTCGCCGTCTTCGTCGCCGATGAATACGCGCAGCTGACAACCTTTGATAAGTGAGGCTCATGGCTGGTCGAACACGGTCGCTATTTTGGGCGGCTGTGGACGTCCATATTAGAACCCGAAACCATCCGATGATTGGCTGCACCATGAAAACGCCCATGAGTGCATCTTTTGCGGAAAGCCCGCTATCGCAAGCCTATGATTCAACAAATTGAAAACAGGAGATAATTTTGTGAGATCAGAGCATCTTTTCGTCCCCATCTATTTTTCAGCGTCGCTGTTCATCTCGGGTTGCTCCGGCGTCGGTAGCGATGTTCAAGCTGGTCGCAATGCACTACAAACCGGTCGCGCCAACGATGCAATCGGTTACTTAACGCGGGCAGCCGAGGCGGATCCCAATTACAAGATTCCCTACCGGGTTCGCGCGGGCGTATTGGCGTACCTGGGACGGGCATACCTCGAAACTGGCAAAGACACAGAAGCTCGGCAAACTTTGGAAAGAGCAGTCAATCTCGATAACGACGATCCGTTCGCCCATCTGTACCTTGGGATCGCGATGTTAAAGACCGGCGAGCGCGAGCGCGGTCGTAAAGATATCGAAGACGGGCTTAGAGCGATCGATGACACACTTGAGTACATCGCAGAGGACCGCGTCTACGGGTTCTATTGGGATCCCGGCATGGAAATTCGCAATGACATTCGAAAATCATTAGCCGCCAAACTGAATGACGCGCAGCTTACCATGGCAGGCGAGCGCATCGGTCGTCAGTTCGACGAGGAGATCGACAAAGCGCGACGCGACCAGGCACGAAGAGGTGGTGGCGGCGACAGCGGCAGCGGCGGGAATTGATCGTCCATTAGAAACTGATTGCACCGATTTCAAACTTCGCAAAAGAGGAGAGCTCATATGCCTTACATCGCTGTCGGTAAGGAAAATTCCAAAGACGTCGAGATCTACTACAAGGACTGGGGCAAAGGTCAGCCCATCGTGTTCAGCCACGGCTGGCCGCTGTCGGCCGATGACTGGGACACACAGATGCTGTTCTTCCTCAAGCACGGCTATCGCGTCATAGCCCACGACCGGCGCGGCCATGGCCGCTCCACCCAGACCGGTGGCGGCCATGACATGGATCATTACGCCGACGACCTAGCGGCGCTGACCGCACATCTCGACCTCAAGGGGGCGGTGCATGTCGGCCACTCGACCGGCGGCGGCGAAGTGATGCACTACCTGGCGCGCCACGGCGAAAGCCGGGTGGCAAAAGCAGTGATCATCAGCGCAGTGCCGCCGCTGATGGTAAAGACGGCGGCCAATCCGGGCGGGCTGCTCAAGGAGGTGTTTGACGGGCTTCAGGCGCAGCTCGCCGCCAACCGAGCCCAGTTCTATTACGATCTGCCGGCTGGACCGTTCTATGGTTATAACCGGCCTGATGCGAAACCCTCCCAGGGCGTGATCTGGAATTGGTGGCGCCAGGGCATGATGGGAGGCGGAAAGGCGCACTATGACGGCATCGTCGCCTTCTCCCAGACAGACTTCACCGAAGACCTGAAGAAGATCTCCGTGCCGGTCCTAGTGATGCATGGGGATGACGACCAAATCGTGCCTTATGCCGATTCGGCACCGCTGTCGGCAAAGTTGCTGAAGAATAGCACATTGAAAACCTACAAGGGCTTTCCGCACGGCATGCCCACGACTCAGGCCGACACCATTAACGCCGACCTACTGAACTTCCTAAAAGCGTAACGCCTCGATCGAGGCAGCCCTGGAAGGAAACGAGATGGACACATACCTCGACGATTTGGCCACGCTGGTCGAACCGCGTGACCTGCGAAATGCTGTTCACGTTGGTCACTCCACCGGCGGCAAGTGCACAACCTCAAAGATAAGGTCAACGAAAATTTGCTCGCGTCATCAAAAGTTAGGAGCAGGGCGATCTTGTGATCGGCACGATCCAGGCCGCCCGAGTAAGAAGTAGGACATGAGAGATTTGATTAGACATGAGTTTCTCGAAGAATCGCCGAAGATCGGGGCGCGCTCGGTGTCGTCGCTTCCGGCTTCAGCAGTCAACGCTCAGCCGCAGGAGAAAAACGATGCAGGCGACCGACGTTCCTTTAAACATGACCATTAAGTTGACAGTGAATGGCGCGCCACAGGCCATCGCGGTGGATGTTCGCACGTCGCTGTTGGATCTGCTGCGCGAGAGGCTCCACTTAACCGGCACTAAGAAGGGCTGTGACCACGGGCAATGCGGCGCATGTACGGTGCATGTGAATGGCAGGCGCGTGAACTCATGTCTTAGCCTGGCCGTGATGCATGATGGGGAAGAGATCACAACCATAGAAGGCCTGGGCACCCCCGACAACTTGCATCCGATGCAAGCGGCATTCGTTGCCTGCGACGGATACCAGTGCGGGTATTGTACGTCAGGCCAGATCATGTCGGCCGTGGCCTTGCTCAAAGAACCCTGCGGTCCTGACGATGCGGCCGTGAAGGAATTGATGAGCGGCAACATCTGCCGCTGCGGAGCCTATGCCAACATCGTGGCCGCGATCCAACAAGTTCGCAAAAACACTTAGCCGCGAGCAGGAGCGATCCCATGCATACTTTTGAATTCGTTCGACCGGCAGACCCCGCGGCGGCGGTGGCGACCGCCGCGCAGGCGAAAACCGCGCAACAGGGTGCCGACGTGCGCTTTGTCGCCGGCGGGACAACGCTGCTGGATTTGATGAAACTGAATGTCGAAACGCCGGCGCGGGTGATCGACATTAACCGTCTGCCGCTCGACAAGATCGAAGCGATGCCTGACGGCGGGCTCAAGATTGGCGCCACTGTTCGAAACTCGGATCTCGCCCACCATCCAACGGTGGAGCGAGATTATGCCGTGCTGTCTCAGGCGCTTCTCGCCGGTGCATCGGCCCAACTCCGCAACATGGCGACGACGGCCGGCAATCTCCTGCAGCGCACGCGGTGCGTGTACTTTCGCGACACGGCCATGCCCTGCAACAAGCGAGAGCCCGGCACCGGCTGCCCGGCGATCACCGGCGCCAACCGCATGCTCGCCATCCTGGGCGCTAGCGAATACTGCATCGCAACGAATCCCTCAGATATGTGCGTTGCAATGGCGGCATTGGAAGCGACGATCCATGTGCAAGGAACGAATGGTGCGCGCGCGATCCCAATCGGTGACTTTCATTTTCTTCCCGGCAGCACACCGGATCGCGAAACCGTGCTCGAACCAGGCGACCTCGTTACCTACGTCACACTTCCACCGCCGGTTGCGGGGAGCAGGCAGGTCTATCTGAAGCTCCGCGACCGGGCGTCCTACGAGTTCGCTCTGGCGTCGGCGGCCGTTGTTATCACGGTAGCCGGCGGGAAAGTCACTCGGGCACGCGTCGCTCTTGGCGGCGTGGGGACTAAGCCATGGCGATCTCCCGAGGCCGAAGCCACGCTCCTCGGGGAGCCGGTAAACGGGGCGAGCTTCCGCAAAGCGGCCGAGGCGGCGTTACGCGACGCCAAACCGCAGAGTGAGAATGCGTTTAAAATCGAGTTGGCCAAGCGCTGCCTCACGCACGCGCTCCAGATGGCAACGGTGTGATTTAGTGAAGGAGCAAACATGTCAGCGACACAAGAAATCCCGACGACATCACCGATTGGTCGCAGCACGCCTCGTGTGGATGGCCCGTCAAAGGTGAGCGGAAAGGCGCAGTACACCTCCGACTTCCACTTTCCCGGGACGCTGTATGCCGTTCCGGTCGAAGCGACAATCGCCAATGGCCGCGTCGTGAACCTCGATACGGCCGCGGCCGAGAAAATGCGCGGCGTGCGCGCGATTTTTCATCGCGAGAACATCGGTAAAATCTTCCGCTCGACCATGGGGCAGGGGTTCGAAGGCATCTGCGAAGAGCGGCGCCCGCCCTTTGAGGATGATGTCGTTCGCTACTATGGCCAGTATATTGCGCTGGCTGTGGCGGACACGTTCGAGGCCGCCAAGGCCGCTGCCGATGCGGTTCGCGTTACGTATGCGAAAGACACGCCGAACGTCGAGACTCACCTGAAAGCAGACGACGAACCCGACATGGTTGCCACAACGTTCGGCATGCGCCACCGCCTGGATAGCGAGCGCGGCGACGCCGAGGCCGAGTTCGCTAGCGCGCCGGTCAAGATCGACCAGACGTACGTCACGCCCGCCGAGACGCACAACCCCATCGAGTTGCACGCTACGACCGCGATTTGGGAAGGCTCGACGCTAACACTGTACGAATCGTCGCAGGGAGTCGTCAACCTGAGGGGTGTGCTCGCGGAAATGTTCGGCTTGCCGAAAGAAAACGTCCGGGTCATCAGCAAGTTCGTTGGCTCGGGTTTCGGCAGCAAACTGTTTCCCTGGACGCAGTGTCCACTCGCCGCCGCCGCGGCGCGGCAGTTGGGCACGCCGGTGAAACTTGTACTCAGCCGCAAGATGATGTTCCAAACCGTCGGTCATCGGCCGCGAACCCAACAGCGCGTGCGCCTGGGCGCCACGCCTGACGGGAAACTCGTCTCGCTCCAGCACGACTATATCTACCACAGGTCAATGCTCGACGCTCACCACGAAGACTGCGGAGAGGCAACGCCCTTCCAATACAGCGTTCCCAATCTTCGCGTGACGTTCGGACGGGCCAGGCGCAACGTCGGCGCAGCGGCGGACATGCGCGGCCCCGGCGCCGTGTCCGGCCTCTATGCAACCGAGTCGGCGATGAATGAACTAGCCGGTGAACTCAAGATCGATCCGGTTCGGCTGCGTGTCATCAACGAGCCGAAGATCGACGAAGGACTG
>DASPXM010000324.1:0-8306 GCA_035637295.1 Verrucomicrobiia bacterium
CAAGCTTTGCCGCGGGAAAGTTTTTCTTTGCGGCGGATTTGGCATACGCCGCTGCAGCGTCGCCGACTTTCTTGCCAAACACAACCGCTTCAGTGAGAGTATTGCCCGCCAGGCGCCCCGCGCCGTTGAGGCCATTGCATGCGCATTCGCCGACCGCAAACAATCCTGCAATCGATGTCTCACCGGTTGATTTAGCTTCGATCCCTCCCATTGGACGATGCGCGACGGGATGGATGGGAACTAAGTCTTTGGTGCAATCCAGGCCGGCGACCGATCGGAGCAACTCGTGAGTCTGGGGGAAGGACGACAGGATTTTCTCCTTGCCAATCGGCTTGAGATCGAGGAATGCAGAGCCGGCGCCGTTTTGTGCCGCCTGAGAAATTGACAGGCAGAGTTTACTCCTCGGCGCGTCCTTCTCAACTTGGATCGCTGCGCCCTGCTGGTTGACGATCTGCGCTCCGCTTCCGAGAGTTGCCTCGGTAATAAGGAGCCCCTGTCCCTTGGGAAACACGGTCGGGTGAAATTGGACCATTTCCATGTCCATTAAACGAGCGCCGCATAGATAAGCCAGTGCTTGGCCGTCACCGGTCGTGCCGATGGAGACGGTCGAAGGAAGGTACATTCGTGTCAATCCACCGGTAGCGAGAACCACTGCGCGCGCCGCAAAGGAATCGAGTTTGCCAGATCTGAGGCCGAGTGCGATAGCGCCGACGCAGGTTTCTCCGTCAACGGCCAGGGAAGTCACGAACCACTCTTCGAATGCAGGAATGGCGAGACGCTGAAACTGTTCATAAAGCACGTTGAGAACGATATGGCCGGTGCGGTCATCGGTGTAGCAGCTCCGGCTTAGGCTATTCGAACCAAATCGACGACGATCGATGCGTCCATCCTTGTCGCGGTTAAAAGGCACGCCCATTTGTTCGAGCCATAGAACTTCCTTCGCTGCTTCTTGGGCGAAGCTCTGAACCACGGAACGCTCGCACAAACCGTCGCCGGCCGCCAGTGTGTCCTCGGTAAAACTTTCCGGCGAGTCATCTTTCCCAAGCGGAGCGTTGATTCCGCCTTGAGCGAGCGCCGAGTTGGATCTGAGAGGATGAGTCTTAGAAATGAGCGCCACCGAAGCGCCTGCGCGCTTCGCAGCGACGGCTGCTCTTAGTCCTGAAACTCCGCCACCAATGACGACGACGTCAAATTCTTGCATGCAACATCCGCCTCTGTGTGAGTCATGTTTTTATAACAGACGCCTATGAGTGCGTCAACAAAGGTTAATGTGTGGGAACGCAGGAGAGCAGGAGGCCGTATTTAGCTGCCGACTGCTCACTACGAACTGCCGACTGATTTATTCTTTCTCGGGGATTCCTGGTTCGGTCATCCGCCACGGGTCCAAGATTTTGGCCAGCTTGTCGGGCGCTAGAACCTTATGGGCGAGCGCAACTTCTCTTACAGACTTTCCGGTAGCGTAGGATTCTTTGGCGATCTTGGCTGCGGCATCGTAGCCGATCACCGGCGCGAGGGCGGTAACCATCGCCAGGCTCTTTTCGATCATCTCCTCGCAGCGCTCTTGGTTGGCTTCGATACCCACGACGCATTTCTCGGTAAAAGCTTTCACCACACTGGCGCTGAAGGTGATCGCCTCGAGAAGTCGAAGCGCCATAACCGGCATCATCACATTCAACTCGAAATTGCCGGCCTGTCCGCAAAGGGTTATCGTCGCGTCGCAGCCAATCACGTGGGCGGCCACCTGCAACACCGACTCACACATCACCGGATTCACCTTGCCGGGCATAATGGAAGAGCCTGGTTGAGTGTCCGGCAGGCCGATCTCGCCGATGCCGCAGCGCGGACCCGAAGACAACCAACGCAGATCGTTGGCGATCTTGGTCAAGCTTACGGCCAAAGTTTTTAGGCTGCCGCTCACTTGGACCACCGCGTCCTTGGCGGCCTGGGCTTCAAAATGGTTTTTGGCCTCGCGAAAGGGTAGTTCGGTCATTTGAGAGATCTTCTTGATGGTCCTAGACGGAAATTCGGGATGAGTGTTGATTCCCGTGCCTACCGCCGTTCCGCCCAGAGCAAGTTCCTCCAGACCGCTGGCAGCAGCTCCGATGCGCTTGATGCTGAGCTCGGTCTGGCGAGCATAGCCGCTAAATTCTTGGCCCAAACGAATCGGCGTTGCGTCGGCGAGATGGGTGCGGCCGATTTTCACAATCCGGTCAAACTCTTTAGCCTTTGCGCTGAGCGCTTGGTGCAATCCTTGAAGGGCAGGCAGCAGTTCCCGCTGAATCGCTTCAAGGGCGGCGAGGTGAATCGCAGTCGGAATGACATCATTGCTCGACTGGCTCATATTGACGTGATCGTTCGGATGGACCCCCTTGCTTCCTCTCTCTTTGCCGAGAAGTTCCAGCCCCCGGTTGGCAATAACTTCGTTGGCGTTCATGTTGGTGGAAGTCCCGGACCCGGTCTGGAAAATATCCACGACGAATTCTTTATCTAGTTTTCCGTCCATGACCTCATTTGCCGCGGCGCGGATCACGTCAGCGATTTTCGAGTCGAGCAGCCCCAATTCCTGGTTGGCCGAGGCGGCCGCGTGCTTGATGATCGCTAGAGCGCGAATGAATCTAGGAGGAAAGCCGATGCTGCTAATGGGAAAATTATCCACGGCGCGCTGCGTTTGCGCGCCGTAGTAGGCATCCCTCGGGACGCGAACTTCGCCCATCGAATCATGTTCGATGCGAAACTCGAAACCAGTCATGTTTCTGTCCTCCATTGGGGCCTGAAGACTTTTAGGCGATGGAATTTTGTTTTATCAGTCAATGCCCATCGTCATCATCGCTATTATCATTATGCTAGCACACAGCGCTGATTGCGAAAGTCGAGACCAGCCCCCCAGATCGTGAAAAGCGACAAATACTCTGATGGGTCGGATAGCGGAAGGATCGGCAAGACGCCGCCCGGGGGACTATCATGGAATAAGTGATTGGGCCAAGCCACAACGCGCCTTCCGTGATGGTGTTAAGAAGAGTGCGAATCGGCTATTTGCAGACCCGGGCCGTCAGGTTCGATAAGTCAGACTTATTGCTTTGAGCTTTTTATACGTGCCGCAGAATGATCGTGCCGGCGCGAGTCGCCGTGTATAGTGCACTTGTCGGCAGAACCAAGACCGGTCAAGAATTGTAAACTATCGGCATCGGCTTATCGATGCCGAGAGTTTGCATCTTATAGGACAGGATGCGCCTCGTTACTCCGAGGGCGAGAGCGGCTTTCGTTTTGTTCCATTCACACTTGGCAAGTTCGGCCATGATTATCGACCGCTCGTATTGCTCGGTTTTCTCCACTAGATTCCTGTTGTCGTCAGTTCCACTTCCACTCGTCGATCGCGGCACCGGAGTCCTGCGCAAAACTGCGGCCGGCAAATGAGAAATTTGAATTTCGTCTTCGTGACATACCGTGTACGCCCGCTCGATAGCATTCTGCAGCTCGCGAACATTGCCCGGCCAGCTATGTTGTTGGAGAGCGATCATCGCCTCGTTGGAGACGCTGCGCACATGGGTGTTGCCCACTTGACTCGCCGCGTTTAAAAAGTGGCTCACGAGCTCGGGAATATCACTGGGTCGTTGTCGTAAGGGTGGCACTTCAATCATCAAAGGGTTGATTCGATAAAAAAGGTCCAGGCGAAAAGTGCCGGCCTCAACGCAATTTTCAAGATTTTGATTGGTCGCGCAAATGACCCGCACGTCGACGTTAATTTTATCTTCCCCGCCGACGCGTTGGAAGGACCGTTCCTGCAACACCCGTAGCATCTTCGCCTGGGTTACGAGAGGCATATCGCCTATCTCGTCGAGAAAAAACGAACCGCCGTGGGCTTGCTCGAACTTGCCGCGGCGGCGCGCAAAAGCACTGGTGAACGAGCCTTTCTCATGTCCGAAGAGCTCGCTCTCGATGAGCGTCTCCGTCATTGCCGCGCAGTTGACGTCCACGAACGGCTTGGCGGCGCGGCGGCTGGCGTAATGGAGCGCCTTTGCGACGAGTTCTTTCCCGGTACCACTTTCGCCGCTGATCAGAACGGTGGCGTCGGTCTGCGCGCCATGGCGGATCATGTCGCGAACCTGTTCCATGGCGCTCGATGCGCCGATCACATGCTCTAATTTGTAGGTGTAGCGAATTTCGTTGCGAAGCTTACTGAGGTCCTGTTGCTGGCGCGATAATTTCACCGCGTTGGTCAATGAAACGATCAAACGCTGATGATCCACTGGTTTGGTCAGATAATCAGTCGCTCCGCCTTTGAGCGCTTTGACGGCATCTTCGATAGCATTTGAAGCCGTCACGACGATGACCGGAGACTCTGGCAAGCGCAGCCGCGCCTTGGCCAGGAGCTCCAGACCGGAGGCATCAGGGAGGTGCAGGTCGACTAACAGCAGATCGGGTTTGTTCGTTGTCAGAGACGATAGAAATGCGCTACCAGTGGTAACTACGTCGACCTCGTAGCCTGCGGTTTCAGCGATGGACTGGACGAGCCGGCCGGACGCCGGATCGTCTTCTACATACAAGATTCGGATGTCAGCGTTACTTTCAGCCGTCGACATTGAAGTTAACCTATCCACGAGAGTAACGTGCGCCCGAATTATACAATGTTTCCCGTAAACCGCAAATTTCCATTTCAAACGCTATGGGGTATAAATTCACGTGTCCTTTTTCATGCTTGAAGCTGCGAATCGACCATTGGAATGAAAAGCCTTCATGAACTCAACAGCGCCATCGTCGACTGCCGGCGCTGCCCGCGTCTGGTTCACTGGCGGGAAATCTGCGCCGAGAATCCGCCGCGGCGTTTTTTCGGCAACGACTATTGGGCAAAACCCCTGCCCGGATTTGGCGACCCCATGGCCCGCGTGTTGATCGTTGGGCTTGCTCCGGCAGCCCACGGTGGAAATCGCACGGGTCGAATGTTTACCGGCGACCGCAGCGGCGATTGGCTCTATGGGGCGCTCCATAGTGCGGGCTTTGCGCGTCAGCCTTACTCTAATAATCGCAAGGACGGCCAAAAACTTAAGGATTGTTACATTACGGCGGCGGTGCGTTGCGCCCCGCCCGGCAATAAGCCCAATCTTATTGAATTTAAACGGTGCCGATCGTATCTGGTTAGCGAGCTCAAACTATTCAGACAGGCAAGGGTCGTGATTGCGCTTGGCAAGATCGCCTTCGATTCGTTTCTTTCGGCGTACGAGGAAAACGGCGGGGTGCTGCCTAAGCCCCGTCCCAAGTTCGGACACGGCGTGACGATCCTTCTACCGGATGGCATCCGGCTGATCTGCTCTTATCATCCGAGCCAGCAAAACACGTTTACTGGTAAACTCACCAAGCCGATGTTTCAAAGTATTTTCGATCAGGCACGGGCGGCGCTGCGAATCGACATGCGATGACAGACGTCTGGCGGCAATACGGGTGGAGTCCGCGTTATGGTGCTACCGTGCGGTTAAAATCGTTCAAGAGTTCAAGAGTTCAAAGAGAGATTGAAGAGACTTTCATCGAATTACGGGGGCCGTGATGAGCGTAAATCCAAGTCGGGACTATTTCGAGATCGAGGCGGAACTTAGGAAACGGATCGAAGGCGACATTCATTTCGACCGTTACTCTCGTTTGCTCTATTCGACCGACGCCTCGATCTATCAGATCGAGCCCATCGGCGTGGTTGTGCCGCGCCATAAAGGCGACGTGCAGGCGGTGATTGAGATCGCCAATAAGTTGAACGTGTCGGTTTTGCCGCGCGGCGGCGGAACTTCGCTGGCCGGGCAAACGGTGGGGCATTCTATTGTGCTCGACTTTTCCAAATACATGCAGAATGTTTTGGAAGTGAACAAGGAAGAGCTCTGGTGCCGCGTCCAACCGGGTTTGGTCCAGGATGAATTGAACGCGCACGTCCGTGGGATGGGACTACAGTTCGGCCCCGACACTTCGACGTCGAACCGGGCCACCATCGGCGGCATGATCGGCAACAACTCCGCCGGCGCCCATTCGCTGACCTACGGCAAAACTTTGGATCATGTCATTGAGTTGACCGTCTTGCTCGCCGACGGCAGCGAAGTCGTGTTGAAAGACCTGTCGCCCGCTGCGCTGGAAAGTAAAAGCAAGGCTGATTCGATTGAAGGCAGTGCTTACCGCGAGGTGTCTCGCTTGGCGCAGCAGTATAAGAACGAAATCCTCGCGCGCTATCCGAAAATTATGCGGCGAGTGTCCGGTTACAATTTAGACGAGTTCATCAAGGCGCAGCCGTTCAATCTCGCGCGCATGCTGGTCGGCTCCGAGGGCACGCTGGCGACGATCGTCGAGGCCAAAATGCGTCTGGTGCCAAAACCCAAATGGACGGCGATGGGCGTCATTCATTTTCATGACGACATTGCTGCGCTAGAGGCAGCGCAGGTGATTTTGGAAACTGCGCCCTATGCTCTGGAGTCCACCGATAGGATGATTCTCAATCTCGCCCGGGGCAACATCGAGCAATCGAGGAAGCTCGGCTTCGTTCAAGGCGATCCCGACTCGCTGCTCATGGTCGAGTACGCCGGCGAGACGGACGGTGAAGTTAGAGAACAGGTGCTCAAACTCGAAGAGGTGCGCAAACGCGAGAAGATCGGCTACGCCGCGACACTGGCATTCAAGCCGGAAGAAGTGAAAGCGATCTGGGGCGTGCGCAAGGCCGGGCTGGGTTTGTTGCTCGGAACCAAAGGGGACAAGAAGCCCATCGCCTTTGTTGAAGACGCAGCGGTGGAGCCGTCGAAACTGCCGGAGTTCATCAAACGCTTTCGCGCCATCGTCACGGGTCACGATGCCGTCGCCGGCTACTACGGCCATTGCTCGGTCGGCTGCATGCACATCCGCCCGCTCATCAATCTCAAGGAACCGAGCGAAGTTAAAAAGATGGTTTCGATCGCCAATGCGATTGCCAATCTGGTGCTCGAATTCAACGGCGCCATGTCTGGCGAGCACGGCGACGGGTTGGCGCGAAGCCATTTCAACGCGAAGCTCTTCGGCCCGGCGCTATACGATGCCTTCCGCCAGATCAAGCGCGCCTTCGATCCGAAGAATCTCATGAATCCCGGCAAGATCGTCGACGCCCCGTCGATGACCGAGTCGCTCAAGATCAGCCCGCAATACAAAACCTGGGAACCGCGCACGACCCTCGATTTCGACGCGCAGGGAGGATTCGCGCGGGCGGTCGAAATGTGCAGCGGCATGGGCGAGTGCCGCAAGAAGCTCGACGGCACCATGTGCCCGTCTTACATGGGCACTCTCGACGAAGAGCATTCCACGCGCGGGCGCGCCAATGCGCTCAGAAATGTGATCTCCGGCAGGGTTCCTCAGCAGGAATTCACCGGCAAGCGGTTATACGAGGTGATGGATCTTTGCCTCGAATGCAAAGCGTGTAAGGCCGAGTGCCCATCCAACGTCGACATGGCGAAGCTCAAGTATGAGTTCCTCGACCACTACCATCGCGCAAATGGTCTGCCGCTGCGCAATAGAATGTTCGGCGGCATCGCGACCTTGAATCGCATCGGTTCGAGCTTGGCGCCAATATCGAATTGGATCGTCAATTCATCGCTGAACCGCTGGCTGATGGAACTCGTTGCCGGCATCGACCGTCGCCGCCCGCTACCGCAATTTGCCAGGGAAACTTTTGAAGACTGGTTTCGTGATCACAAGACTGAAGGCGTTGGTTCGAAGGGTGACGTCGTGTTGTTTCACGATACCTTCAACAACTTCAACACGCCCAACGTTGCGGTTGCGGCGACGCGCTTTTTAGAGAAGTCTGGATATCGTGTGCTGCTCGTCGACAAGAAATGCTGCGGGCGGCCGATGATCTCGAAAGGCATGCTCAACCAGGCGAAAGAAAATTCAGCTTGGAACGTCGACAAACTTGCGCCCTACGCGGAAAAAGGAACGCCGATTGTCGGTTTGGAGCCTTCTTGCTTGTTGACGCTGCGCGACGAGTATCCCGAATTCATCCGCACGAGTGCGGCAAAGAAAGTCGCTGAAAACAGTTTCCTGCTCGAAGAGTTTGTCGTGCGCGAGCAAAAGGCAGGGAGACTATCGCTCAATTCCTCGGGGCATGGCAAGAAAGCTCTACTCCATGGCCATTGCCATCAGAGAGCGCTGGTCGGCACAGCGCCGACGGTCGCAGTGCTCAAGGCTGCCGGTTACGAGGTGAGCGAAGTCGACTCCGGCTGCTGCGGCATGGCGGGCTCCTTCGGCTTCGAGAAAGAACACTACGATTTATCGACGAAGATCGGCAACCGGCGCCTCGCGCCGGCAGTCAAAGC
>DASPXM010000325.1:0-4595 GCA_035637295.1 Verrucomicrobiia bacterium
TTCGATGTCGCTGCGCGCGGGGATGCGGCGCATGCCGCGGACCATTTGCTGGCCTTTTTTGGATGTGGCGAAGTCGATGAGTAATTTGGCTGAATTCGGGTTGGACGCTTTAGCGCTGAGGCCCATGCCGCTCATCGTGACAACGATGGGATCGAAGGTTTCGATCCATTCCACGGGCGCACCTTCATTTTTCATTCGCTCAATGCGAAAATTATAGGCCCAAGCCAGCGGCACCTCGCCGGCGCCAAGAAGTTGCGCTGTAAGGCCATGCCCGCGCCGCCATGACGGGTTCTGCAGCGCCAAGCGCTTCATGTATTGAGCGGTTTTCTCTTTGCCCCACACAGTCGTCAGCGTGCCAAACCAATCATAATCGGTGGAGTCCATCAACATCTTATCCTTCCACTTCGGGTCGAGCAGATCTGGGTAGTTTTTCGGCGCATCTTTGGCGCCGAGCATCTTGGTGTTGTAACAGAGCACCAGATTGTTGACGAAAATGGCGGTCCAATAGCCTTGCGGATCTTTGAATTCGCTCAGGAAAGCGTCCCGTTCAGGAGTGAGGTAAGGTGCGATCATGTGTCTGTCGACCAGTACCGACATGGCGCTGGTAGAGATGGCATCGAATAGCCACTTGCCTGCTCGGGTCTCGCTGAGAATCCGATTCATCAACTGCTCTTCGCCGGCGCGCACGAGCTCGGCTTTGATGAAGGGATATTCCTTGATAAACGCGTCCAACAACGGCTTCGATGTATCGATGGCCATCGAAGTGTACCAGACGAGCTTGGATTCTTTTTTAGCGCCTTCAATTAGGGCGGAGGTTTGCGCAGACTGAGCGTAAAGATTTGTCGCGACAGAAAGCCAGCAGATTAATACAGAGGAGAGCAAATGAAACGACGATCTCATACAACTCCTCCTTGGCACATAACGGTCGAGGATCGAAGATTGAGGATCGAGGATGGCGGGGATCGAAAGCCGCGATCTTCTATCCTCGATGCTCTATCCTCGACCCGATTCCTAAGCGCGCGGATACAGCGCGTCCATCATTAATCTTTTATGATGCCCGGGCGTGCCCAAATATTGATAGAGCGTGTGGGCGAGCACACTGTGCGCCATCATCGGGTGACCGTAATCCGTGCCCGGGCCGGCCCAGACCATGTGCGCGTAGTTGGTCGCTTGAAAATAGCCGTCGCTGGCCACCGCCTTTGCTTCATGGACAGCCGCGCGAGCCGGCATGCCGCTGTCGATGCGCCATAATGTCTCGTAAGTCGCCCAGCGCGCAGCATCGAGATGAATCGAGATTTCAACGCAATGATCTTGCACCCGCTGGAAGCGGCCGATGGGTTGGCCGAACACCACCCGCGTTCGCGTGTACTCGCAGGTAAAGTCGAAGACTTCCTGCGACGCGCCGACTTGGTAGGCGCAAAGGATCGGCAACGATTTGTCCAGCGCGGTTTCCAACGTCGACCAGTTCGCGCCGCTGGAGCCGAGCAAATTTTCCGGCGAGACGGCAACCTTGTCGAAGCGCACTTCGGCGACGGAAACTAAGAAGCCGATGTGCGGCGTAATTGTGATTCCGGGGCTTGTGGCGTCGACGACTAAGAAAACGACTTTGCCTTCCTCAGTGCGCGCGGCGCAAAGAAAACTCGTGGCCGCCTGAGCGTCGAAGACAAAGGGCTTAACGCCGTTCAACAGATAGCCGCCGGCAAGTTTGCTCAGACGTGATTCCACTGCCTCGGGTCCCCAGTAGGCCGCCTTGTCGGTGATCGCTGGAATCACGACCGACTCGCCTTGACAAAGCGGTGGCAGCAAAGCTTTGCGCTGCTCGTCGGTGCAGGCTTCGAGAATCATCTGCGCCGCGAGTATGCCAGAGCTAAACAGCGGCCCGGGCACGGGGCCGCGGCCCAATTCTTCAAACACGACGGCGCAGTCCGTGGCGCTGACTTCGGCGCCGCCGAATTGCTCCGGCAGCATCATGCCGAGCCAGCCCATCTCGGCGGCTTTTTTCACAAGCTGCGGCTGGTACGTTTGCTTATTTTTGTACCACTGGGTCATCTGGTGCGCCGGCACTTCGGCTTTGACGAAATCCGCCGCGACCTTTTTAAACATCTCTTGGGTTTCGGTCAGACTTAGATCCATGGTTCTCTCCTACGGCTTGAACGTTTTGAACTGCTTGAACGGCTGGAACGATCAGCAACATTTCGTTCAAAATGTTCAAATCGTTCAAGTCGTTCAAAACGGTAAGACAGTTTCATATGGTTTAATCCGTCTCCGGCGCTTTCTCCGTGGTCGGACGGCCTAGGCCGAGGCGACGGGCGAAGATCAAACGGTCCGTATCCAACGTGCCACCGCCGTGCAATTGTCCCGGTCCGGTGCGCACGGCGTATTCGAAGTCGACGACTTCATGCACCGAGAGATCCTGCACCAGCGCGTCGGCGCCCATGATCGCTTGCAGGCGCTCGCCATTGCGCAGGCGCATCATGCGCTGGAAGTAGCGCTGCTGCGGCCCACCATAGGGATGCGGCTTTTTGGCGAAACGGCGCCAGTAGATGAGTTGGTTGAAGCGCCGGAGCGTATTCAACTCGATCATCATGTCGGCGACGAGATCGCGCACGCGCGGATCTTCCATCAACGGCTTGCCATCGATGCGGGTGTTGCGGCAGTAATCGACAACGCGCTCGATTAGAGGATCGACAGCGATCCGGCCGTCGCCGCCATGCTCGAGCTCCATATGCGTGCTGGCGACTTTCCAGCCGTTGTTTTCGCCGCCGATCAAATACTTCGCCGGCACGCGGACGTTGTCGAAGAAGACCGCGTTTTTGATTCCCATCATGAGATACATGTGCTGGATCGTCACCCCCGGAAGTTTGGCGGGAATGTGCAGCCACGCAAGGTTTTCGTGCCGCTTGCCCTGCGGATTGGTGCAGACCAGGGTCCAGAGATAATCCGGCGGCAAGTGATGGCCGACCATGACCTTCTGGCCATTGACGACATAATGATCGCCATCACGAATCGCCTTGGTCTGGCAGTTGGCGATATCGCTGCCGCCGTGCGGCTCAGTGAGCACCTGCCAGACGCAAGTCTCGGCACGCGTGATCGGCGGCAAAAATTCCGCCTTCTGCTCTTCTGTGCCCCAGCGGATCAACACCGGCGCGACGATCCGTGCCAACGTGTAAAAGACATGCGAGAGATTGAGGCCGTATTTAAATAACTCGGTTTCGAGCACCATCTGATGATCGACGGTTAGCTCCGCGCCACCATATTTCTTCGGGAACAGCGGAAAGAGCCAACCCTTCGCACCGAGCTTTGCAGCGAGACCGCGGCGGAACTTATATTCCTCATCGTCCTCGCGCGTCGACCAGGAAGCTGACCAGCGCAAGTGTTGATGGCCTTTAAACTGTTCGGCCAGCCACGCAGCGACCTCGTTTCTAAACTCGACAACATGAGGGGGATCTGCGGATACGTTGAAATCCATACTGAACTCCTTTCAAACTGCTATCGCAGTTTCGGGTTTCGAGTTCCGCGTTTCGAAGCGGGGAAAGGGAACTCGAAACGTTAAACACGAAACGATTTTATATCACTCCTGCTGAGCGCAATTCCTTAATTGCGCCGTCATCATAACCCAACTTCGCCAATACTTCTTCGGTATGCTCGCTCAACAGCGGCGCGGCGCGGAAAAATTTGGCCGGCGTGTCGGACAGATTAATCGGGCTGCCGACTAGATTGCTCGTGCCCATTTTAGGGTGAGCAATTCTTTTGGGAATTCCTATATGCTTGATTTGCGGATCGTCGAACACTTCATGGATCGTGTTGATCGGCGCGTTGGGAATGCTGCTGGCGTCCAAGCGCGGCAACCAGTATGAGCGGGGCTTCTTCTGAAACTGTTGCCGCAAAATCCTTAAGATCTCTTCATGACGATCGGTTCGATGTTTGCGCGTCGCGAAGCGCGGGTCGCCGATCAAGTTATCGAGCTCTGCCGCCATCAGCAGCCCTTCCCAAGCTTCGTTATGCCCGGAGAGATGAACCATGAATGGTTTCTTATCACAATCGAGCAGACTGTAAATTCTTCCCTTAGGAAAATTTTCCCGCGACACGGCTTCGCCGCCGTTTAAATAATCGACCACGTGAGACTCGATGAACGCAATGCTCACTTGCAATAAGGACACATCGATGAACTGGCCCCGGCCGGTTTTTCCACGGGCGAGCAAGGCTGCCATAATGCCGTGCGCAGCGAAAATCCCTGCCGCGTGGTCGACGAAAGAAACGCCGGCGACTTTAGGATCATCCAGATCGGTGACCAGGCTCATCATCCCGCTCAACGCCTGGCCAATCGTGTCGAAGCCGGGCTTGTCGCGATAAGGCCCGCTCTGACCGTAGCCGGAGATCGAACAGTGAATCAATTTCGGATTCAGCTTCGCTAAGTCGTCGTAGTCGAGCCCAAGTGTGGCTCTGGTCGGCGGGCGAAAGTTTTCGAGAAAGATGTCCGCCGTGGCCAAAAGCTTGCGCAAGATTTCTCCACCCTTTTTGTGCCGCAGATCGAGGGTAACGCTCTTCTTGTTGCGGTTCAGCGCGCGGAAGCTCGGGCCGTAGCCTTCGTACTT
>DASPXM010000326.1:0-4907 GCA_035637295.1 Verrucomicrobiia bacterium
GCCGCCCCAACTTGAGCAGCAAATTCCAGTCGGCAGCCGCTCGAAAACAGAGCGGATCAAATCGCTCGGCTCCGGGTGTGCCGCAATCACAGAAATCCCGAGATGTCATTCTGAACGCCAGTGAAGAATCTCGGCCGATCAATGGGTTGCAAGGACGAGATCCTTCGGCTTCACCTCAGGATGACATTTGCGACATAGTCTCCCCGGCGCGAGACGAAACAGCTTTGACGTAGCATAAGGACACGGCATGCCGTGTCCTTATGCCGGCGAGATGCTTAATGGCGATTTCTGGCTGCGAGGTGGCCGGAAGCGCTTGGCTCGATTCCGGGAACGTCGGACTGGAATTGACCGTTCGTTTCGGGCTCCAACGTATGCTGTAGCGCTTCGTCAACGGTAGTCAGGAATTCAAAGCGAATTCCCTCCAGGGCTGAGGGCGGAATCTCTTCCAAATCGCGCCGGTTCATGGCCGGGAGCAGCACGCAGCTAATGCCGGCGCGTTTGGCCGCCAGCACCTTTTCTTTGATTCCGCCCACCGGCAGCACCAGACCGCGCAAACTGATCTCGCCGGTCATGGCCAAGTCTTTTCTCACGCGCTTGCCGAGAAGCAGCGACACGAGCGCAACGAATAGAGTGACGCCGGCACTGGGGCCGTCCTTGGGAATCGCGCCGGCAGGAATATGAACGTGGATATCCTGGTTGCGAAACTGCTCTGGGGCAATGCCCAGTGACTCGGCGCGCGACTTTACCAGGCTCATCGCGGCTTGAGCGCTTTCCTTCATGACATCGCCGAGCTGACCGGTTAGCTGCAGTTTGCCATCGCCGGCCATTTTGGTCGCTTCGATGAATAGGATGTCTCCGCCGACAGGGGTCCATGCCAAGCCCGTAGCCACGCCGGGCATGCTGGTGCGCAGGGCAATCTCGTTGAAAAATTTCGCCGGGCCAAGATAGGCGCGCACCGAATCACGCTCGATGAAGATCACTTCCTTGTGACCTTCCGCTACCCGAGTCGCAACGCCGCGACAGATGGTGCCGATTTCACGTTCGAGCTGGCGCACCCCGGCTTCCCGAGTGTAACCCTGAATGATTTCGCGGATCGCATCGGAGCTAAAGGAGATTTGCCCATCGCTGAGACCGTTTTCGGAAATTTGCCGGGGAATCAGGTACTGAGTCGCGATCGCTACTTTGTCTTCTTCGATGTAGCCGGGCAACTGCAGGATTTCCATGCGGTCGCGAAGCGGCGCCGGGATCGTATCGAGCACGTTGGCGGTGGCGATAAACATCACGCGGCTTAGATCAAAATCGACGCCGAGATAATGATCCTGGAACGATGTGTTTTGGGCGGGATCCAGGACCTCCAGCAGGGCGGCCGACGGATCGCCATGAAAGCTAGCGCCGAGCTTGTCGATTTCATCGAGCATGAACACGGGATTATTGGTGCCGGCTTTGCGGATACCCTGAATGATGTTTCCCGGCAGCGCGCCGATGTAGGTGCGGCGATGACCGCGAATGTCCGCCTCGTCGTGCACGCCGCCGAGACTCTGGCGGACAAACTTGCGGTTCATCGCGCGCGCGATGCTCTGGCCCAATGACGTTTTTCCCACGCCCGGCGGGCCGACGAAGCACAAGATCGGGCTTTTGCCCTCAGGCTTGAGCTTGCGAACGGCGAGAAACTCGACGATGCGCTTTTTGACTTTTTCGAGACCGTAGTGATCGGTATCGAGGATCGCCCGGGCTCTCGGCAGATCAATCTGTTCTTCACTGCTGACGCTCCACGGCAGCTCGACCATCCAATCGAGATAAGTTCGGATCATCGATCTTTCCGCGGCCATCTCCGGCATGCGCTCGAAGCGGCTGAGCTCCCGAAGCACTTCCGTTTCCACGGCCGCCGGCATTTTGGCATCGGCAATTTTTTTTCGGAGCTCTTCGACTTCGATGTTTTCGCCGGTTTCTTCGCCGAGCTCTTTTTGAATCGCCTTGAGCTGTTCGCGTAAGAAATATTGGCGTTGCGCCTGATCGAGCGATTGTTTGGTCTGGTCGCCGATTTTCTTGCTCAACTCCAGCAGGGAAATTTGCCGGGCCAACTTTTCTGAAACCAGCTGAGCGCGTTGCTGCGGATCGAGCGTCGCCAAGATTTCTTGCCTTTCCTCGAGCGGCAGATCCAACGTGCTGGCGATGATGTCGATCAACGCCAGCGGATTGTCGATTCTTTCGATGGTCGATTTGAGCTCGATCATCGGCTCGGGCAAGAGCGCCAAGGCTTTGGCCGCTTCCTGGCGCAAGTGGATGATGCGCGCCTGAAATTCGTTGGATTGAGGAGTATTCTCTTCGACCAAAGTGACCCGGGCAATCAGGTACGGATCGGTGTCGATAAATTCAGCGATTTCAAAGCGCTGGCGGCCCTGAATAATGATCTGACGCTGGCCATCCGGAAGACTGTACATACGAAGGATGTCGGCGGCCGTGCCGACCGGAAATAAATCTTCCGGGCGGGGCGCCTCGATACTTCCATCGCGTTGTGCGACGAAGCCGATGCGCGACTGTTGGCGCACCGCTTCTTCAACGACCTGCAAGCTCGCGGGGCGCCCCACCACCAGCGGCATGACGGTCGAAGGAAAGAGCACGGCTTGCCGCAACGGCAAGAGCATCAAAGCGCCAGGGGGCACTGTAACACGGCGATTGACTTTCGGGTCTTCTTTTTGTTCGGAACTCATAATTGTTTCCTGAGCTCAATGACGAGGAGGCCGTCTTGGAGCGAGGTTTTGCCGATCGACAATGGATATCTGCCTTCGAGGACAAGATGCCGCTCAAAGCGTCCAAGCGGTATTTCCCATGTACTAAGTTCACCTTCGGTGCAGCAGGCGGGCAACGGCCGCTCGCCTGCGATCGTAAGCTCGCCTCCATCCAAGCGAACTTCAACGCGGTCCGGTTTTACTCCCGGTATCGCCACGATCACCCAAAGAGTTTCATCGGTTTCAACCACATTGATGGGTGGCTCCCAGCACGTACTCCGACCTTGAACAGTGCGATAATGGGAGCGTACAGCGATCTGGAGAAAATTCCGCTGAATGCGTTCAGCCTGTTGGAGCAGCGCGTTTGCGCGCTGCCAAATCAATATATCCCAGTCTTGGGACGCCATGTCGCTCCTATTTTTTTGTCGAACGAAATTAAGTCACTAGTTGGAAGGTACGAATGGAACTAGGCATTGTCAAGCAAGACCATAAAAGTTGAAATAATACGCGGGCATGTACAGGTCTGGGCGGCCCTTCGCGCGGCTCAGCGTTTAAGTTTGAGTGAGTCGAGAGCGCAAATGATGTTTCGCTGCAGCGGTCACTCTATCGGGCATAGGACTTGCGGTGTTGTCTAACCACATAAACCGTTCTAAGGCTCCCATGAAAAGTATTCCAGCCGTGGCGGCCGCTGCATTGATTGCGCTGATAGGCGATCATAGTTTTGCTGCCGAGTCGAAATTCGCCAAACTCAAAATAATCAACAGCAATCGCCAGGAGGTCGGCGAGGCGACTCTTTCAGAAACTCCGAATGGGGTCTTAATCCGTCTCAATCTGCGCCCGAAGCCAGACGGAATATCGCCCGGTCCGCACGCCATTCACATCCACGATGTGGGAAAATGCGAGCCACCGTTCAAATCGGCCGGGGAACATTTCAATCCGTTTAACAAAAAGCACGGCTTTTTCGGCAAGGAAGGAAAGCACTTGGGCGACTTGCCGAATATCTATGTGCCTGAAAACGCCGCTCTAACAGTCGAATTCTTAGTGCCGCAGGTGAGTCTCAGTGGCGGCAGCACGAGTGTCTTCGATTCGGACGGCTCCGCGCTGGTGATCCATCAAGGTCCGGATGATTACGATACCGACCCCGCCGGCAACTCCGGGGAACGGGTTGCGTGCGGTGTAATCGAGAGATCAGGTCAGGCGAACTAAAGTTTTAAAAACGACAGAAGGAGGAATAAATCATGTTTATCGAGAATTATCGCCGCGAAGATGCGGAATCGATCATGGCGGGAGGGCAATCAAGAATGGTCCCTTACCCGAAAATTTCCCAGGACGATTGGCGAGTGTGGAGTATATTTTTGCCGGTCCGCTCGCATAAAATAGATAAGATTGCTGCATTGAACCTCAGCCCCACTGCTCTTCTGAGTGAGGGAATTCCTTTCCAGGTGGGTGGCGAAATCCGAAAGGCTACGGAGCATTTTGATCGGGTTGAGATTTGGCGCGCGCGCCAGGTCCAAAAAGACCCTATCGCGATCGGCTTACTGGGGCAGGAACGATATCTTATTGCTCGATGGGGCATGGAAAAACTCATTCCTTTTGAAACAATCAAACGAGCCATGCCGCTCGTGCTCGCATGGAAATATGCGACGAGTCCTCTAGGAGTTCTTGCTGAACTGGCTGGACTGGGTCTATTGGCCTGGAACTTGGTTTTTTGAAATTAGGCACCATTGGTGGTTGCGAATTAGGCGCGCCAACTTGACGTGGATCGAGTATTTGGCGACCGTGGAGGTCTGTCTTGATGAAATAAATCCATGTCAAGGCCGTACTATTAGTCTTCGTTTTATAGAGTTATATACACTATAAGGAGGCTAAAAGATGTTTTTATCACGTTTAGCTTTTCACACGTTGCCGGGAAAGACCGAAGCCGTCGAAAGCAAGCTGATGACCCTTGCGCAGTGGGTCCATGAAGCAGGCGGTTCTAAACCTAGAATAATGCGTACCCATTTCAGTTCGCTCGGCGCCCCTGACTTACTATTTGAGCAGGAAGTGGAAGACCCCGCAGCGCTCGAACAGCAGATCAAAACAGTTACTGAGAAGAAAGAATTTCAAGAATGGTCGCAAGAGGTCGCCGGCCTCTTGGAACAATCGTCGAAGCGCGAGCTGTTCAAGATCATCGACTCG
>DASPXM010000327.1:0-15439 GCA_035637295.1 Verrucomicrobiia bacterium
GAAATCCCGACGAGGCCATCTTCGGTCTTGACTTTCAGCAAGCGCACCGACGTGCGCAGCGGTTGTTTGAATAGCGGCGGCGTAACCGGAATGTTCTGCAGTTCGAGCAGCTCAGTTTCGGCAATCTTCAAGGCGATTCTCCTTCCGAGAAGTGTTACGTTTAGGACGGTTCACCAACGCTGTGCTGCTCGTCATGCCGGCGAACGCCGGCATCCAGGTTCGTTTTCAGTTCAGGATAAAAAATCGCCTGGATTCCGCGCGAATGACGGCAATAAGAGTCGACTTCCAGTCGATCAATTCAGCACCCCTTGGGCTTTATCATCCAAAATACTTTTGCAGCAAGAGCGCACAAAGGTTTTCAATTTTTCGGCGCTATATTGTCGGGGTTTCGCCCGTACGGTCAAGATACACCATAGTGATCGAATCAGTGATTCACGTTCAGCCACAAGTGCATGAAGAACAAGCTGTACTTTTGCACTGCGGTTCCATCAGGACTGAAAAAAATTTCGCTAAAAGTCTTGTCACTATCAATTTGACAAGTTACAGTCGGGGCTACAACAGAATAACAAGGAGGCGACACGATGAGCAAAGCAAAATGGCTTCGATTAGGCGTGGCTCTGCTACCGCTATGCGCGACGGACGTTTGGGCGGTTAATCCGGACAACGGACCTGGTTGCGGCCTCGGAAAATTGGCTTGGTCGGATTACAACCATCCGAAAAGCATCGCGCCGCAGGTTATGATGGCGACGACCAACGGCACTTTTGGCAGCCAGACCTTCGGAATCAGCTCGGGAACATCGGGCTGCACGAACGATGGCACGATCATGGCCGAACACAAGGTCAACGTTTTCGCCGCCGCCAACTATGATAGTCTGTCCCAGGAAATGGCCCGGGGCGGAGGCGAGCACCTCGCATCCCTGGCTGAGCTCATGGGAGTTTCGGAAGAGAGCCGCCCGGCGTTTTTCGCTCTGGCCCAAGCGCACTACGCGACCTTGGTTGAATCCGGCGATAGCACTCCCGCCGCGCTGATTCAGACATTACAAAGTGGGATGGAAACACACCCCAGTTTCGCTAAACCTATCTCGCATTAACCCGAATGGTCCCGGCCTCGACTGGCCGGGACCAATTTTTTTCCTTTGTCCGCGCTCGTCGGCCTTGCGTTTGCGGTTTTGTGTTTCCTGGGAAGCACGTCTCAGAGTCACGCCACCGATACGTCATATCTTCAAGAGTTGCTGGCGCGCGCCGACCGAGCGGCGTTGCACGAACAGCGCTATTGGCACCTGTTGCTTCACTATCGCCAGACGATTGGCGGTGGATATAAGAGCGAGGCCGATGAAGCCGGGTTCTTTCTTGCAGCGAACGGCAAGGACGATCCCAAAGCCGAGCTCGAAGCTACCATTTCGCAATTTTTTTCCACCGAACTCGTCGGGCGATCCCGTCAGCCGGCGCGCTGCGCCTTCATCGCCCGTTATCATTGGCTGAAAAACGCACTTGCCATCGACGAAACGCGCCTGCCGCCGCAGTCCTGCGAACGCTTTCAGTTGTGGCTCAAAGAGCTCAATCCCGCATCGATTACGCTGATCTTTCCTTCCGCCTTCATGAACAATCCTTCGTCGATGTTCGGTCATCTGCTGTTGCGTGTTGACCAAAGGGGTCAAACCGAGCACACGCGGCTGCTTGCCTATACGATCAATTATTCCGCGGACGTGACTACGGATAACGGTTTCGTTTTTGCTGTTCTGGGCATTGCCGGAGGCTTTAAAGGCTATTTTTCGACGCACCCTTATTACATCAAGGCCAAGGAGTACGGCGACTTCGAGAACCGCGACATCTGGGAATACCGGCTCAATTTCACGCAGGATCAGATCGAGCGTTTGTTGATGCACACCTGGGAAATGGGCAACGCTTCTTTCGATTACTTTTTTTTCAAAGAGAATTGCGCCTATCAGATCTTGTCTTTGCTTGACGTCGCCGATCCGGACATTCATCTCACCGATCGATTTTGGTTTTATACCTTTCCTTCGGATGGAGTCCGCATGATCGCCGAGAAACCGGGACTGGTTAAGGAATTCACCTTTCGCCCGTCGCGGGCCACTCAGATCCGCCGCGGTCGTGAAGCTCTTTCCGGCGATGAGCAGTTGTGGCTTGCAAGAATTGTTAGCGACCCCTCTCTGGCTCAATCCGAGTTGTTTACCGCCCAGCCGCCGCAACGCCAGGCTTTGATCCTTGACGTGGCGTCCGATTACCTGTTTTACAAAATCGCCACGGAAAAAACGATACGGCTGCTTACCAGGAGCGGAATAAGGCTGTACTGATTGCGCGCAGCAAGCTCAAAGTGGTCCCTGTTCCCGTCGCATTCACGCCGATCACCGGTCCTCCCGAGCAGGGACACAAAATTATGAGAGGAGGTTTAGGCGTCGGATGGCGCAACGGCGAGGTCTTCAATGATGTGAACTTCCGACTTGCGTTTCACGATCTGCTCGATCCGGAATACGGCTATACGCCTGACGCCCAGATCGAAGCGTTGGGCATCACGTTACGCCACTATGCGCGCCGCGACCATACGCGGATCGAACGATTCACCTTGGTCAATATCGTTTCGCTGTCGCCGATCAATGCTCTTTTCCAAACCCCGTCCTGGAAGATCGGCACCGGATTGGAAACCATTGAGCACAACCGGTGTCGCTTCTGCCGCATCGGTGACCTCAACGGCGGGATCGGCGTTTCCGCAGAAAGTTCTTGGTTAAAACGCGAAATTTATTTCGCCTTCGCCGAATTCGCCGCCGAGTTCGGCCAGGTTTTTGATGGCGACCATCGAATCGGCGGAGGAGCCACAGTCGGCACACTGGTCGAGATTACCGAGCGCTGGAAGATGGGCTTTTCCGGTACTTATTTGAATTTCCCGGCGGGAGAGAAAGCCGCTGAGTGGCGCTTTTCCGCACAGCAACGCTACACCTTACACAAAAATGTCGCCTTTCGGTTTGAATTCAATAAGCGCGCCCGTACTGAGGAGTATCTGCTAAACCTGCAAGCTTACTTCTAATCAGCCTTGGGCTGAATAACACTCAAATCGATCATTAGAATCTTCTCTCGACAAGTGTTGTCGAAACCCAATGTTAATTTCCGTATCCACTCAGGCGTGACCAGCCTCTGTGTTCCCTAGATGGAGCGCAAGCGACAAACTCTGTGTGAATTTCGGTTTGCGCACGAGGGCGATCGTCGCAAGCGGCGCGGCGCTCGCCAGCTGACGCTTTGAGTTTTTGCTGTTTTCTTGGCGCCATGAATAGTAAAATCTGTTTTCTATCGTCGTACCCCAGCAACGTGAAAGTGTATTGCGGAAGCGAACGTGCCCAGTTGCAGCTTTGAACAGATTGCCAATTGATGTTTCAGCAGCGCTTTTGTTCTTATCATCTTTCTAGCTAGGCCCCGGCGAATCAGCGGCGCAATTTGAAAAACTTATGATGAAAGAAGCTTCTTTCAAAGTTAACGGCGAGGCGGCAGCGGTGTTTTTAACTTTTGTTACTTTCCGCGCCGCGGTCGCCGCAGTGTCGCTTATCGGCGCTTGTGTCCTCTGGATCAGCACTCGATGGGGTATTGGTCTCTACACCGATTCGATCGTTTATATTGGCGCCGCTCGGAGTATCCTCGACGGTGACGGTCTACGCTTTTTTAACGATGTCGGCGAATTTGCGCCGGTCACGCAATATCCGCCGCTGTATTCATACTTGGTCGCGGCTTTTGCGATGCTGGGATCTGATCCTCTCGAAGGCGCTCGATGGATCGGTGTCTTGTTCTTCGCAGGCAATGCAATTCTCGTGAGTTATATCGTCTATCACTCGACGTCGTCGTACGTCGCGTCGCTCATCGCGACCTTCTTTGCGCTGAGCTCATTTCCCATGGTCTACATTCACTCCCAGGCTTTGACCGAGCCGATGTTTATTTTCCTGGTCCTCCTGGGCTTTTCTTTTTTAGCGCTTTATTTGCAGCACTCGCGCCTTTGGATGATCTGTGCGGCTTCGCTGATCATCGGTTTGAGCTGCATCGCGAGATACGTTGGCGTTGCCTTCGTCTTGACCGGAGCGATGGTGGTTCTTTGCCTTGGCCAGACCACCTGGAAGCAAAGATTTGCTCACACGATCCTGTTTGGTGCTTTGGCTTCTTCTTTTTTTATCGCATGGGTCTGCAGAAATTTGCTGCTCGCTGGAAATGCTTTGAACCGAACGTTTGGCGTTCATCCTCCGGCGCTCAAAGACCTACTGCCCGCCACTGATACGATTGGCTATTGGCTAATCCCGAGTGAACTAGTCGACGCTGCGCCAGGGTTAACACGTTGGATCTTGGGAATCGTGTTTCTCTTTCTTTGCTGGCTTGGCGGCAGAGTGGGGTTACCGCGATCACGGTATATCCAAATGGTAAGTTTTTGTCCCGTCGGCTACTTTATTTTTTTGTTAATATCATGGTCCTTTAACGACCAGCCGCTCTATTTAGACACTCGTACTATGGCGCTGCCTTATGTGGCCGTAATGATTCTTACGGTCTCCATGATTACCGATTGGTTCAGAGCGGCTCGCCCGACAGCCAAGTCGTGGCGCTGGTTCACGTTCGACTGTTTGCTCATCGTTATAGCGCTAACCCAACTCATCAACGGAGTCGTCTGGTTGCGCTACAGTTATTTCAACGGCATCGGTTTCGCCATTGAACGATGGCGAAATTCCGAGCTCTTGAATTTTGTCAAAGACGGGCAAGTTCCGAAGCTGATTTTCAGCAATGCGCCGGACTTTATCTACACCTTCACGGGCAAACGCGCGTCCCTGATTCCTCGGAAGGTTAACGCGAATACTATGTTACTCAATCAATATTACAGTGCCGAAATCGCAGGTATGGAGGAAGAGTTAAGAAAGAATCAGGGTATTGTTATTTATTTCGACGCAGATGCCAGGCTCTGGTACTTGCCGTCAAAAAAAGAGCTGGAAACGAAATTGCCCTTACAGGTGCTCAAAACTGCGAGCGATGGCACGATCTACGGGATTAACGGTCTTGCGGGTGTCTCAAATCGCTGAAGCAAGGCGACGGTTTAGGCCACAGGCAACCTGAAGTGCCCGCGGACCCTTTTTATTTCCCCACCCCATTGATCGTCTCTATTAGCGAGCTCACGTCTCTTGATTGAACCACAGACCACGCAGAATGGATCAGCACTGACCGCGCTTCTTCGTTGAGAACTCCTTCACAGCACGATCGCACCTTGCCTTCCAAATCGGTATCGCTCATTGGATTTTCCGGGCCGCCGCGGTAGCGTTCATCGGCCGAGCCTTCGACAGTCCGGCCGTTTTTCAATCGAATGGCGATGCGCGAGCGCATTTTGTCGAAACCCATTTTCTCGATTTCGGGATCCAATTCAGTGGAAATCCGGCGCTGCATCGTCTGCATGGACGTCGAACCGACGAACTCGTCGGAGAATTCGCGTTTGCCAGCCTTGCGTGTGATCGCGATCATCGCGAGCGCCGCCGGAAGAGAAAACTTTGCTTGAAGGTGGTTCACCGCGATGGGATAGCGGATCGGATTCAAGATGTTCGTGCCGGCGTAAACTTTCACCGATTCGATATCGTCCGGTTTCGCGTCGTGCTCGGTCACGAGCTTCAACATCAAATCAATGGTTGGATGGGTGAGCACGCCGCAGGGATACGGCTTGATTGATACGCCCGGCTCGACAATGGTCCATGTTTTGCCAAATCCGTGCGAAACTTTTTCGGCACTGACGCCACCGCCTTGCACGGCGTAAAATCCCCACGGGCCATCCAACGCATCGGGATCACCGGTGAAGCCACGCGCAGCGAGCAGCGCAGCGGTGACGCCATTCTCGGCGGCGCGGCCGACATGCAGCGGTTTGGTCATCGTGCCGAAGTTGCAGCGAATACCGGCGGCAAAACTGGCGGCGATGCCAAAGCCGCTGCGCAGTTTATCACCATTCAACCCGAGCAACTTCGCCGCTGCCGTGTACGCTCCGAAAGTTCCAACCGTGCCGCTGGAGTGCATTCCTCTCACGTAATGCTGTGGCAGCATCCACTCGGAGATTTTGCATTCCACTTCAAAGCCGATGAGAAACGCGAGCATGAATTGTTTGCCGTCGATTCCTCCGAGTTTTTGCGCCATTACTAATGCGCTCGTCAACGGGGGGATGGTCGGGTGGGTTAACAGTCCATAAACGTGGGCCGGATCGGTGCTGACTTGGCTGTCGTCCCAATCATGCGCGTGACCCGCCGTGCCGAGCACGCGCGCGGCCACGGGGGCCGGGACTCTGGTGCCGCCGCGACTCAACAATAACGCGTCCTTCCGTCCGCCCATCTGTTCGGCTTCTTCGACGAGAATCTGTACCGAATGTTCTTCCGATCCCGCGACAAATAGCCCGAGGCCATCCAGCAAACAGCGCGTGCCGATTCGCAAAGGCTCGGGAGGGATCTCGTTGAAGGTGACGTTCTCGACGAACTCAGCGGCTGCTGCCGTCGTTTTTAGCGCGTCGGGAATCGTCGCGTAAGTGTTTTGATCAGCGCTCATGAATCATCCTCGAGTTGGCGAATTTAAGTGAGAGGCAACTTTCGAGCATACGCGCAAGACGCCCCGTTTGTTCGGATCGGCCATCCTCCTTCCTCAGTCGACGACCTCGGAAATGTAGTAGTCGATGTAGCGGCGGTTAGCGTTGGGCCGGTCATGTCCTTTGATCATCTGCTCACATTCTGTTTGGCTGTGGGTCTTTAAAGCTCCAAGCGGGGCGGCCAGGATTTGAATTCTCGCGGATCGTACGAGATCGAGTCCGAGTCGAAGCAATGTGTCGAGATCGTGCGAGACAACTGTTCCGCCGTGGCCGCGCAGGAGCACGGCATTCCGATCGCCGAGTGTGGCGGCAACTTTGTCGCCTAGCTGGTGGTTGCGGATCAAAATGGGAGAGTCATAGATCGGCGTGCCACGATAAAAGTGCACACCACAGTTGGCGATGACCTTGATTCCTTCGCCGGCAGCCGCCACCGCCACCAGCTCATCGGGATGGTAGTGAAGAATGCACTGCACGTCGGACCGTGCTTTGTAGATCGAAGTGTGCATGGCCGTTTCGCCGTTGGGTTCGCCGAGGCCTTCGAGCTTATTTCCCTCCTTATCGATGATAATCAGATCGCGCAATGCGACTTTGCCCGGCGGCATATGCGGCGTGCTCAGGATTCGACCATCGGGCAGGCGCGCGGTTAGATGGCCGTAACCGTCGAGCAACGCTGCTTTTGCAGCACCTTGCAGGCCAAAACCATTTTTTCTTTTGTCGCTTCAATGGGATCGATCATTTCTTGCTCCTCGATCTTTGAAATTTGTCAATTACGATAGTTTCGAGCGCTTGAGGAAGTCGGCGAACAGCGCCGCCATCTCGCCGGCCTTTTCGTCCCATTCTTCACGCGGGCTCAGGGCCTGATTGTAGAATTTTGGAAACAGCTTATGCACCTCGGCGTGGGGCATAGCCCGACTCAAATTTTCAACGACCTGAGGCCCGTGAGTGAGATCGTTTCCCGGCACGACGCAGGTGGGAACTTTGATCGACTTCAATTCTTCTTCTGTGGCGCCAATCACCGGCAGGTCGGCGCCTTTGATGAAGTATTCGCGCCAGTGCGACATCACCTCGATGAAATGTTGCGGGTTCATTTTCATCAATGCGTCACGGTTCTGTGGACGCGCTTCGATGCGTTCCTTCCAGTGTTCCATCTCGCACACGGCGGCCATGCCGCCCGCTTTCGCCGCAGTGATGAACTGGCCGTAGTATTCTTCGGCAAGACGCTCGCAAGCAAAGCGCCCGCCGGTAACGCGCCACAGGAGCAGGGCGCGGACCGAGTCGGGATGGCGCAGCGCGAAGAGTAGGGCGGTGCGGCAACCCGATGAGCTACCGCCGACAACGGCGGGCAGAGCATTGAGTTGTCTGAGCAACTCGTAAACATCATCGGCCCAAATCTCGTACTCCGATTCATTTCCGTCAATCACGACATCGGATGCACCACAGTTGCGCCGATCAAAGATCACGACTCGGTGCCCTTTCTCGGCCACTTTGCTGGCGAGCAGTTCGATGCCGCTAATATCGCGCCGGCCGCCGGGCGATAGCGCTACGCAGGGACCGTGATCACCGAGAACTTTGTAGTTAATGTTGGCGCCGCGTACTTTTGCTATGGGCATGGGGTCCTCCAGTTTGTCGTTCGTCATTAGGGGCGGGCGTCGAACCCGCCGTTACAATTTTGCGCTAGATCATTTTTCAAGACGACAGCCGTTCAAGCGATTGCCGTACGGTAGGGCGCTTGCCGGATTCGACATCCTCTCGTCGCCGCGAGTGAAACGTTGCGAGCGTTTTGTTGGCGCGCGCGAGCACGGCGATCGCAGCACAATATCGATCGAGCTTGCTTGCCGGCAACGCCCACATGGCGACGCTATCCGTCATCGTGTCGAGATAGGTGCGCGCACCGCAACAACCGAGGCTCATCGCTGCGTTTCCGTGATTGAGCGCCTGGGGCACCACAGCGCAGGCGGGACGCCCCATAGCGAGCGGGGATCCTTGATCAACGCGAGCGATCGCTTCGCTGAGAATAAGCCCTTGCCGCGCGTGAGCGAAGAGGAGGACCACTTCGGGATCGAGCGGAAAGTCGGCGAGCGGCCCATAGATCACATGCTTCACCTCGCGCTTGATCACCGGGATGGCCGCAACTTCTTCCGGCCGGACGTAATCAAGATTATTCATGGCCTTTAACGCTTCCGCGAGTTCGGTCTGTTGGGACGGCGCAGGCTCTGCCAGATGATGCGTGTGCACACCGATCGAACAGAGCGCATGATCTTGCGCCGATGTGACGAATGTGCGGGTCGCCGCCTGCTGCCAAAAGACACATCCTGCAGGCACGAGGCCATCGTAGGAGGGTACATTGGCCGGTGCGACATCGGCGAATGACACGGCGATGGGCGGTAGAGCCAATTCCAAAGAAGAAATCAAATCTTCGGCGACCTTTGCATGATTACTCATCTGTGCACCTTCGTCTTCGCTCAATTCATTTCGCGAGTTGTTTCGGCTTCATCCTCGAATAAATTCTAACGACTGATCGGACTTTATAATTGCTTTCGCAGCGTGGCAAGATCTTCTAGTGGTGCTGTTTCACAAATATTTGCAGGCGACCCCCGGCGGCTAGCCGTGCGAAAGGGCAGACACGGGGGTCTGGCCCTACCAAATTGAAGTACCCAAGATCTACTGAGGTTGTCTTTTGACGCCTGTATTATATGTTAACTGGCGCCCGCGATCGCAAGCTGCGGTCAGGAAGAAATAATTTGCGCGTTGATAGACAAGGCTGCTGTGAAGTTCGGAGGTCGCAATGGATTGCTGCGAAAATTTAACGCCGGAGTTCACCGGCGAGCCCGAAGTAATCGCCGATCGAAAAATAATCGGTCGACGAACCGCGCTAAAACAGTTGGCCGGCCTGGCGAGTGGCATCATGTTCATCTCCAAGAAAAATGCCTACGGCCAGGGCCGTCAGGTGTTGCTCGCGTTCTGCGGCCAGCTCCTCTGCGTCATTCCCTACGAGGTTACCCGCGCGCGCGGACACTTCGCCGACGAAGGTCTCGATGTCCGGTTGGTGTATACCCGCGGCGGCAATGTGGCCATGCAGGCTCTCGTCGGCGGCTCGGTGGACTACGCGGGGACGTCGTTCGATGTGGCGCTGCAGGCCTATGCTCACGGTGCAAAGATCTCCCGCTTCGCTTCCACCGGCAGATTGCCGCTGTTTGCTCTCGCTAGCGGGCCAAAGACGGCCAAAGAGATTCGCAGCCTAAAGGATCTGGAAAATCGCACTGTTGGTATTTCCGCGTTGGGCAACGCGGACCACATTTTGGTGCTTTTTCTAATGAGGCGAGCCGGCGCCGATCCCAATCGCGTGCGCTTTGCAACGATCGGCACCAATCTTCTTGACGCGCTCCGGCTTGGCCAAGTCGACGCCGGCATGGTGCAGGAGCCGGCATTATCGCTCATTACCGAAGCGGGCGGTGGCGTGATCGTCAATGCCATGGATATCGAGCAGGCAAACCGATATCTCGGTGGGGCGTACGAGTTCATGGGCGTGGCGGTGCGCGTCGAGGAGCGCGAGCGGCGCAAAGACGAGATGGCTCGGCTCGCGCGCGCACTCGCCAGGGGCTTGCGCGACACACGTTCGATCCCAGTCAAAGAGGCTGTCGCCGCGCTGCCAAAGGAATTGATCACCGGCGGTAATCGAGATCGGCTGGCAACGATTCTGGAGCGCTATCGGCGGTCCCTCTATCCTGACAACGTCAAGATCGACGTCGCCGCAACCAATCGGGTGGCGGATGCGCACAAGGCGGCAGGTCTATTGGCCCCAACGGTCGATTACAAACCCCTGCTCGATCTTACGATAGTCGGAAGTTAAGTGCTTCGCGTCCGCGATCTCGAGCTGGGTTATGGCCAAGAACTCATCATCGCAGGAGTCAACCTCGAAGTTGCCGCGGGCCAGTTCGTAAGTCTCGTCGGACCGTCGGGCTCCGGCAAGACGAGCATCCTGCGCGCCGTCAACGGTCTCTTGATCCCTCGCTCAGGCAGTGTGGAATTGAGCGATGGCGACGCTGCCCTCGGCTTTCTCTTTCAAGACGACGCGCTGCTGCCCTGGCGCACTGCTCGTGAAAATGTCGCCCTCGGGCTGCGTATCCGAAAATTTTCAAAGGATGCCGCGCTAACCGAGGCGGACGGATGGCTCGCGCGGCTCGGGCTGGAGGGTTTCGGCGGGCGGTTTCCCCATCAGCTTTCCGGCGGGCAGAGAAAGCGCGTCGCCATCGCCCAGATCCTCGCCCTAAAGCCGAAGCTGCTGCTGATGGACGAGCCGTTTGCCTCGCTGGACGCGATCGTGCGCATGCGCATTACCCAGGAACTTTTGAATTGGGTAGAACGGGAGCATCTGAGCGTGCTCCTGGTCACTCACGATCTGGAAGAGGCATTGACGGTATCCGACACGGTCTATCTGCTTTCGCAGGGGCCGAGGGCGCGGGTCTTGGCTTCTTATGATGTAGCGATTCCCCGTCCGCGGGATATTTTTGCAACCCGCAAGCATCCAAATTTCACCCCGCTTCTCGAACGGCTTTGGAATGACTTGTCGGAGACGATGAATTCATCCGAGGTCGAGGCGCAGAAATGACCGCGGATATCAAAAAAACCGGGGTGCGGCGCTTCTTCTCGCTTTTCATGCTCGTCATTGTCTGGGAAGTGCTATCGCGCGCGGGCATCATCAATCCCTTCTATGTTCCTGCCCCGACCGAAGTTTTGCGTGTCATCTTTTCGCTGTTCAGCGAAGGAACGATTTTCAGTCATCTGGAAGCTACGTTTTTTGCATCACTGGTGGGGCTCGCGATCGGGCTCGTTCTCGGGATATTTCTCGGCTTCGCCGCAGCATTGATCTCGTGGGTCGCCGACGTGCTCGAACCGATCATGCTGCTTCTAAACGCGATACCGCGGGTCATTCTCGCGCCGCTCTTTGTCATTTGGCTCGGCATCGAAATCCCGTCCAAGATCGCGCTCGCCGTCGTGCTCGTCGCGGTGCTGATCTTTTTCGCCGTCTACAACGGCATTAAAGACGTCAACCCACTTCTGGTCGATCGCGTAAGAACTCTTGGCGGCGGACGCATGGTCTTGCTGCGAGAAGTGTATGTTCCCTCGGTGACGGCCTGGGTGCTTGGCAGCCTCAAGATTGCCGTCGGGTTCGCTTTTACCGGCGCCTGCGTCGGTGAATTTGTCGCTGCGACAAGAGGCTTGGGTTATCTGCTGCAGTTCGCCCAGAGCACTTATAACGCGGCCCTCACCATTGGCCTGATCTTTCTCATTATGACCTTTGTCCTGATGCTTTTCTTTTGCGCGGAAGCGATCGAGCGCCGGCTTTTGCGCTGGCGCTATCGCGGCCCGAGTGAAAAGCCCGCGTAGTGTAGCTGTTCGGGAATTTGTTAGTAAGGCCGTTGCGGCCAATGCTGCGACGGCCATACGCGAATCGGAAGGTAGGGGCGGGTTTCAAACCCGCCCCTACGAGACCGTCAATGGCGAACGTTAGCTTCCGAACACCTGACCAAAGGGCATCTCGATTGGCGAAGCCATTCTGCCCGGCGGGAGAGTTTCGCGTTGCCGGTGTTCTGCGCAACGCTCTGCAATCATCATGGGGATGCTTGTGCCGACTTAAGTAATTCCTGGCGAATTTTCGCCAGCGCGGATTGCAGTCGTTTCTTCTTTGCGGGTTCTCTGACAAAGACCAGCGTGTCTGATAGGAACTCGAGCTGTTCAGCGACCGAAAGCAGTTCCTTTGGCGATCCATCGCGTTTCCGCGCCGCGATGTAGGAATCAACGAGCTCTTTGACATGATCATGCAAATTGCCACGCGCTAAATGGCGCAGCAGCATGCCGTCGACGGACGCCACCAGCGCCCAGAAGTTCGGATTCTGCCGATCTCTGTCCATCGCCGCCGATTCGGCTTGCGCCAATTTTTCTTTGAGGGTTTGGGCCGATTCTCCTTTCTTGCCCAGCAACTGCAACAGGATTTCCGCCGTGAGCGAGTTGAGCAGCGGGTAGGGATCGGCTTGTTCGCCCGCCTCTGTCCTGAGCTCATGCGCCTCCCTGTAGGCATCGCGCATGGCCGCGAGAGCGTTCTCTTTCTCTCGCCGTCGCCGTGCCAAAACGGCTTCTCGTTTGGCGATACTGCCGAGCAAACACCATCTTTCCACGCTCGGACCGACAGCAGCGATGAGCGCGGTGAGCCGCTGCTTCGCCTCCGCGATGACTACTCGCGCTTTCTGCGAGTCGGATATTTTTACGGCTTGCCGGACCATCAGGTTGCCAAGTTGTTCGGCGGCTTTGATCGGAACCTCGCCAACCTCGGCGTGCATTGCCATTTCATAATGCTCAATGGCATCGTCCAACATGCCGAGCTCACCAAACGCCCGGCCTGCGGCAGCTTGGACGTCCCCTCTTGTGAGCCAATCGCTTGACGATTCGTTAGTGACGGCTTTGACTCGCTCCAACAAACGAACCGCTTGGCTCTCAGAGGCGGTAGCGGCGTCCTCGGCGATGTTTTCCAGTTCCACGATGACTTCGCTAGGCGAGGCAAAATGAAGCTCATGATGGTTGAAATTTTCGGCGCCGCCTTGCTGCGCGAGAGTAAAGGCCGGATCGCCATAACATTGATAGGCGCCCCACGTGTTCACGCCCGGATAGGTCTCGAAGGTTTCTTCACGTGCTCGATGCACGGCTCTGCCAAAGGGGACGCCGGCCAGCAGCTCGCGGTAAAAGACATCGGCGAAAGTCTGTGCGGCTTGATCGTCAACGGCCCAGCCGGAGGCCACGACAGCGCGCACGCCCATTCGAATCAGCTCGGTCGCCAGGTTGGCGGCTAGCCGAGGAAAATTGGCGTCAGGGCGAACTCCCTGATCCTCGATCCGCCCCAGGTGACAGCAATTGATAAAAACCAGATCCGGCACCGCGCGCATTTGGCCAATCTCGGCGGGGGTCAGAAATTCGTCCGTGCCGATCACCATGCCGGAAATCCTGCGAGGTGAAGATTGGGGATCTCGACGCGCAGAGGTTTTATCGATCTCCCCAGGATAATCGTACACGCCATGGCCGGCCAGGTGCACGATTCGGTAGTCCCGTTCGTGAAGGCGCGTGAGAATTTCCGTGGCGACCTCCTTAGTAGGATTGGAATCTGAACGGATGCAGGAAACCACTTCAAAATTGTTTTCCGTCAGTCGCTGCGTAACCGTTTTTGCCTCTCTCACCGCGCCGTCCAGCGGCACAAAATGGCTTGGTGGATCGCCGACGACGAAGGCGGATCGGCCCTGAGCCATGACCACGCGCTCACGAAACGCGATGGATTGTAATTGACGCAACATCCCCGCCTGAACTGACAAGGGTTTTGCGGTAGTCGCGCTGTCAGAGCTCTGACCCGGCCGGCGTTCCTGCATGAGTTCCCAGGGATAGCGAGCGGCCGCGTCGTTGACGACCAGGACGATGTCACGCTGCTCGGGCGCGCGATCTTTGAGCTCGTTGGGAATCAGCATCTCGAACAAAGTCACCGAAATGCCGTAATCGGTAGCGGTAGTCCCGATGGCGCCCTTGATAAACTGGTCTACCAGCAGACGTTGAGTCGACTGGAGGTAGGCCTGTGTGCGGGCGCGGTCGGTAAGTAAGTGAAAAACCAGTCGCTCTTGCTGATCTTCGGTAATCTGGAGGCGTTGCCACCACCCTGCTTCTTCGGCGAAGCTGGCGCGCCTCCGGCTACCGCGCCGCATCACGACGACGGGCATTCGGTCAATTTCAAAGCGGCGCGAAAGCTCGGCGTCGCCTTTGATGCGTTGCAATGCGTGCGCCGCCTGGATGGCGCGGTCTTCATAGAGTTCGATAAATTCCACTTCACCGATGCGGATTTTATCTTGATAGCCGGTTGATCGAAGGCTTTGATTCGCCTGCGCGATGCCGCGCAGGATGGCCGCAACCGAGTCTTCGACAGAGAAACCGCCGGCTCCCGTGCCGATGAGTAGCGCGCTAATATTCGCGGAACGGCGTTGCGATGAGCTGCTGTTCTTCTCCGGCAAACTTTCTGCGCAGGCGATCACGTACGCCCGCGCGCCGCGCGAAACAGCGCGGGCGAGTCCACCTGGCGATAAGCTGCCGACGGCGCCAAGTCCGATGACGATTGCTCCCGCATGCGTGCTGGTCGCGTCGAGAAAAACCACTTCGGTGTCTTGCGGGCCGGGATAAAGGCCGAGCAGCAGGCGATCGCGCAACCGTCCATTGAGCGCGCGGTTGAGGTGGGCTTCCGCGCTAATAATCGTGTCGCCTTCATAATGGCCGACCATAACCGGGTTGCTGGCGAAGGCCAGATTGCCGTGCACGATTCTCACCTTGGCTCGATGATCGTCGGGCTTGGAGTGGACTTTGCGGGCTTTGCCGAGCGCCGACCGGATCAAAGAATCCTCGTCCGGATAGAGCGGGGTTTTTTCCTCGGGCAATACGAACCGTGTTGGTACGCCGCGAGCGGCGGGCGGCACCGTTGGTAGCTTGTCGGTGGTTCCCTTTTCTAAAAGCTCGCGAATCGCGGCGAATGCAGGTTCGTGATCGGCCATGTCTCCGTGAAGCGCCTGCATGTACCAAGTTTTGACTCCGGCGAGCCGTCCGGTCGACCAGAGCACTCGGCCGTCGCCTTCGGAAGAAGCTTGAACGACCAGATGTTCATGGTCTTGCTCGTCTTTGACAATCTCAATTGCTGTGGCTGTTGCGGGCGCAAATCCTGCGACATAACACATGCGCTCGGGCACGATCGTCGGCTTGCTATCAATCAGGTTTCGAAATACCCGGGCCGTTTCGAGCAGCGACGGGTCGGGCGCGATCCACTCACGTTTC
>DASPXM010000328.1:0-8378 GCA_035637295.1 Verrucomicrobiia bacterium
CTCCGCGATTGCTGCTCGGCTAATCGCGCCGTCGTATTCTCTGATGATTTCCTCCCACGGGGTATCCTCAGCAACCATCTCTAATACTTGGTCGACCATGATGCGAGTTCCGGCAAACGTAGGCACCCCGTGACAAATATCAGGGTCGACAACGATATACTGCCCAAGTTTGACTCGTTTCAGCTTAAGAGCTTTCATGTCGACGATCCCAATATATCGAAGCCGCCAAAATGCGGCAACCTGATCGTGAGCGAAAAAGTCGACGGCAATTCTCAGTTTTTCTTGCGACGAGGGAGGTCGCAAAGGCGTATCGCGATTGGAAAGTTCGCACGGCCATTAGCTCATCGCCTTCGCAAAACCCCTAATCGTCTCTTCCCTGCTTCCGCCAGGCGGGCTGTAGGGGATAATCGCGATCTGCTGGATGCCGGTCTTCTTAATGCGTTCGATCTGCGCGCGGCATTCGGCGACGGTGCCGGCGATGGCGAATTTATCGACCAGCCAGTCGGGAATCACTTCCGCGTGGTTCGCCTGCTGATCCATGTGGTGGTAATAATCGTAGGTCCTGCGGATCTCCTCTAAAACTTTCTGTTCCCTCAGGTCGAGCACGTAAGGAAGTGGATGGGCGACGACGCGGGCGACATGCGCTTTGACTGCGTCTTTCGCCGGCGAAGTATCGGAAACCGCGCAGGGAACCCAAAGAACTATATTTATGTCTTCGAGTCTTCTTCCCGCGGCTTTCGCTCCCGCTGTGATCTTTTCTTGCGCATGCGCGATATAGTCGTCTGCGACGCCAACAAGGATAATAATTCCGTCGGCGATGCGGCCGGAGAGCTCCAGCATCTTGGGCCCGCTGGCGGCGACGTAGATCGGCACCCTTTCTTTACACGGATGAAGCAAGTGAATTTTGCCGCTTGGCAACTCCGCTTCTCTGCCAGCAAACAGCTCGCGCATTTGCTGCAATGATTTTTCAAAGTTCGCAAGCGTCGACGGCTTCATTCCCATAGTCTCGACGGAGCTGTCACCCAGGCCGATGCCAACGATCATTCGGCCCGGCGAATATTCTTCAAGCGTTGCGTACGCGCTCGCAAGCACCGACGGGTGACGCGTGAGCGGATTGGTCACGCCGGTTCCGAGCTTCACCCTTGTGGTGTTTAGCGCCATCGCCGCCATGTTCACGTAGGCTTCGCGCCAAATGAGATGCGAGTCGCCGACCCACACGTGGCTATAGCCTAGCTCTTCACTCACCCTGGCCAGGTGAATCATCTTCGGCAACGGTTCGGTGGGAAAGAGGCCCACGCCGAATTCGAATGCGCTCACGAAAAATCCCCCTAACAACAAGAAGTGTTCGCAATGCGTTCAGGCGGCGGAGTCTGCTGGCTCCTGCCGGCGACGCGAACTTCGCCGTCGATGATGACTGTGGAAATACCCGGTAGATCGCCTTTGGCGAAAGAATCGAGCCCATCCTTCGCCACCGAGCCAGTGATCTTGTGCAGCAATACCAAATCGGCGGGCCGTCCTTCTTCCAAGATGCCAAGATTCAAATCATGCGCCCGCCCGACGTTACCCGTCGCCATGCAAATGGTCTTTTCCGGCGCCACTTCGCCGACCGACGAGATGAAAGCGATCTCGCGAAGGATTCCGCGCGGAATGACACCGGTGCCGCCCGGCGTATCGGTGCCGATCAGAATACGATCGAAAGAGTTTCTCACCTTGACCGCGCGTATGAGACTCAGCGCCAAACGATAATTGCCGGAGCTGCAGATCTCAGCGTAACAACTCGTTTCATTGACGATCCGAATCATGTCCTCTTCAGGCATCGGAATCGGCCCGCCGGTGATATGGCCGATAATGTCCGGCTTGATCTTTTGTACGATCTCGAACCCTGCCACTTGGCTTACGCCCGAACGCGACACGCCGCCCGAATGAATCTTTACTTTGATGCCGCGCGCATGTGCCCATTTCACGTAGCGTCCGGCCTCGCCGTCGGGCAGTAGGCGGTAATCGTAAAAGATAAATTTGACCAGCTTGATGCCGAGAGACTGAATTTCGTCAAAATCTTTTTCCGTCAGTCCCGGCACCAAGAGCAGCGTTCCCGCATGAACTTTCACACCCGACGGCCGCAAGTTGTCGTAGCATTTCTTGGTCACGATGGCGACGGACAAGGCTGTGCGCGCATCGGGTGGTAAAGGAAGGCCTGGCAAGTGCAGCTCGCCGGCGGAAATGAGCGACGTCACTCCGCCGTGCATGTAATTCGTAATCCAGCCCAGTGAGTTTTGCGCCGGCGTGTATTCGCCGATGGACGGATGCGAGTGCGAATCGATCAAGCCGGGCATCGCCGTGATACCATTGGCATCGATTGTTTGATCGGCGGGCTGATTTAAACCGTTGCCGATCGCTCGGATGATTCCGTCTTTAATAAAAATGGAATTTGCCTGTCGGAGCGGGCTTTCCAACTTTCCGGTCACCAGCGTGCCAATGTTTTTAATCAAAATGGCTGACATGGCCGGACTATAGCAGAGCCTTGATAGCAGAAAAAGCGAGACAGGAGATCGGCTGTTTATAGCAGCCCCAACTCGAATACTCGTCAAAAAATGATACCGTGACTTCCAAGATGCGCCATTTGATTTGGAATGTGGATCCTGCGATTTTTATTCTCGGCCCAATCGAAGTTCGCTGGTACGGGCTCTTCTTCGCGCTCGGATTTCTGCTCGGCTTTCAGATCATGGCGCAGTTCTACCGCAGCGAGCAGCGGGAGCTCGAAAACTGGTCTGAGCTGTGCCTGTACCTGATGCTCGGAACTATCATTGGCGCGAGACTTGGTCACGTCTTTCTTTATCAGCCCGATTATTTCCTGTCGCACCCGTGGGAAATTCCGATGATCTGGCATGGCGGACTGGCGAGCCACGGCGGATTCGCCGGCGTCATGATTTCACTCTATCTTTACGTCAGAAAACACCGCGACATGAGCTTCATCGAGCTGGCCGATCGTCTCGCCATACCTTGTCTGTTGGCAGCGGCGCTGATCCGCGTCGGCAATTTTTTTAATTCAGAGATTCTCGGCATCCCATCGAACCTGCCTTGGGCGATCGTTTTCGCCCGGGTCGACAATATTCCCCGACATCCGGCGATGCTCTACGAGGCGGCGGCGTACTTTCTGGTTTTTTGCGCGTTGTACGTCGCCTACTGGAAGACCACGATCATTCAATTTCCCGGTAGAGTCTTCGGTACGACCATAGCGACCTGTTTTCTCGCTCGCTTCATGATCGAATTCGTCAAGGAAAATCAGGTGCCGTTCGAGAGCCGCTTGCCTTTGAACATGGGGCAACTCTTAAGCATTCCCTTTATCCTCTTGGGCGTCTATCTCATCTATGCGTCACGGCGAATGCCGCCAACGCTGGCACGCTGAGAAGCGACCAAAATGCCGAAGGCTGGCAGATTCAACCGCCGATGAGCCGGTCGAGTTTAAAGAGTTGAGTGCGAATCTTCGTCAAACGCCTTGTTCGGTTCCCGAATGGCCGCATGAAACGTTTTCCGGCCAAAGGAGCTCCTTGTGTGAGCCAATGACGGCCTGGAGGGTAGTAATCACGATTATCGCGGCGATGAGCAGTGCAAAAAGGGAATCAAAAAGCGAATTCCCCGAAGTAAACACCAATATTCCCGCTGCTACGGGAACGAGCGAAACCATAGTGTCACCCAGGTTATGCACATAGGCAAGACGAATCGCGGCGTCCTCTTTACTCGACTCACGAAGCACTCGAGCAACGCCCCAGTTGGCTAATGCACCGATTAAACCTGCAACGATCGGGACCATGCCCGGCACTTGCACCGGCGATGCCAGGCGCTCGACGACGCGCCAGACAAGAAATGCACAAATGGCCAGCAGGCCGATCGAGTTGAACAGGTTGGCGTAGCGTAAAAGTTTACCGGAAAGACCCGCTCTCAGGCTGTAAGCCAACACCAAAAGCACAAGCGCGACCTCGTCGGAAAGATTGTGAACGCCGTCCATGATCAGGCTGAAGCTGTTAGAGCCAATCCCCGCAGCGATCTCCACGACGAGGACGGCTGTGTTTAGTTGCACCGCACGGACAAGGGGAGGACGACGATGTGACATGTAAATCTCTCCTATGAGTCTTGCTCGATTTTAAATTTTTTACTTACTTCGGCTGCGGCCCCAGGACCACCTGCGCCAGATCGTCGAGCTTTAGCCATTTTGCGAAGGCTGCCTGCACATCTGCCGCCGTGAACGCCGCGTAGCGTTTGGCCGCGGCGATGGGCTCGTCCAGCGGTAGATCGCGCGTCGAGCGATCGAGTAGCCCGCCGGCGATGCCTTGGATGCTCGATTCACTGAGCGGTATGGCGCGCAACAGCAAAATTTTCGCTTGATCCAGCTCGGCGGCCGTAACTGGTTTGGTCTGCATGATGCGCAAATTGCGCTCGATTAGCGACCTCGCTTTGACCACGTTCGGTGGATCGCAGGCATAGGAGACGGTAAACACGGAACGGGTCTTGCCGGATTGTAAGTGGGCATCAATAGAGTATACGAGACCGCTTTTTTCCCGTAGATCCTGGTACAGCCGGCTGGCGTAAAAGCCGCCGGACAAAACCTGCAGGCCGACCTGGAGCACGTAGTAGTCATCGTCTTGACGCTTGAGCTCGAAGGTCTGGCCCAAGCTTACCTGATCTTGAACTCGACTCCGATCCGGGACGACGGTGGCGCTTGCCTTGTTGCGCGGCACCGGCGGCAAGTCCGTTTCAGGTTTTGGACCCGTGCCTTGCCACGAAGCAAAATATTTTTCGATGACGGCGCGAGCATGCTCCGGCGTTACTTTGCCGATCACGACGATGGTGGTCAGGTCGGGCCTGAACACTTTCTCATGATAGCTACGCACGTCTTCGAGCGTGAGCGATGCGATCGTATCGGGCGTCGCCTCACGCAGCGTCGGATCCTTCTCGGGATAAATCGCTTTTAGAAAGGCTCGCCCTGAGCGGTAAACTGGACTTTGCAGTTGGCCCGCCACGGCTTGAGCGGTGCGCTGCTCCACGGCTTTGAAGGCTGTTTCCGGCAGCGCGGGATGCAATAGATTATCCGCAAGCAACTCCACGCCGCGCGCGAAACCGTCCGGCAGAACCTCGAGTGAAAAGCTGGTTCCCGCCTGAGCGTTGGCGCCGATCTCGTCGAGGGCTTCTTGGAAAGCGATGCGATCAAGCTTCTTAGAGCCGTAAGCGAACAGGTCGTTGAGAATCTGATCGGCTCCCTCTTTACCGGCCGGCACTTGGAGCTCAGGGCGATTTTTTACCCGGCCGTACACGCTGACGGTGTCGCTGATGGTTTCCGGTTGAATGATCAGACGCAATCCATTGGGCAGCGCGGTAACGCTCGGATTGACGGTGGACGTCGGCACGGCTAATGGCGAAAGCGCTTTTTTCGCCCAAGCCGGCAGCGGCACGGCTTTCGTCTGCTTCGGCGCAAAAGATTCGCCGCCCGAGCGCGAGCCTTCGGATGCCACGGCATCGCCCGATTCGTGCGGCGTCATAATCACCGTAACCGCACTGTCGTTGATGAGGTATTTTTTCGCCACCCGATTCACATCGGCGACGGTGACCTTTTTGATCGCTTCGATGTCGTCGTCGATAGAAGTGCGCCCCTCGACGCTCAGCGCTTGCGACCATTCAGCGGCCATTCCGGCAATCGAGTTTCGGCGAAATTCCGCTTCCGCCACCTCGCGGCGCTTGGTCGCTTCGACTAAATCGGCGTTAACGCCTTTGTCGACATAGCCGGCGATGATGGCTTTCATTTGTGTAATCAGAGCGGCGCTGTCTTGGCCGCGAGGAAATGCAGCGTTTGCGTAGCCGAATCCGGCCACGGGCAATGCCATGCCGTCAAAACCGCCGGATAGGGCTTTGCCTTCGGCGGCAAGGGCGTAAAGTTCGCCGCGACGGCTATCGAGTGCATCGGCTAGCACTACACCGGCGGCATAATCGGGATCATTGAAGCCCGGCAATCGATAAGCCACGGCCGCCAAGCCGTAAGGCAAATCCGAATCCACCTCGATGGTCGCGGGCTTTAACGGCTGCAGCGCGATTTTTGGCCGCGCCGGCACAGCCCGAGCTGGAATCGATTCAAACAATTGCTTGACCGTTGCCAGTGCCGCGTCAGGATTGACATCGCCGACGATAACTAAGATCGCATTGTTCGGCGCATACCACTTGCGGTGAAAATCCTTGAGCATTTTGCCCGTGGTTTTTTGAAACGAGGGTCGGGTGCCCAGCGCATCGTGTTCGTAGGGCGTGCCGGCAAACATTTGCGCCAGCAAACGCGAGTAAAATAAATACTGCGGGTTGGAATAATCCTGCGCCACCTCTTGCTCGATGGCGCCCCGTTCTTGGCGCCACAGCGCGTCGGTGGCGAGGACGTCGCGCATCCGCACTGCCTCGATGCGCAGCGCGGTTTCGAGATCGCCGGTTGGCACGGTGAAAAAATATTGAGTGACGATTTGTTGGGTGTTTGCATTGAAATTGCCCCCCATCGCCGCGATCAGGTTGGAAAGCTGGGCGGATGAAAGCCCCGGGCTGCCGCGAAACATCATATGCTCCAGCGCATGCGCCATGCCGGGAAAGCCATCCGGCGCTTCATTCGAACCGACTAAATAGTTAACTTGAGTCGTCACAACAGGCGCGAGCGTGTTCCGGACAATCACCACACGGAGGCCGTTTTTCAGCGTGGCACGCGTGACGTCGGTTTCGGTCGCGGCTTGAGCCGAAAAGACAAAGAGGTTCAAGAGAACGAGCCAAAATAGCAGGGGCGATGTCCATCGTGACAATTTTTTCGCTAGACTGTGTTTCATGCCGCTCTTCATCCGAAAATAACGATTTGTTGAATGCATCTTCTCTCGTTTCGTTCTACAGGACCTCATCAGAGCGCTGATTCAACGCTCAAAAAAATGGCGCGCATCGGCGACAGGTTTCTTCATGAACGCATGCGTCGGGGAAGCACGAGAGAAATCAGAAACAGTCCCACACCAAAAAGGATAATCGAAGGCCCTGGAAGAAACGAAAAGGTGTGCGCGATCAAGAGCCCAATCACGCTGATTAAGCCGCCTAAGATGCTTGATGTGATTAGGAACATCTTCATGCTCGTCGCGACATTTTTTGCGATCGAAGCGGGGATGATGGTAAGCGCGCCCATCAGCAAGGTGCCTACGAGCTTAATGCCCAACGATACGATCAGCGCAAACAGGGCGAGGAGAAGAAGATCAAGCCATCGTCCGAGATTGTGAACGCGGGCCAAATCAGGCATGGTCGTTCGAAAAAGAAATTCTCTTGCGAACCAAATCACCATGCCGGCCGCGGTAAGGGCAAGTCCTGTAGTGATGACAAACGCGATGGGGGATAATGCAGGAAATTCGCCAAAAAGAGAATGTATAATCTCTTCATTTGGAATCGTGAGAACGCCGACGGCCAAGCTCGTGGTAAAAAGGAGTCCCACCAAAGCATCGCCAGGAAGCGTCGTGTGCCCCTCCAGCCACCAGACAATCACTGCCGCCGCTAGTAAAAATACTAAAACACCCCAAAATGGATCCAGTGCGTACTCCAAGGCAAGCGCGATTCCCGGAAGCGCGACATGGGAAAGCGCATCACCCACGAGAGCCATACGTTTCAAGATAATAAATCCGCCGATCGCCCCGGATGCGATTCCCACCGCAGCTGCGATGATAAGGGATGCCAAAGGCGGGAAGTTCATATTACGGATGGTGCGTTTCCGGTTGATGTTCGTAGAACCCGCCTTCGCCAAAAAGTCTCGCCAAATCTTGGGGATGCAAAACGTCCTGTGGTTTTCCGTGACACAACATCTTCTGATTCAAGCACAAGACTTGATCCGCATAGCGGTAAACAATGTTGAGCTCATGAGAAATAAGGAGGATGGTTGTGCTGCGCTCCTTTTGCAATCGCTGTAAAAGATGATAGACGGTCTCCTCAAACCCGACGTCGATGCCGGCTGTAGGCTCGTCAAACAGCATCACGTCGGGATGATCGACCATGGCCCAGCCAATGAGTAGGCGCTGTAATTGCCCTCCCGAAAGCTCGCCCACCGGGCGCTGAAGCACCTCTTGGGAAAGCCCCACTAAGGAAAGCTCATGAGAAAGATGATCCAGGAAGGTCGGATCGGGACGCCAAAATCGTCTTGCTTTCAACAAAAAGAATTCACGGACTGTTAGCGGCACACTTCTATCAAAGGGAAGTTTTTGCGGAACGTAACCGATGCGCAAACCTGCCTGCCACGTAATCGTTCCGCGAAACGGCACGAGCCCCAAGAGCGCCTTGAACAGTAGCGTTTTGCCCGCGCCATTGGGGCCGATCACCGCAAGGGCTTCTCCTTT
>DASPXM010000329.1:0-5117 GCA_035637295.1 Verrucomicrobiia bacterium
TTGTCCATGTAGCCGTTTTCATCGAGCTTACGGATAATCCGGGCATCGATGAGGTCTTCGACTTTAACATTCGCGGCTTTAGGATTTTGCGTCGCCATGAGACGGCGGATATTGCGCAGCCCGTCGAGCGAGGGAAAGGGCTTGCGCTCGATGCTCGTCATAAGGTCCCTATAACCTTCCTCGCCGATCTTTGGATCGTCGATCTGGAGCCGGCGCATGATCGTTTTGACCACGACGCTTTTGTTCACCAGCGCAAGCGTATACGCCAGGCTATCCACCAGCACCATGAGAATCCGTTCGGCGAGTTCCGCGCGTTTTTGGACAAAATCTGGGGTGACGACGACGGCTTGATTGACCATGGGAATATTGAACGGCGTAAGATCGACGATTACCGAGAAACCTTTATTGATCAGCCGGCGCGCCAGCGCGCCATCGAGCACTGCGGCATCGATTCTGCCGGCCTCCAGCGATTGGCCGATCAGCACCGAGTCGCCGATCATCAGTATGTTAATATTATCCCGTTTGACGTCGAGCCCGACATGCTCGAGGGCGAGGATTGTGTGCATCCAGGTGGTGCCGCCCATGCTTTGGATACCGAAGCGCTTGCCGCGCAATTGCTCGGCGCTCTTGAGACTCGGATGGGCTAGCATCGTGTGGGTGAGCTTGCTGGAGATTGACGAAAGAATTTTTAGATACGGTCCCGACGCTGCCGCGCCAAGCACCGAGGTACCGCCAGTGTAGCCGACTTCGAGATCGCCGGAGATGAGACTCGCGACCAAAATGGGCGCGCCCTTGATGAGCACAATGCGCGCTTCGATGCCATGCTTGGCGAACAGCCCTTGTTCTTGCGCTATGAGGAGCGGAATCGTACGCGGGCTCATCGCGGCGACGCCGATGGTGATTTTGGTTTGGGCCCAAACCGGCGTAACAACAAAAAGGCACAGCAAGAAAACCATGAACCCAACGACGCTAACAATCTTGTGAATCATAAGTTTGCCCTTCCTGGAAATTTCACGGAATCGTTCATTGCGACGTCGCCGGATAATCCGTCCGCTCCCGTTGGCACAATCGCGTTGTTCATCACGACGATCTCAAAGAAGGGCGACCAGCCGGTCGCCCCTACCTAAGAATCTATCCCTCTCTTCATCAGCTTTGTGCTCTTCGTCACAAGTTATCGCAGCCTGCGCGCAACTTTGTCCGGCCGGAAGACCCGGAGTCCGCTACGCTACATCCGGGCTACGAACTACAAACTGACGGTGCGCGGAGCGCACCCTACCAAACTAAATTTTTTTTGTGTCCTTTGCGTTCTGTACGGCAAAATGTCCCCTCCTCTTTCCTCCCCCGCGGTTGCCCCGGAGAATGAAGGTGGAGGCGTGAACCTTAGGCAATTTGTGGTCCACCGCTATTTCTTTCCTCCCCACAACTGCTCGAAGAATCCGCTCTTTTCCATTTCATCGAGATAGCGCGTGTCGACCATCTCTTGTGGCTTAACCGTCTTGGCGCGCGGCTCGGTCGGCGCGATTTCATCGAGGGTCGACTGAATCCCTTCGAGCTTGATCGCCAGCCGTGGCTCCAGCGCTTTGATTTCGACATTGTAGCTCGACTCGAGCAGACCGCGATCATCGACGCGCAAATACTTTTGCAGCACTTTGAACGTGAATTCTTTATCGGTGTGCATGATCTTCGCTGCTTCGGCCATCGCTCTTACGAAACGCCCGATCACCGGCCCACGCTTGGTAATGATCGAGCGGCGCGTGCTGTAGCCCGTAGCCAAGTAAGCGATGCGCAAGTCCGGACCGTAGATCAAATAATGATAGCCGAGTTTCAATGCTTGGGCATCTGTCGGCACGGTCAGCACCGCGACGTCGATCGCTTGTGCGACGAGCGCGGCCAAGGTCTCAGGCGCGCCGCCGGTCTGAATGTAATTCACTTCGCGCGAGTCGACGCCGAAGTGGCGCAGGGCCTGCACCGCGAAGTAATGCGGATTGCTGCCGATGCGCGAGACGCCGATTCTTTTTCCTTTTAGTTGCTCCGGCCGTTTGATATCCGGCTTGGCGAGAATGCTGTGCGTCAGCATGCTCTTGATCCCGCCGATAAACACCGGGTCTTTGTTTCCCTGCACGAAGGGCCGGGTAATGCTTGCGGCGCTGATCTGAGCCACCTCGCTATCGCCCGATAGAATCGCAGCCACCGCCGGCGCGCCGGGTGTGACAAAAACCACCGGAACGTCTAAATCATATTTTTTAAAAAGTCCCGCCTCCTGAGCGATATATGGATAAGACTGCGACATCACGCGCGCCGTGTAGATAAAGTTGAGTTTATCGACCGCGACCGCCGGACGAATATGAAAAACAGCGCCGAGAAACGTGAGTAACGCGAGATAAGTTTTCATTGTTGTCGACTTCATTGGTGACCTCCTGCACGCAGAGTCATCGGCGCCGTTACCATTCCGTGATGAAATTGATCACGTTGCGGGCAAACTCTTCCGGATGCTCGCGGTAATGAAAGTGGCCTGCGTTATGCTTAATCCCACCGCGCTTTATTACCATATTTGGCTCCTCTCATTGCCGGCGTAAATTCGCTGCTAAAATCTGCGCTTCAGGCTGGGCGGAAAATAAGCCAGATGAATAGGAAGCGTCAAGCAAGAAATCCCTTTAAAAATCCCCGGCTGACTGATAAAAGGAAATCCATAAGGTTCGACTGGCGATTGGCCCTAAAACGGAGGGTAATTCCATGAGCACCAATACTGTTTCCACGCCGACCCATGAACGCTGCGTCACTTCCTACGCCGCGCGCACCCAGTACAAGCCCGGCACAATTCATCCGCCGCATATCAAAGTCAAAGATGCCATCGACATTCACTGCCACGCTCACGAGGGCCAGCAAGATGCTTTCGATCTGGCGCGCCGCGCATCACTGGCGGAGATGAAGGGACTGCTGTTCAAGAGCATTCCCGGTGAAGATCCGGCTAAGGCGGTGCGTGACGTTCAGGAAGATGTGAACCGTTGGTCCGAGAAGGAGGGTGTGAAGCCAATCACGTGTTGGGCGGGCTACGTCTGCGGCAGGCAGACGGCGCCGGTATCGGCGAAGACCGTGACTTCAATGATCGATGGCGGCGTCAGGGCGATTTGGCTGCCGGTCTTCAACCACGCGATCACGCTCAGCACCGTGGGAACCTATCGCCATACCATTGAAGGGAGTAATGCCAACGGTTGGCACGGGCCGCTGCCTTGGGACAAAGCTGTCACACTCGGACATTACAATTTGAACAACAACGGTGAGTTAAAGACGGAAGTCAAAGAAATTGTTCGCATCTGCGCGGATCGAAATGTCGCGCTCTTCTTTGGCCACGCCACCCACAAGGAAATTTACAAGCTCGCCGAGGAAGTCGACAAAGTCGGCTTGAAGCGCGCGGTGATCGATCATCCGTATAGTCCGTTCTTGAATGTCTCGCCGCAGATGATGAAGGAGCTTTCCCCGGTCGGGATTCTATTTAACTTCACTTGGGACGAGCTATCGCCGCTCCTCGGCGTCGATCCGCAGATCATGTACAACACCATCCGTGAAGTCGGCCCCGAACATTTTACGTTATCGAGCGATGCCGGCGAGCCGCTGTTTCCCGATTCTGTCGAAGCGATGCGGTTGGTACGTGGCTACATGGAAGCGTTCGGATTGAATAAAGACGAGCTTTACACGGTGTGCACGAGAAATCCCGCGAAGGTGGTGGGATTGGAGTTCAACTAATCGAGGATAGAACATCGAGGATGGAGGTTCGCCAGTCTCAAATCGATCCTCTATCTTCAATCCTCCATCCTCGACCCTTTTGCTATTTTAGCCCCAGCCGCTCAAACGTCCCGTCCTTCTCCATCTCCTCAAGAAAGCGGCGGTCGATCAACTGCTCCGCTTTTACTTGTTTGGCGCGCGGGTCGGTGCGGGCGATCTCGTCTAAGTTGGCTTGAATTGCGCCGGGGCGGATTTCCAGCCTGGGTTCGAGTACTTTTAACTCGGCGGTGTACGCCGCATCGAAAACTTTACGGTCTGTCAGGCCGATTTTCTTGCTGATCACTCTAAACGCCAACTCCCGGTCGCTGATCATGAGCTTCAGCGACTCCGCCATCACGTGCATGAACTGACTGACGACTTTTGGCCGCTTGGCGATCACGGAACGGAGCGTAACGAAACCGGTAGCCACGTAAGCCGGGCGAAGCTCGCGGCCATCGATGACATAATTGAACCCTTGAAACGCCGCGCGCGTGTCCTGCGGCGTCGTGAGCGACGCGGCATCAACCGCGCCCGTGCTCAAAGCCAGATATGTTTCCGGCGCGCCGCCGGTCTGGATCAAGTTTGCATCCTTGAGAGGGTCGAGCCCCTTTTGTCGCATCCCGTACATAGTAAAATAGTGCGAGTTGCCGCCGATGCGACCGACACCGATACGCTTGCCTTTCAAATCTTCCGGCCGCTTGATCTCCGGCTTGCCCATCAAGCTATGGGTCAAAACATTCTTCACCGAACCAATGAAAACGAAGTCAGTGTTACCACTTAAGTACGCGCGGATCGGTCCCTCCCCACCGGCCATCGCGACGCTGCCGTTGCCGCCGCTCATCGCCGCAGTGACGATTCCCGACGAGGCGATGTAGACAAGTTGAAAATCCAGGTCGTGTTTGGAATAGAGCCGCGCTTCCTCGGCAAACCACGGCAGCGCCATCGCGATGCTCGGCGCCGACTGAAGACCGACCAGTTTTTCGGCAGCGAGTAACGATGAAACTCGCGCGCAGAGAAGAACTAAATTCAGAAGAAAGACTGCCAACCAGACCCGTGTGATTTTCATGCGCGGCCCCAATCCGAGCTAATGCTCTCCGGTCTTTGCTCTTTTCCCCTGACGCCTTACCCTTCACGCCTAACGATCCTTATTTCTTCTGCAGCTGCTTAATAAACCCTGACGCTTCCATTTCCTGTACGAAGCTCACGTCGACGAAAGATTTGGGATCGGCGGCTGCTGCTTTGGCGTTGCGCGGCGCCATGTCGTCGAGCAAGGTTTTAATACCCGCGGGTTCGGGGTAAGGAGCTTCCGGAAGAACCGAGGTGTAGTTTTTATACGTTCGCTCGAGTCCTTCTGG
>DASPXM010000330.1:0-16341 GCA_035637295.1 Verrucomicrobiia bacterium
CCAGCACCAACGGCAGCCAGCTTGAGTTGGACTCCAGAATCGCCACCTTGAGGCGCGGGAACTTTTCGAGCCAACCGGTCATTAAAACAACTCCGGTCCAGGTCATCGCCTCGGCGATGAACCCGTACGCTTGGTCCCCGGCCTGCCTGGAGCCCATGATTTGCATGATGTTTGCTACAAACTGACCCGGTGAATAAACAAGTATGTCCTCGTCCGCGAACAAGCGTTTACGGTCAGCTCCCATGCGTTTCCCCAATCCAGGTGACAAAGCCTCGCCCCGCGATGGAAACGTATGCATTCCCAGCACCAGGCCGAGTTCTTCGAACTCCCGCCACAGGGGATCGAATTCCGGAAATGTGGGATACTTATTCTCGGCAATGATTGGACGAACAAGCGCGGATTTAAACCCTCGCCTTGCTACCCGCTGCAGCTCCTCTATCGCATAGTCCACGTTTTGTATTGGGAGAACCGCTGCAGGGAACAGTCTCTTTGGATCCGCGCTGCAGTAGTCGTAAACCCAGTCGTTGTAAGCTCTCGCGCAGATATGTGCTGCCTCGGCATTCTCGACTAGCGGCAGATAGACGTAGGTGGATGGAAAGATCATGACTTGGTCGATACCAGCAGCGTTCATGTCCTTCAGCCGCACACGAGGATCTCTCCCGCTGGCATTTCTACCAATCTTTTCATCCCATTCTTTCGTCCCTGGCTGTGTGGCACCAATGATCTTTTTGGTCAGTCCGGGATGCCAAGTTTCCGCGGGATATTTGTATTTGTCCGGATCTCGAAAGCTGATTTTTGAGTTACGAACCAAGATCAGGCGGTCCGCGTCTCTGTAAAAATGAGTTTTGGCGAAATGTTGCTGGTTCTTAGGAATGTATTTGTCCCAGATCTCTGGCGGTTCGTAAATGTGGCTATCGCAATCAAAAACAGAAAAAGTCTTGGTTCTGTCCTTAGCGTTGTATGCCATGACTACCTCCTTAGATATGCAACGCAAAAACACGTTTTGGCGTGATTCAGATTCAGTAATGGTCCTGCAAATCTTGAGCGGAAGGCGTTTCGTAACCCCGTGCGCACTAAGTAGCCGGCAATCTGTTTCGTGAGCGTTCCGCTGCCGATCATGATTTCCTCAACCGAACTCGTTTCAATAGTTCCAGCCGTTCCAAATGTTCCAGCGGTTACCCTCACCCTTGCCCTCTCCCGCATGGCGGGCGAGGGAATCACCAGACCGAATTAAACAATTGGAACTCGTGGAACGATTGGATCCGTTGGAACACTCATTGGCATTGCCTCGTCAGGCAGCCCTTGAGGCCTTCATTAAATCCCCGGTCCCACGCTTCCTCGTAATCCGGCAACTCGTTGAGCAGAAGAATGTCGTCGTAGGTGCCGTGGCCGGAGCCGATACGCCGCTCGGGGTGGACGCACTCACGGCGCGGCATGGGCAGATTGTATTTCTTCCAGCTGTTGTAATAGTTGCCCATCAACTGAAGATAATATTCCAGCGGGATCGCCGGTTGATCGTGTTGAGAGACCAAGTTGGAACCCGGCTCGCGGCGCCATTGGTTGAAGCGCGGGATGATGCCGTGGCTCATCATGAAGTCTACGCCGTCCGATGTCGACTTCACGGCTTCGCTGACTGTCTCAAAACCGTAGGGTTTCGCCATCTCGACGCCGCCAACGAAGTTCGGCCGCACGTTGCCTTCGCCGAAAACGTCCACCTCATCGATCAGGCTTCGGACCCAACCGTCCCAACCCACGCACCGGTTTTTCCCCGGGTTAATCCATTCAAACAGCCGCTTGTCCCACACCTCCATGTTCGAGTGATGACAATCCACGCCCGCAGCCCGGTAGCGCTTCATGGTTTCTTTATCCTGGGCATTGGTTTGCAGGTTCACGAAGCGCCGCCGGCCGCCCCACTTGAGCGCCGAGACATATTCGGAATAAAAACTCAGCTCGTCTTTGCCGTGCAGCGTTTCAAGATCGTCCCGCCGGTGATCAGAAAATCCATCGACGGCGTGAAGCCGACTTCTTCGGTGGCGTCCTGCTCGATCGAGCGCGCGACTTCGACCATGTACTCGACCGGCTTCACCGGCGCGTTGAACGTAAAGTCTTTGGACTCCTTCATCTGACGCGCGTTCACGTTGATGTCGCAAAAACGGCACTCCTCGTCCGGTCCCCAATACTGGCAGTTGCGAAAGGCGGTCACGAAGTAGCCGAAGGCGATGATCTCATGATATGCGGTGCCGTCCGGGAATTTACGGGTGTAGTATTTCAGTGGCTTGGGAAAATAGACTTCGCAAATCTCGTTTCCCTCGAGAAAGAGCTTGGCCTGGCCATCCACCACATCGATGACGTATGGCGAACTCGAATCGAGCGTCGTCTGAATGCTCACCGGCCTGAGGCTGAACATGCCCCTGCGGATCGTGAACCACTCGGGTATCTTCCGATGCTCTTTCCTTTTCATATCTTTCATCGGCATCAAATCGTACGAAAACAACCGGTAGGATTTCACCAGAGCCTGGGAAGCTAGCTCCAGCGCAGCATCGGTGAACCAGTGGCCGACGCGAAGCAAGTCGTGCTTCAAAATAATTTCCCGCGGCAGATCGCCGTAGCTCGAGAAGTAGTTTTCGAGTTCGCGTAAGGTTCGGCTACTTGTCATCTCTGAGATTGCTTCCATTTAAATGCTTCCTTTCGGTAAAAAATGATTTTGTTTTAAGGCGAAGGAGACTGCGCTACAGAGCTCCGGCAGCCCTCCGGTTTGCGAGAACGGGGCCTTCGAGCTGGTCTGTGAGGAGCCGACTTTCTCTCAATAATAGAGGGACAATTGAATTTCGCTTCTCACGGGTGAACCTTTCGGAAGGCCCGCCAACCGCTAATGTTCCTAAAATCCTCCTGCGTGGACCAAATACAGGAGCTGCGATCGAGGAGGTATTTGGAAGTCTTTCTCCCTCGCTGAAGGCGTATCCCTGGGTTATGCAGCGATTTAATTCCCGCTCCAATCGCTTTTTATCCGTGATAGTCCGCTCCGTAAAACGTTCCAGGCGCTGACTTAGGAGTTTTATTCGCTGCGCCGGATCGAGGTGCGCCAAAATCACACGTCCCGTGGCTCCAGCGTGCAACGGCGCGGAAACGCCAAGATAAAATCTGGTGCTCGTCGCATGAGGACTTGTTGCTTGGTCGACAACTACGCTTCGATCTCCTATCACTAAATTGAAGGCAGCGGTCTCAGATGTAAGATCGCGCAGCTTTTCGAGATGCGGCCGGACAAGTTTGGAAAGGTCTGGATTGTGCTCGTGCCGGCTTGCCCACCAAAGAACCCGATCTCCAAAGCTGTAGGTGCCGTCAGCACTTCTCGCCGCAAGGTTATGTGATTGTAAGCACCGTAAAATCCTGAACGCGGTTCCTTTGTTTAATCCTGAAGCATCCTGGACCTGCCGAAGTGTCAAACTTTGGGAGGACGTCGCGAGCACTTCGATAACTTGGACGATTTTATCGAAAACTTTTATTTGTGTTCCGGGCATTCCGAAGCTCTTAGAGGTACTCCGTTAAGCGCATCAACGTGTGGGTTCTCATATTTGCTTAAGTTCGACAATGCAAAACCTCAATCCTTTATTGCAAATTATCTATTGGAATGTTAGATGCCTGTCAAGCCAGTAATTTACTGAACTGAACAGGCCGTTCGAAGTAGCCTTGGGGCAATCTCATACACAAAAAATTCTCCATTGGTCTCGCAGGAGGTATTACGATGCCAACGATTGACGGCGATGCCCATGTGATGGAAGGCCCTCAGACTTGGGAGTACTGCGATCCGTCGGAACGCAAGTTCATGCCCGTCCTTTTAAATCCGGGACCCGAGGCGGATCGTCAGTTTTGGCTCATCGACGGCAAGATCCGTGGCCACGTGCGCCACGTCGTCAAACCCAAGGATTTTCAAGCGCTGGCCGAGGCAAGCGGCCGAGACATGGTGGTTTCACCGGAGGCTCAGCACTTAGAAGACGTGCAGGCGCGTATTCGGCATATGGATGAAACCGGGGTGGACATCCAGGTAATGTACCCAACGATCTTCGTACAACAGATTACCGACAAGCCGGAGTTCGAGGTCCCCATCTGCAAGTCTTACAACCGCTGGCTGGCGGATATCTGGAAGCAGAGTCAAGGCCGGCTACGCTGGGTCTGTGCGCTACCACTCCTCAGCATGCCCGACGCGTTGGATATGTTACCTTGGTGCAAGGAACATGGCGCGGTCGCTGTTCTCATGCGCCCCATCGAAGGGACTCGCCTGATCCAAGATCCGTACTTCTACCCGTTGTACGAAGCAATGAGCAAGCTCGACATTCCCGTTGGCATGCATATCGGCAACGCAAATCCTTCCAACCTAGACGATACCCGTCAGCGCATTGGCTTCGGCGCCGGCTTCTGGGGCATGTGTACGAACACGGTTGGCGCCTGCCATGCGGTTATTACGAGCAAGCTCCCAGAGCTGTTTCCGCAACTGCGGATCGGATTCATTGAGTCTTCGGCGCAATGGATCCCGTGGGTGGTGAAGGACATCCGGCGCCGCGCGGAAGGCAGGAAACTGCCGGAAAACTTCTTTGAGACCTACCGGCTGTATGTCTCCTGCTACAGCAGCACCGATGACATCGAATACATTGCTCAGTACTCCGGCGAGAACACGCTCATGACGGGGACGGATTTCGGACACGTCGACATGTCCGTTGAAATCGACGCGCTGCGTTCGCTCTCGAAAAGCGGAAAGGTGAGGCCCGAACTCGCTAAGAAGATCTTGGAGGACAACCCGGCGCGTTTCTATGGGATACAATAACTAAGTTCCAATCGTTCCAGACGTTCAAATCGTTCAAGCCGTTAAAACCGGAAGGCGTGGAAGATGCGGTTGCCATTGACTCGTTTCACATCTGCGTTTCTTTTCGCTGCGTTATTTGTCAAAGCCGGCGCGTTCGCGCAGCTCACCAAGCTTAACGTCGGCTATGTCGGCATCACCTCGGACAACGCGGCGGCGTTCATCGCCCGCGAGACCGGCATTTACGCGAGGAACGGGCTGGACGTACAGCTGATCTACTTCAACAGCGGCAGCACAGCGGTGACCGCGTTGATCACCGGTGACACACCGATCTCACAAACGGCCGGGCCCGGCGTCATCAATGCGACGATGAACGGAGCCGATGCCGTGATGATCGCGGGTGGCAACGTGACGCTGGATTACTGGATGCTCAGCCGTCCCGAAATCAAGACGCCGGAGCAGCTCAAGGGCGGCGCAGTCGCGATCAGCCGCTTCGGCTCGGCGTCCGACTTCATCGTCCGCTACGCGTTGCAGCGGCTGGGGTTAACTCCTGTGAAGGATGTTGCGATATTACAAGTCGGTTCACTGACCGAACGTCTCGCGGCGATGGAAACCAAACGCGTGCAGGCCACTGTGCTGGCGCCGCCGGCGATGTATCAAGCGCAGAAGCGAGGCTTCAATATACTAGCCGACGTCGCTGCTCTTGGTCTGCCGTATCAGGCGACCGGCGTCGCGACAACGCGAAAATTCATTCGTGAGCGAACAGACGTTGTCCGCCGCTACATTAAAGCGCATATCGAAGCCGTGCATCGTTTCAAGACCGACCGCGAAACGTCGATGAAAGTGCTGGCCAAGTCCCTAGCTCTGTCCGACAAAGAGTTGCTCGACAGAACTTACGAGGGCGCAATCGCCGAGCATAAGCTGCCGGCGAAGCAGTACCCGACCCTAGAGGGTTTGAAGACGATCTTGGCGAGCGAGCCGAAAGCGAGGGGAGCGAAGGCTGAAGACTTTGTCGATCTCCGTTTCATCACAGAGCTAGACGACAGCGGCTATATCGACAAGTTGTATAGGCGGTAGCAGAGTCAATTATCGCGGATTGAAGATTCTCGTTTAGTGCCCCTTCATATTATGACTTTCAAATCCACCATCCGTCGAAGAATGAGCGGTTCCCTTAACCCATCAATCAACAGCGATTAAGCTGCGCCTTTCGTATCCCTTTGGAAATTTGCGCCCTGCAAACGGTTTCACCGGGGATTTCATTTCATTTACGGTCAAAAGCACTCGAACCGATTTCGCTCCGAAGGATTTCGCCTAAGCAGGATAATTTGACATTTCTCCAACGCACCAATAATGTTCACAGACTGAGAGGTATTTGATTCATGATTATCGACTGTCACGCACATTTAGTTCCGCAAAGCTGGTATCATCCGACCTCGCCGAAGTCGATTTTCGACGTCGACGGCCTGTTCAAGCAGCAAGATGAATCCGGGGTAGACATCACGGTTTTTGGCAACAACTGGATTCGTTCGCCGAGCGGTTACGACGCGCTCAGAGTGGTACAGGAATTCAACGAACATGCGGCCGAATTGACGGCGAAGCATCCGAAGCGCTTGCTCGGCCTCGCCTGCTCGGTGCCTTTTGATAACGACAAGATTCTCAAAGAAACCGAGCGCGCGGTTCGTGACTACAAGCTCAAAGGTATCATGATCAACTCGAGCGTCGAAGGCGAATATCTCGACTCGCCAAGGGCAACACCGTTTTTCGAATTAGTCAGCGATCTCGATGTGCCGATCTTTGTTCATCCGCCCAAATTCACCATCGGCAACGAAAGGATGGAGATATTCCGGCTGCCCGAGATGCTCGGTAGGCCTTTCGACACCACGCTATCGCTGACGCGTTTCATCTTTACCGGCGGCTTTGAAAAGTTTCCCAAGCTTAAAATGGTTTGCGCGCACGTCGGTGGCGCGCTGCCGATGCTGCCAGGACGCTATGGATTCGGCTACGAGCTCAGAAAGGACATGAGCTTCGGCCCGTGGGAGCCGGACGTGATGACCCGCCCGCCGGCAAGCTACATCGCGCAACTTTATCTCGATACAGTTTCGCTCCATCCGCCGGCGGTCCAATGCGCCGTCGACACCGTCGGCGTTGACCACGTGGTTTACGGCAGCGACTTTCCCCCCGTGCCGATACCGTTGAAACGCTCGGTGGACGTGGTGCATCAGTTGAAAATAGCAGACGCAGACAAACAGAAGATTCTCGGTGGCACCGCGGCAAAACTGCTGGGGCTGGCAGGCTGAGCGCAGTCGCTGCAACCAAAGCTCGACCGATCGCATCTAAAGAAATCGAAAGGAACGAATGTAATGGCCAAACAACTCGGCCCCGGAGACGAATTTCCGAACTACACCGCACCGACCGCGGATCGCCGAACATTAAATATTCCCGCGGATCTCAAAGGCGGATACGCGGTGATAATCTTTTACCGCGGCGTCTGGTGACCGTACTGCGTTCGGCAGTTAGCCGACTATCAGGCGCATATTGAAGAGTTCAAGCAAGAAAACACCGATGTGATCGCGCTGTCCGTCGATCCCCTCGACAAAGCCATTGAAATGGCCGACAAAACCGGCGCCACGTTCTCGATCGGCTACGGACTGAAAGTCCCTGAAGACGCCGACAAGGTAGGCGCTTATTGGGAAGACCGACGCAAGATTATTCATGCGACCAGTTTCATCATCGACTCGGACAAGAAAGTGACTCAAGCCTGCTTCGCCACGGGTCCTATCGGACGCATCGTGGCGGCCGACGCGCTGAGCTCGATTAGAGGCGCAAAGAAAAGAAAGGCGCAAGGAGGGTAACTTAAGTTTCTCATTCCGTAGTACAATTTTCGAACCGCACGAGCGGATGCTCCTTCTCCCCTCCCCTCACCCTTATCCTTCTCTCCCATCGGAATGGGCGAGGGAGTCAAGAATAGAATGGAATCAATCAGCGGTTCTATGACACCAAAGCATTATCCCGTTCTTATCGCCGGCGCTGGGCCCGTTGGCCTGGCATTGGCAATCGAGCTAAATTGGCGCGGCATTCGATGCCTGGTTGTCGAACAAACCGATGGCAGCGTCGACTTTCCCACGACCAATCTTGCCAATACACGCACCTGCGAGCATCTGCGCCGCTGGGGCATCGCCGACCGTATGCGCTTTGAGTCCGGTTATCCCACGGACTACCCGAGAAATTATCTTTTCGTCACGCGCATGGACGGCTACGAGATCGCCCGTTTCGATCATCCAGCCAACGGCGATCCCGCGTCGCGCTCGCCCGTCAGCCCGGAAGGCCGGCTGTGGATTTCAAAGCCGTACTTCGATCCGGTGCTGCACAAGCATGTGGCGACGCTGCCCCAAGTCGCCGTTCGCTACCGCACCGCGTTCGAATCCTTTCAGCAGGACGAACAGAAGGTCACGGCGAAAATTGTCGACGTGCAAACCGGCAAGGATGAAACCGTCGAAGCCGACTATCTCGTCGGCTGTGACGGGGGCCGTAGCAACATTCGGCGTGCTCTCGGCATTCAGTATGAGGGCGTGTTCTCCCAAGGTATGAACGTCGCAGTCTTGTTCCGCTCACCGTTTCTCGAATCGATCAGCTACGGCCCTGCTGTCATGTACCAAATTATTAACCCGCATATTAACGGCACCATCGCCGCCGTCGACGGCAAAGAGCTGTGGCGCCTGAACATTCGTAACGTCAAACAAGAACAGATCGATGCCTTGAACGCTCCAGAAAAACTGCGCCATGCATTGGGCGAAAATCTCCCGTTTGAATTGCTCGACGTGCGCCCGTGGACCGGCCATTGCGTCGTCGCGGAGAAATATCAGGTAGGGCCAGTCTTTCTCGCCGGCGACGCGGCGCACTTGAATTGGCCGACCGGCGGCTTCGGCATGAACACCGGCGTCGGTGACGCCGTCGATATCGGCTGGAAGTTGGCAGCGATGTTGCAAGGTTGGGGCGGCGCGCAGTTGCTCGACAGTTACACTTTGGAGCGCAAGCCCATCGCTATGATCAACGTCAGCGAGGCAGCGGAAATGCGCGCCAGCTACGACAACCAAACGCCTTTCTCGCCGAAGATCGGCGAAATCGATGACGAGGGCAAACTGTTGCGCGACAAAGCTCGCGCCGCGATCATGCGCACCCGCGCCAAAGAATTTCAGTATGACTCTGCTGGTATCGAGCTCGGGTACCGCTACGAGAACTCGCCGATCTGCGTTGCCGATGGTACGTCGCCGCCCGCGCTGGATCATGGACTCTATGTGCCATCGACATGGCCTGGAGTGCGCGCGCCGCATGCCTGGCTCAAAGACGGTCGCTCGACTCTTGATTTGTTCGGTAAGGGTTTCACGCTCCTGGATTTCTCGGGAAACATCACCGACACGAACGCGATCACGGCAGCAGCGAGCCGCGTCGCATTGCCGCTTCAGTCAATCAAGATCGACGATCCAAAAGTGCGCGAAACATATGAGCGTCCACTCGTGCTCGTCCGCCCCGACGGCCACGTCGCGTGGCGCGGTGACGAGATACCGGAGAATGCCGCTGAGATCATAGACAAAGTCCGTGGCGCGGGATAAAAGACGCAAACTAGCTTATGCACTCTGGAAAGAGTTGATGGCCTCTGTAATCACCGCTATCCTTTTTGTGAGTGCGCTGGCCTCGACGGCGCTTGCAGCGACTAAAGTTTCCTTTCCGTTCACGCCAATCAGCGCCGCCAGCCTGCCGTGGTGGATCGCTAAAGAATCCCGTTATTACGAAAAATACGGCCTCGACGTGGATATGATTTACGTCGGCGCGTCGCCGGTTATCATCCAGGCGATGCTGGGCGGACAAGCGGGCGTCGGTGCAGGCGGCGGCCCTCCTCTCGTCTCCAATGTCCTGCAAGGCGGGGATGTCGTTCAGGTTGCAACGACCGTGCCCTACGCGATTCAATCTCTGATCGTGAAACCAGAAATCCGAACTCCCGCGGACTTGGTTGGCAAAAGAATCGGCATCAGCCGGTTAGGTGCGATTCCCCACTTCACGCTGCAAGCGATCGTGAAACTGCACAACGTCCAGGGCATCAATATCGTTCAGACCGGCACGACGACCCAGGCGATCACGAGCCTTTCGCAAGGTTTGGTCGACGGCATCATCACGTCTGCGCCTTTCACGTTTCGCCTAATGAAGGACGGTTATCGCGAGCTCGTGAGCCCGAAGGACTTCAGAAAAGCCGGCATCGAATTTTTAATTCAAGGCCTGGTCGCGCGCAAATCCTACGCCGGCAAGAATCGCGAAGTCGTCATCGCTATGATCAAGGCGACGATGGAAGGAATCAAACAGATCTTTGTCAACGAGAAACACGCGAAAGCGGTCCTGGCGAAATACACGCGCCAAACCGACCCCGAAATACTGGATCAAACCCAGAAATTCGCCATCGATATCTTCGTCAAAGATCCCACGGTGACGCCGAACTCTATTCAACCCATAGTGCAGCAATCGGCGCAATTTAATCTCGTCGACGCGAAGCTCGCAGGCAGCACGCCGATGAGCGCCTACTACGACAACAGTTACGTCGAAGAGATCAAACGCTCGGGATGGTTGGCGGAGCTGTGGAGATAATTCTTACGGATTTCCTGACAAGCATCGACCGGCTCGCAGTCAGCGCTCTCTACAACGACAGCTCAAGTGTTTTGTCATATTGAATGAAGTAGAAATCATAAACCGGTTCGGTAGTGTCCTAATTTGACTTTAGCCACGCGGCGCTCTGCGCCTTGTCCCAAAAGCGAACGGCCACCCTTTGATAGGGCAGCAGTGTAAATGGACACACATAGTCTTGCTCTACTTGTAGAGTCTTGTGTCCCTCGCGACTCGCAAAATTCACGTAAATACCCAGACCACTGTCGCTGGGACAGTTGACCGTTATTCTCAATCCACTTGTCGCATATTTTATGTGCATAAAAAAATATCCGTTTCGTGGATATACCTCTTCAAATTCGCTTGTAATCGTCGCCTCTTTATCTTTCTCCAGTGATACAACAGGGTCATCGGGCAGATTCAATCCAAAATCGCTTTTTTTAGCTTCACCAGTATGAAACCACTGCTGCTCTTCGGAGACAAAAGAAAATTTCAAAATGTGCGATTCACCATCCGACCCCCGGAACCATTGGTCTATACCTAAGCCAACTTTTAGATCGAGTCTGTTTTGACCAATATTTTTAACAACCTGTTTTCGCTGGAAGTGAAATTTGACTGAATCACCTATTGGAGTGAGTGTGCATATCATTACGTCTTGAGTGCAGAGCGCGTTTAACTGGCACAGCCAACGCATTTCTGGCTGCAATTCCTTGGGTAAAACATAACCGATACTCGCCAAAAACACGTCCCTCATTAGGTCTCGTTTTAAGAATACATCAACGAATATTGCGATCACCATCGCGATGCACACTGCCTCTAAACCTCGACTTAGAAGTTGCAGCCAAAAATTGTCGGTATGTCCGATGAAAGTTAAAGCGAGCAAACCAGCTAGGAGCGTTACCCATAATCGCAGCTTGATTATTGTGTCCGGTGATACGTCAGTCATGTCGGCCCCCCCCCTTTAATTCTGGAGGCCATGAGCCATACCACGGCTGGATTGGACCGTCCAATGCCCGACTCATAAATCACCATTGGCGCGGTTGGGGGGCAAATTAGGACACTACCACCGGTTCAAATTGACACCCGCGCGGCCCTTTGTTATGCGAAAGGCAAGTTGATTCAACTTTCGTCGACGAGGTGAGGGATATGAAGAACGGTTTCAAAGCGATGGATTCGGACATGCACGTGATGGAACCCTGTGATCTATGGCAAAAGTACATCGACAAAAAGTTCCTCGATCGCGCGCCCATCGGCCTCAACCGCCACAAGCGCGATCTCGGCGTTCAAGTCGACGGCAAGATCATGCCGCGACCGACGCCGAAACCTATTCCTGCACTAGGACCGATCCGTGAACGAATTCTCAACGAAAAATATCCTGAAGAAGAAGCCCGCAATTTCGATAACGTCGCGCAAGTTCATGCCATGGACAAAGAAGGCCTCGACGTGGCGATTCTCTATCCCAGCCGCGGCTTGTTTGTGCTCGCCGTCGATGCGCTGGATCCGGAATTGGCCGCTGCCATCGCCAGAGCCTACAACGACTGGATGCACGATTTCTGTGAAGTCGCCCCCGACCGTATGTACGGCGCCGGGATTATCGCCCCGCACGATGTCTCATCGGCAGTCGAGGAAACTCGCCGGGTTGTGAAAGAATTGGGCTTCAGAAGCGTCCTCGTGCGCCCCAATCACGTCAACGGGCGCATGTGGAGCGATCCTTATTACAATCCGCTGTGGGAAGAATGTCAGCGACTCGGCATTCCCATTGGCTTTCACGAAGCCGGCCGCGTTTATCTGCCGCAGCCAGCCCTACATGAATTCATTCCCAGCTTCGCCATGTTCAACACGCTGTCATTTCCGATGGCGAACATGTTCGCCTGCGCCGATATGATTTACGGCGGCGTCATGGAACGTTTTCCAAAATTGAAAGTAGCCTTTCTGGAAGGCAACTGCGCGTGGCTTCCGTGGCTTCTCTGGCGCATGGGCGAATACGCGGAACTGACCGGTGTCGCAGAGCATCCCGAAATGAAGCTCGAACCACTCGAATATTTTCAGCGCCAATGCTGGGGTGCGGTGGAGTGCGACGAAATAGTCGCAAAGAATATCCCCGACTTCGGCTTGGAAGATAACATCGTCTTCTCAACCGACTACCCGCACCTAGACGTCAAATTTCCCCATGCAGTGGAAAGTTTTTTGAAGCTGCCTTTCAGCGATCAGACGAAGAGAAAGTACTTGTGGGACAACTGCGCGCGGCTATACGGCTTTGGCTATTGAACTGCCCGGCAGCCGCTGACGGACATCAGAAGATAGAAGATGAGAATTTATCGCAAAGGCGCCACCCCCAAATGTTTTAATCGGGGGTCCAGTTCCGGTCTCGCCTGGATTCCCGATAGAAGCATTCGGGAATGACGGACTCTGAGAGGTGTCGGAATAGCTCTTTACGCAGCAAGCTGTGGGTAATCAAACCCCGCAGTGATTGAACACAGGCACCGCTTAATCCAGCCTAAAATCCGCGGTTGGCTTCTGACATGCCGAATAAAATTGGTATGGTGTCCCCGGATTTGTTTACTAGTTTGTCAGTCGGTCGCGGACACCGCGGCGCGCCCACAGAAGCAGCAGTAGAGACATTCCCAAAGTATAAGCCAGGTCCCACAATACGGTCACGGAAAACTCGCCGTTGAACGACGCGCGCGCCAAGCGCACAGGATGCAGCAGGGGGAGCGCCTCGGCGACCCAGAGCCACGGCCCTGCCAGCCGTTCCTTCAGAGGGAAGAACACATCGGAAAATAGAAACAACGGGGTGAGAAACAGCGTGAAATAAAAACTGAACATGTCGATGTTGGGGATTCGCAATGAGAAAACCATGCCGATCGCGGCGAACAGCAGTCCCGTGATAGGAATCACAAAAATCACCCACAGCGACGACGGCAGAGGCGCCAGGCCGAAAAGCAACAACACGATGAAGAAACATCCGCCGTAGATGCAGGCGCGAGTCACCGCCCACAGCACTTCACCGGCTAGGACATCGTCCGGCTCGATAGGAGTCGTCAGCATGGCATCATAGGCTTTTTCAAAAACAAGCCGGACGTAGATGTTATAGGTCACCTCGAAGCTGGCCCCGTTCATCGCCGCCACGCATATGAGCCCGGGAGCGAGAAATGCGATATAGCTCGTGCCGCCGATCTCTGAAATATAAGCACCGACGCCTATGCCGATGGAAAAGAGATAGAGAACAGGCTCGAAGAAGTTGGGTAGGATATTCCACTTCCAGGTTCTCTTGTACATGACGGCATTGCGCCGCCATACGGCCAGCGCATAGGGAAGCGAAAGACTCACGGATTGGCCTCCAGGCTGGTTCCGGTGAGAGAGAGATAGACGTCTTCGAGATTGGTGGGCCGGACGATGATTGGGCGCCGGTCGCCATCATCGTGGCGGCGAATTTGTTCGATAAGATCGGTGGCGTCGTCGACGTAAAGCATCAGCCGCCTGCCGACGCGCAGACGCCGACCCTGCGCAACGCCGTCGAGCAGTGCCGCTTCTTCACTTGGTGTGCAGTCAAACTCCACAGTTTCCGGCGCCACTCGCGTCCTAATGAGCTCCGCCGGCGCCCCCGCGGCAATCACCTTGCCCGCCGAAACGATGGCGACTTGATCGCAAAGACGTTGCGCCTCGTCCATGTAATGGGTCGTGATGAGCACAGTCGTCCCCGCCGCGCGCAGTTCTCTGACGCGCGACCACAAGGCCAATCGCACCGCAGGATCGAGTCCGGTGGTGGGTTCGTCGAGGATCAAAAGCTCGGGACAATTGACCAATGAAAGCGCAATGGCCAGACGCCGTTGGAATCCGCCGGAAAGCTGCCGCACCGGAACATGGGCATGGGAGCGCAGCTCAAGAAAGTCGATCAATTCTTCCGTCCGGCGCGAAAGCTCCGGCTCGCGAAGCAAGTGATACCGGCCAAAAACCAAAAGATTTTCTTTCGGTGACAACGCTTCGATCAAAGCATTCTGCTGCAAGGTTACGCCGAGCCGGGAGCGAACCGCCCGCAAATGACGGCCGATGTCCATGCCGAACACGCGAATCGTACCGCTTGTGGCCCGGGTGACGCCGTAGATCATACGCAGGGTCGTGGTTTTCCCGGCGCCATTGGGCCCCAGGAGCCCAAAACAGACTTGCGCCGGAACATCCAGATCCAGATTATCGACGGCAAACCGGTCGCCGAATTTTTTCGAGATCCCTCTCGCCTCGACCACCAGCGCGGCAGATGAAGCTGGTTTGTTCATTTGATGGCCGATTTTTCTATAGCGCTCCTCGCTCTTCTAAGCCAAACCGTTGAGCGTCCCGCGACGCGAGAGCAAATCTTCACGGAATATCTTAATGGAATACCAAAATCTGACTTATTCCAATCGCCACCGCAAGCATGGCGGTAGCGCAGTGTGCTATTTCCACAGCCACATGGATTGAAATCGCGTTTTAAGAGCGGAACAACGTCTTAGAAATTGGAGCGGAGGAGAAATCAATCCCATCTCAGCCTTTTCGCTATTCGCTGAAAGCAAACGGCGCCCCGATGCAAACCATAATGTGAGATGGAATCTACTTGAACGTGCAACTGGGGATTATGAACAAGAGCGGGAGCCGGACATCAAAGTCAAAATCTTCATATAAAAAGCCGCCAACTCCCCATGCGGGACTTGGCGAATTAGCTGAACCAGAAATTGCCAGTATTATTTCTTGCCCGCTTTCTTTGCAGCCCAGTAAGCCTTTAACTTGGTCGATAGCTTCGCTCTGGCTGCCGGGCTCATTGTCTTTTTCTTAGGCTTGGCAACGGGTTTGACTGAACGCGTCGCTGGTCTAGCGCCACGCAGGGTCGCCCATCTTGCTTTTTGAGCAGCGGCAATTCTCTTTTTCACAGAAGCGCTTATGGTCCGCTTTCTCTTTAACGTGGTTCCAGTTTTGCCTGACGCACCGAGGATAGCGCGCAGCTCTTTGTTCAAATCCTCGATTTGTTCTTTAATCGCAGCGGCCCGCTTGAGTTGGTTAATCGTAAGGTCGAATAGATTCATGGGGTCAATAAACATCAAAGCTGGTAAAAATCAAGTGCTAGTAAGATGTTAGCTTTTGGACCGCAGTCTGTCATTTCGACCGAAGGGAGAAATCTGTCTCGGGTCAGAAAGATTCCTCACATCCGTTCGGAATGACAGTCAGGGAGCCACCCGTGATTCTTTCACTGTTCCGGCAATGGTGATTCAACTGACGCGTCAGTGAAAACTGACAGGATTTGTTAGAAGGAGAAATCAGTTCAATCGTACGGCTAACGTTCCGGTTGAGACGCGCGAGTCTTTCACGCGTCGGACTCAAACCGGTTGTTAGGCAACCGCGTCAATAATTGGACTATCCCCTTTTTCTCTGCCGGTTCTGTGGTGAAGTGATGTACTCCTCGGAATTGTCCTCTCTATCGCTTTTCAGACGTGCCTGCGCCGATGACGCTCGCCGTCTGTGCCTTGGCCTGCTCGATGAACTGATTGCACGGCTGGTCGTTAAGGAGAACACCCTGTGCCTGAGGTTTTAAACAAGCCTGCTCGATCCTGGCGATCTCGCCGGATGGAAAGTAGTTGACCCACGAAATAATCTTGCCACCTCGGACAAGGATTTCGGAATTCTGTTGTACCGGCGCGACGTTCAGCTTCCTGTAGGATTCGTTGGATTCCCGATTGATCCACGTCACCTTATCTCCAACGGTCTGGATAGCCTCAGGTTCCTGCTTTATTTTGCGCGAGATATTTGTCTGGATAAATTTCCTGAGATTTTCCTTGCCGGCGACCTTGCGTCCCCTAGTGTTGATGATCACGCCATCGTCGGCCCACAGGGCCAACGCAGCGTCCAGTTCGCCGGCATTCTGCGCCTCG
>DASPXM010000331.1:0-18608 GCA_035637295.1 Verrucomicrobiia bacterium
TGGACATGTATTGGAAAAGGAGCGTTATATCCGCAAATATCTCGAAGCGCCTTGGGACAAGCGCTCGACGGCGCTGCGCACCCGCGATCAGCCTTGGGATGCCAATCTCTTCGATAGTTTTGAAATGGCGGTGCGCTGGGAGGATCTCAGCCCGAAAGAACAGATCGACGAGTGGCATCAGGTTATGGACCGTGAAGGAATGGAGAAAGCCATCTGTTTTCCCACAGGTTCCGGAAACGTCTCGAAGATCCAAGAGCTATCCTTTCAGATCGCCGTCGCGCGCGCATGTAACACCCACTTCGCCAAAGAGTTCAATGCGCTATCGGATCGCGTGAGCTGTGTCGGCGTTTTGCCGTTGCGCGATCCGAAAGCCGCCGCCGAGGAACTTCGCCGCAGCGTGATGGAATTGGGCCTGAAAGGGTTTGAGATTTTGCCGATGGGTTTGCCAATGGCTTTAGGCAGTACCTTTTATGATCCCGTATATGCCGAAGCAGAGCGATTGGGCGCGGTAATCGGCATCCATGGTTCGCGCAGCAATTCTCACGAGATCGGCGCAGCCAACTTGTCGACTTTCGCGGAAGTGCACTCGTACGCTTTCACCGTTGGTTTGCTGCTCCAGTTTACCCACGTCGTTTGCCAGGGTCTGCCGGTGCGCTTTCCAAAATTGAAATTGGCTTTCCTGGAGATCGGTGCGACTTGGCTGCCCTATTACCTGGATCGTCTGGATGAACACTGGAAGAAGCGCGCCAAGCATGAGATGCCGTTGTTAAAGGAAAAACCCAGCGATTTAGTCCGCAAGTCCAAGATGTACTTCAGCCTAGAATCGGGTGAGTCGCTTTTGCCTGAATCGATTAATTATCTTGGCGCGGAACATTTTCTCTATGCCTCCGACATTCCGCATTGGGACAACGAGTTTCCCCACAATCTGCATGCGCTGAAGAATCATCCGCGTATTTCCGATAATGACAAGGAAAAGATCTTGTACCGGAACGCCAAAGAGTTGTTTGGCTTATAGTATATCTTGATTAGTAAGCGCTCCTGATATTGAGGATTTGACATGCGTCAACACTCAGCGACGTTGAATTGCCTATCAAACAGCTTGTTTTTATTGCTCGCCTGGATGATCGTTCCGATCGGTTCCTCAGCGGCGGACAAGTTGGTGGCACTCTATTCCGCTCATGCTGTTCCCTACGCCATGCCGTGGGTCGCGGAAGAGCTAGGTCTGTTCAAGAAATACGATATCGATTTCGCTTTTATTTACATTCCGTCTTCGTCGACGGCTACGTCGGCGATTTTGGGTAACAACGTCGAGGTTGGATTATTGGGCGGAGTGGGCATTGTTAATGCTTACGTCAACGGCGCGACGGACTTGGTGTTCATCGGCAGCATCAAGAACATCATGACGCAAAGCGTGCTGGCAAAACCGGATATTAAGAAGTTGGAACAGCTAAAAGGCAAGAGAATCGGCGTAACGCGCATCGGCAGCAACACGCATTTTTTTACGGTCCAAGCTTTTCGCCGCGCGGGCATGAATCCTGATAAAGACATCACTTTCATCCAAACCGGAGGCGAGGCGGAGACGTTGGGCGCGCTCGTATCCGGACGTATCGATGCCGCGACGCTATTACCCCCGAGCGATGCCAGGGCCATCGCGCAAGGCTTTCGCTATGTGGTTTTCGGTCCCGATATCGGTATTCCTTATGCAGCATCGACGATCACAACGCGCCGGTCGATTATTGCCAAGCGGCCATTTGTGATCGGCCGATTCATGCGGGCGATGGCGGAGGCGTCCAAATCGATGCATAAAGACAAGGAGCTAGTGTACCGGGTTATGGAAAAGCAGCTCCGGATAAAGGATCGGGCGATTTTGGATGCCAGCTATGCGATCGAGATGAAGGTCATGGAACCACGCCTAGAATTAAAAGCGCAGGCGATTCAGCCGATGATCGATGAAGTCGCCCGGACGAATTCGCGCGCTAATGAAATCAAACCTCAGGAACTGATGGACCGGCGCTACCTAGCCGAGATGGAAAGCAGTGGTTTCTTCAATCAGGTGTGGGCGGAGAAGCGTTAATGCATAGGCGAGGATCGAGGATGATGGAAGATAGAGGATTGGACTTCGCGATCCTCGATTCTCTATCCTCGATGTTCTTCGATGTCACCTCACCGGTAAGTCGTCCTCTTTTAAATTGAACCAATTTCGCGCGTTCTCGCCGAGTACGTGGCGGAGTTGGTCTTCGGTCATGCCCGGGATCTTCTTCACTTCGCGCACGGAGTCGGGAAACTCGGAGTCCCAGTGGCGGTAATCGGACGCGTACATCACCTGGGTAATGCCGATGGTATCTAGGACGTAGGGTAAAATCGATTCTTCGGGCTCGCAAGTAAACGCCACTTGAGAGCTCTTGATGATCTCGGAAGGTTTGCGTTTGAGCAGCGGCCACTGCGGTCCGAGCTTGTGAAAATGCTCATCCAAACGTTCCATCCAGAAAGGCAGCCAACCGCAGGCGCCTTCCATGAACCCAACTTTAAGTTTGGGATAGCGGTCGAATACCCCTTCACCGATCATGTGCATGAGCGCGATCATCAGTTCGAAGGGAAACGACGTCATGTGCACGTAGCTATATTTTTCCATGCGCTCGCTGCCGGCGCCCATGACGCCCCAGACGCCATACTGCCCGTCATGTTCGGTTTGCGGATGAACTGACAAGGGCATGCCGATCTCTTGCGCCGCGGCATAAACCGGATCGAACATGCGGTGACCCAAATTGATGCCATAGACGTTGGTCGGTAGCATGGCAGTAACGATGGCGCGGTGCTGCGCCAGATACTCCAATTCTTTCACCGCGGCTGGGGGGTCTTGCACGGGAATCAAGCCGACGCCTTTCAGTCTTTTCGGGTCAGGCGCGAGATATTCTTCGACGAGCCAGCGGTTCACGGCATGGCAAACTGCCGCGGCGAGCGGCTTGTCGGCCATGCCGTTAACCATCAGCGCGATGGAAGTGCCGAAGATAATCGCGACGTCGATACCTTCTTCATCCATGTCGGGCAGTCGTTTCAAGGGATCGGTCATGCCTGGGCGGCTACGCTCAATGTGACTGGCGAATACAGCGCAACGGTCGGCGCCGCCGCCCCATCGTCGTCGTCCGGCGAGCCGGCCCTCGATCATTAAATGGGAATAGCCGCTGCTGTCGGTCACGCGATTGGGCGCCAGATGGGCGAGCTCCTTGGGCATCCATTTGGCGAGTTCGCTATCCGGTTCGTTACAATGGCCATCGGCATCGATCACGATTTGGGTCGGCATAGTTGCTCCTTGTCAGTGCGGAAAAGTTTGATTACTTCCTAATCGGCTTCGTTAGGAATTGCAACCAATGCCGCGAAAGCATAACGTTTAGAAACGGCGAATGCGGCGCAGCAAATGAAAAATATAGCCCTACGTTTCTTGATGGTTTTATTGCTTGTGGATACCGCCGATGCCGCCTGGCTATTGTGGAAACATAATTTCGTGACCCGACGCGTAGAGGGCACTCCCCGAGGTCTGAGCGCGGAAGGGGACGTCAACAAATGGGAACTGCTCAATGCCGTAGACACTCGAAAAGAATGTCTGGCAGCACTGCGAGTAGAGCAGAAAAAAGCCTACGATGGACTGGCGTCGATTTATCCGAACGAACCGGTATCACAGTCGACTCTAGCGGATGGCATCAGCGCATCGGTGTCCACCGGCGCAGAGAAGGGGGGCGGGTCATCGGCTAAGACGACCCAGCTATACTATGAATATACTTTTTGGTGTTTGCCGGCCGGCGTCGACCCGAGAAGCACCAGGCCCGTCAATGAAAAGAAGTAATTTGCCAACTTCTATTGAAGTCGCGAGGCGATCCTGAATTCGAAACCGGTCGTGGGCAGACCGAAACCGCACCGCGTGGTCAAAAAACGATCAAAATCTAGATCCGTGGAAAATTTGAAGCGCACCGCGCCCGTTTGCTCCCAAAGCTCCCGCGACGGCACCTGGCACCGGCCGCAATCAATTCCTTTGTCACAATCCTGTGGCGGGGATCCTGTGGTGATGATCGCGGTCGTGCCGATTCTCGGATCCGTCCCGCGCGCGTTGGCACGGACCAGTACGCCTTTGCCGTGATAGTCAACGCCGGGAAATTTGCGAGCAGCGCGGTCGGGATTTAGGTCGACGGGTGCTTCTGAGAGGACCCCGCTAAGAATCTCGTGGGTCTTGGCGTCGAACTCGACTTCCTCGCCGGTGGGCAACGTCACGAGATCTCGGTCTTTGACGTTTACGATGGCCGGCAAATAACTGCGCGGGAAAAAATGCATCAGACTGTTCATGAGTTCACTCAGGCGAAATTGCTTGTCGCGTGACGCTGCCCAATCCACGACGAGGAGATGGACATCCTGCCTGGCGCGATCATCGAAGCGAAACTGAAAGTCGCGGGTGAACAACTGATTTTTTGCGGCGTCCCGCCGCGGCGGAAGTATGCGGTTGCCGCCATAGTTGGAAAATTCAAATCCGACAATCTGCCCTTGACGGGTATTTCGGTACTGCCAACCTAAGCCGTGCGGCGGTTCACCGGGACGGCTGCTGATCATCGTGTTGTATTCCAGCCGACGCGACGCCAGATCTTTTTCCGGTATGCCGACGATCGATTCGGGCAGCAGCCTTGGAATTGCCACCATACCCGGTTTCGCGGGCGCCTCGACTTGAGCGGCGGGAACTTGTGGCTCGGGCGGGGGCTCGATTTTGATGGTCGGCGAAGCCTCTGGTCCCTCCGGTGGCGGCTCAGGGATCTTTGCCGGCGAAAACGGCTGGCAGGCTGCTAACAATAAAGCCGTTATTATGCCTGGAAGCAAAGCAATGGTCGTCGGTCGAAGCATGGTCTTTATAGGTACAAGCAAAATTGCGTATTTCTGTTGTATGAGTTTGTCTAATCTTTGACTAAACCGCAATGTCTATGCCTTTCAATCGGCTCATTTGACCTATGAAGAATGCGGAAATTTACGCAAGAAGCGGTATTTGCAGAAACAAAAAAACTTCTCCATGGGCGATTTGTGAGCGTTCGCGCGACCTAGCCACGGACAATTTTATTCGCGGACTTCGATGCCGCTGAGCTGTGTGGCCAGGCTACCGGCGGTCATTACGTGACCCGGCGATACCGGCAGGCCGGCGGATTTTAGCGCCTCGGCCACCCAGGTATTGCAAGTTCTTAGCAAACTGAACTTGCGAGTTGCCGGATAAAATCGGCTGTAAGCGACAAGGCCGGGGCTGGCTTGAGCTCGGCCGTTCGGCTGCGGACGCGAGAAAGTATCGGAGATATACTCGAGCAATCGAGCATGGGCGTCAGCCGCTAGTCGCAGCTGGACGACTTCACCACTTCGATAAAAACTCTGTACATCACCGCTAAAACCGACAACGTGGAGAACGCTGCCACTCGACCAAAACGCCGCCTTAATCCCAGTGAATATGCCAGCGTTCGGATCGGGAAAATAGTCCTTGTCGCCCCAGCTGAATTCGATAAATTCCGCGTCGGGAAAGTCGACCAGTTCGGGCAGAGAGTCGAGTGCAATATCGCTTTTGGGCAGAACGATAGCGGCATGCCAGGTGTCGTGAACGACGAAGACGAGTTTGCATGTCGACTCTTGCGTCGTACAAGTCCAATGCGCAAGCGCAGACGCGCAGCTCACGGTCAGCAACAACCAGATCAAAACGCCGCGTAAGATCATTCAACGAACGCTAGTTGAGGATACGGTCGGAAGCCGACAGCTTACTGGAAATGCGAGATTATCTCGACTTCCAGTTATTTCTCAAATGGTTTAGAGGTCAAGGCACCGTTTGGCGCCGTTCCAGGCGTAAAGTGAGGCCGTTTCGCTTAATGTAAACTCGCGCCGAATCTTTTCGCTTAGTGATTTGCTCGATCAAGGTTATCAGCGGTTTGGAGGTTTGTGCGTAATCTTGTCCCGGGCCCGCGGCTTTCATTGCTGCCACGGCGTCTTCCCCAGCGAAATAGCGCAGCAGTCTCTGGTCGTCGCTCACTCCAGCGCCGCCAAGTTTTGCGCGAAATTCTTTGACCGACATTTCAGGCGGTTCTAATTTAGCCAGTTCTTTGGCTCTCGGCAGATTGAGGAGTCGGTCTTTTAGATTGACGTCTATTGATCGAGCTTCTTCCTCGCCCCAAAAGCCGAGCGTATAGAGTAGGACTTCATCGGTCACTTCCTTGTAGCGCGCGCCGACCATCGCGTTAATGGCGGCTTGCACGCCGAAGAACTGAGAGTATGGCGTCACCATGATTGGGTAACCAAACTCGGCGCGCACCCGTGAAACTTCTTCGAGAACTTCGGGCAGCTTGTCGAGTTTGCCGAGGTTGGCGAGTTGAAAGCGAAAGTTCGAAATCATACCGCCCGGCACCTGGTGCAGCGGATGAAGCGCATCGTATTCGAGCGGCCTGCCGATTGGCAGATTCTCCCGCTTAGCGATTGCCGTGAAATGGTCGCGCACCGGCTTGATGATCTCTTCATCGACAGCCGTCGTATAACCTAAAGCGCGCGCGTTCATGGCGACATTGAAAACGGAGGGATTGGACGAGCCGTCGGCGAGCGGAGGAATCGCCGTGTTGATCGACGTGACGCCGAGCTTGATCGCTTCCAGACAACAGAGAGAGCCCAGCCCGGTATTGCAGTGGGTGTGGAATTCGAGCGGTTTGCCGTTGACTTCCCGTAAAATCAACGGCACGAGTCGGCGCGTCGCTTCGGGCGTCAGCAAACCGCCGGGGTCTTTGAAGCAAATGCGCGCGACGTCAAGCTTGGCCGCTTGCCGGGTTCGTTCGACAAAATAGTCATCGGTGTGCTTCGGCGAAATCGAGTATATGACATTCAAAATGGTCTTAAGGCCGGCCCTCTCGGCGGCATCCACTGCCTGCTTCCAGTACGACGGCGTATTCGACGGGTCTGACGTTCGAAGCTCGCTTATGCCGTTGGCAGCCAAGCGCTCGAGCCAGAGATCGGCGACAGCCGAAGGTGTTATCTGAAATGCCAACATGGCGCGGCTGCGGATGCTTCTAAGCGGAGTTTCTTTGATGCGCTGGCGCAGGAGCCGAAGACGTTCCCATGGGTCATCCTTTAGGTCACGCACGCATTTCTTATAGAAAGCGGATGACATAACCTCGATCGCTTCAAAACCGGCGCGGTCCAACCGCTCGGCGACCGGTAGCATCATTCCCGTTCGCATGTTCGATGCCCATAGGCTCAATTCTCCATCCCGCAAGGTAGTGTCGACGAAGAAGATGTCCCTCGGACGTGCTGGCTCGCTCATGTTTAGCTTAGCTTATCTTTCGTGAAGAGAGTGGCGTGCGGGTCGGAGTATTGGAGTGGTGGAGTGTTGGAGTAATGGCTATGCTCTGCACCTCATTACTCCATTACTCCAATCTGCGTCTTTTCAGTATCCCTCTTTGCGCAGCTTGTCGAGAATGCTCGTGTCGATGAAATCGCCGGGCTTGATTTTGCCCGCCGCAGGATTGGCCGCACCCTCTTGTTTTAGAAACAAATCGACGCCTTTCTCATCCGGGTACAAATCGCGATCGAGCTGAGCGAGAAGAACATCGCGGTAGTAAGATTTCAAGAAGGCTTCGTCGCTGATCTGCAGACGGCGGCTAAGGATTTTGATAGTGCCGTCGGCGTTGGACCGAACGTATCTGGTGGCATCGAGGAGTCCTTTGAGGCTGTCTTCCACGAGGCGAGGATTTTCCCGGATATAGCTGCGTCTGGTAAAATAGCCTAACGAAAAATAATGTGGGATCACCGATGCGAAATCCAGCACCGCACGGAATCCCAACTGTTGTGCGCGCAGAGTGAAAGGCGGGCTCAGAACCACTCCGTCGACGGTACCCGATTGGAGCATGGTGAGGCGTGTCGGTTGTCCCCCTAGGCTCTGAGTAAAAATAATGTCCTTACCGACCTGCATGCCGAGCTTGTCAAAGACCAGACGGCCGGCATAATCCGTGCCGCTGCCAAAATTGCCGATGGCGATTTTTTTGCCGCGGAGGTCCTGAACCGATTTTATGCCATCGCGGGTAATCACGACGAAATCAACGGTGTTGCTAAGCGCTCCAACGTAAGCAAAGTCGGAACCAGCGAGATTGGCGCGAAGCACGGCGGCGGGGGCTGCAATAGCCATCTGCACGTTCCCGGCCAGCATTCCCTCGACGACACTTTTGCCACCAGGAATGTAAACCACGTTGGCGTCAAGCCGATGTTTCTTGAAGAAACCGACGTCGCTCGCGATCCAAAGCGGCGATTGAGTACCAATTAACGAGCTATAAGAAAAAGTGATTTTCTGCGCTTGACCGACGCCGGCGCTGAAGAGTAGGCACAAGAGTGCAAATAATAGAAAAATGCGAACCCGAGCCATGAGCACCACTCCCGTCGTCCGACAGATAGCAATAGTATATCACGCGATGAGGAATAGGTGGAATTATTCTACATTCACGTACGCCCTAACCCAATCATGGGGGGTCGCCGTGTGTCCTTGACCGGTGAGATCTTCGGCGAGGAATACATCCCCGGCCAGGAAGGTCTCACGAGCTCCGTCGCCAAGTCCAATGTCGACGCTGCCGGAAAGCGTAATGACCCAGCGGCGACGTGGCGCGCGGTGATAGTTAACGATATGGGGAGCAAAATCGTTTCTGAACAGCAGTCCCGTGGCCGTCCGCGTGGAGTTGAAAAACTCCGAGGCTCGACTCGAATCCAGTGGCTCAAAATGCGATTGGCCATCGACGCCCGAGTAGAGTCGATAAAATTTCATGCTGTCCTCCCGATGGATTGATGGCGCGCTTACTGCCCGACGACCAATATCGGATTAGTCAGATGAAATACTCTTGACCGGATAAACTTCGATCAATAACCTGGCCCGTGTCGCGAGGGTGACTGAATTCACCCTCGCGAAAGGCGATCCGCTTAAGCCTGCAAAAAAGAGTGGACCACGCCCCAAAGCGTGTATAGGGCTGTGAAACCGATAGTTCCCCAGACGATAAATTTTAGCCACTGCGGAAACTCTTCCATTTTATTCTCCTCGGAAAGCGCCAATGCTTTCGGTTGCCCAACGTCTATGAGAATGCAGCGGCGGGATTAATGCTGCCTGGAGCTCTCACCGCTAGTTGCGCGAGCCGACGGTCGGGGAGGAGATACTAAATCAAAAAGGCTCCCTTGAGTTTGAAAAGTGCCAACACTTTTTTATTGAGACTACTGTGACTCTTGCTATCGAAGCAGCAGAAAATAGTCGCGGCTGCCGTGGCTGCAAACGGATATTGACAATGTCTTGATAGCGGCGAGCTGAAGACAATATTACTATCATCGTCGAATATTTCGCCGATGGATTTGGCAGTTTCCTGTGAACCGACCGCCGCACAATAGCGGTTCTGCGGGCTGGAGCGCGGCGGCGAATCCGGGGTGACTAGCGGAAGAACTAAAGATAAGGCGATGACGATTTTTATCATTATAGCACTGGTCAAATTACTGCATAGTGAAGGATCGAATAACGCGGCGTTTCTTAGGTTCTAAACTCATGGACGGACTAGCTCGATGTTCTCTAAGTACTTCACTACCGCTAAAATGTCTAGCCAGGAGGCAAGGTCGCAGCCAATCGGTTGCGACTGGCTGCCGTGCCGGACATTCCTGTCAGGACTAACATTCGATTACGCCAACCGGCTACGTGTGCGACAGGATCGTAAATCGATTGATGGACTTGATTACCACGAGAAGGCTTTCGGTAAGCCGCCACGGTGAGAGTTTTCGCGATCGTCAAGTTTTCTGGCTATCTACCGCTAGATACGCTTTTTCAATTTTCTGCCAGTCATCCAAGCCGACGACGCGATCGCGCTCTTTGAAGGTTGTTAGTGAGTCATCGATCGATTCCGTCGTGCCTTCGCGTTTGAGCGTATCGAGCGTTTTTCTCATGGCGTGAATCGCCGCTCTCTGAGTTTCGGACGGATAAATCGCGATGCGGTAGCCCATCTCTTGCAAGCGCTGCATCGGCAGCATCGGAGTCTTACCGCCTTTGAAGACATTGACGAGGATCGGAACATCGGAGATCCGCCGCGGGATTTCAGCCAATTCTTCTTCCGACTGCGGCGCTTCGACGAAGATCGCGTCAACGCCAAGTTTGGCGAACGCGCGCCCTCGTTTGATCGCATCGTCAAAGCCATTAACTCCTCGAGCATCGGTTCGCGCAATAATACAGAAATCAGGATCCGTGCGGGTCGCCAGCGCCGCTTGCAATTTCTTTTCCATCTCCGCCATCGGTATGACTTCCTTCCCATCCAGATGACCGCAACGCTTGGGCGTGATCTGGTCCTCGATATGGATCGCCGCCACCCCGGCACGCTCGAATTCGCGCACCGTGCGCACGAGATTGACGGCGTTGCCATAGCCGGTGTCCGCATCGGCGATGATGGGAATCCTTACCGTGGCAACGACCTGAGCGGCCCGGTCGATGGATTCCGACAACGTTACCAAGCCGATATCCGGTATGCCCATGCTTCTCGCCACCGCGCCACCGCTCAAATACACCGCTTCAAATCCGGCCTCTTCGACGAGACGGGCAGAGAGGCCGTCGAAGCAACCCGGGGCGACCAACAATTTGTCGCGTTTCAGCAGCCGTCGAAGCGTTTGTCGTGAGTTCATGTGATACCTCAGATTAATTAAAGTGATTTCGAGTTCTGCGCGAACTAGCTAGAGACCGGCGTGCTACCTGATAAACTTGACAATCCACATAGCGATGAACTTATCGACCGGCAATGGATGCAAACGCTCGGCATCGAGACAAACATCCATGATCGCTTGGCGCTGTGGCGGAGACAGTCGCGAGGCGAGATTGGATGCGAATTTCTCGATCAACAGCGGTATGCCTTCAGCGCGGCGGCGCCGATGGCCGATGGGATACTCCACTGCAACTTTCTCCGTCAGCGATCCGTCTTTGAAAAAGACTTGCACGGCGTTGGCGATGGAGCGTTTTTCCGGATCCAGATAATCTTTCGAGTATTGCGCGTCTTCGAGGCAGACCATTTTGCCGCGTAACGCATCGATGCGCGGATCCCGGGCGACGGCATCTTCGTAGTGATCGGCAGTGAGCTCGCCAAAAATTAATCCGACGGCGGTCATGTATTGAATGCAGTGGTCGCGGTCGGCCGGATTGTGCAGAGGTCCGGTTTTATCGATGATGCGAAGCGCAGATTCTTGCGTCGTGATTTCGACTTTATCGATTTCATTCAAGCGATCCTTGATCAGTGGGTGAAGTTTGAGGGCGCATTCTACCGCCGTCTGGGCGTGAAATTCAGCGGGAAACGATATCTTAAACAGCACGTTCTCCATCACGTAGCAGCCCAGCGGGCGACCGAGCATAAAAGGTTTACCGTTGAAAAGCACGTCGTAGAATCCCCAGTGTTTGGCTGATAGCGCCGACGGGTAACCCATCTCGCCCTGCATGGCCATCAGCGCAAGGCGCACGCCGCGGCTGGTAGCGTCGCCCGCAGCCCACGATTTACGCGGGCCCGTATTGGGCGCGTGGCGGTATTCGCGTAATGCCCCGCCATCCGTCCACGCGTTGGATAAGGCACTGATAATCTCATCCCGGTTCCCGCCCAACATGGCTGTTGCGACGGCCGTGGTGGCGACCCGAACGAGCAGCACATGGTCGAGACCGACGCGATTGAAGCTGTTTTCGAGCGCTAGGATGCCTTGGATTTCGTGCGCTTTGATCATCGCGCACAGTACGTCACTCACGGTGAAAGGTTTCTGCTTCGTGCGAGTGAGATAGTCGGCCAGCGCGAGAATGCCGCCGAGATTGTCCGATGGATGACCCCATTCGGCCGCCAGCCAGGTATCGTTGAAATCGAGCCAGCGGATCATCGCGCTGATGTTGAAGGCGGCGTGGACCGGATCGAGCTGCCAGTTCGTTCCAGGCACCCGCGCGCCGTCCTTGAGCGTCGCTCCGGGAACGATGGGTCCCAAGTGTTTCGTGCATTCGCGATAGCGGAGCGCAAGCAAGCCACAGCCGAGCGCATCCATAAGGTTGTAGCGCGCGGTGTCGATGGCTTCTGGGCTCCCGGGAACATAATTCGCCGCGTAGTCAGCCAACTCAACCAAGATTTTATCCGGTTCAGGGCGAATGTTTGAAACGTTTCCAGCCATCGTTGTCGCGAAAGGACTCAACAATTCAAAGGTTCAAGAATTCAATGTCGGCAAGAGGAGATTGAACCTTGAACGTTGAACTTTGAACGCCTTCTAGCGCTTTTCCATCGGTACGAATGGCCGCGGTTCGGGGCCGACATAATCGGCATTGGGGCGGATCAGACGATTGTCGGCGCGCTGCTCGATGATGTGTGCCGCCCAGCCGGTGATGCGCGAGACCACGAACAGCGGCGTAAACATCGCCGTTGGTATTCCACACAAGTGATACGCGCTGGCGCTGTAGAAATCCAAATTGGGGAATAAATTCTTCTCACGTCGCATCACTTGCTCGATGCGCTCCGAGACGGGATAGAGCCGCTTGTCGCCATGAGCTTCGCCGAGTTTCTTCGACCATGCTTTAATCACATCCGAGCGCGGATCGGAGATTTTATAAACACGGTGGCCGAAGCCCATGATGAGCGCCTTCTTCGCGATCAATTCGAGCACGCCTTTCTCCGCCTCATCTGGTGTCGCGTATCGCTCGATCAACTCCATCGCGGCTTCGTTGGCGCCGCCATGCAACGGACCGCGAAGGGCGCCGATGGCGCCGGTTACCGAAGAGTAAAGGTCGGGCAACGTGGAGGTAATCGTACGCGCGGTAAAAGTCGACGCGTTAAACTCATGCTCGGCGTAGAGAATCAGTGAGACGTCGATCGCGCGCCGATGCAGGTCGTCGGGCTTCTTACCGTGAAGCAAATGGAGAAAATGGCCGGCGGTGCTGTCGTCGTCGGTTTCCGTGTCGACGCGCCTGCCGTGTTCGTGAAACTGATACCAGTAGAGTAGCATTGCGCTGAAGCAGCCAGTGAGCCGATTGGCCACAGCGATTTGTTCATGGCCCGGACCCTCGGGTTCCAACGTGCCGAGCATCGAGCAACCGGTGCGCATAACGTCCATTGGATGTGTGCTTCGAGGGATTTGTTCGAGGACCGTCTTCAGCGGGGCAGGCAAGCCACGCAGCCCGCGCAGCTTCGATTTGTATTCGTCAAGCTCCGCTTGCTTCGGTAGACGGCCATAGATCAGCAAATGCGCGACTTCCTCGAAGGTGGAATGCTCGGCGAGATCGTAAATCGAATAGCCGCGATAGGTGAGACCTTTGCCTTCTTTGCCGACGGTCGCGATCGCTGTGTTGCCGGCAATCACACCCTCCAGACCGCCGCCGCGTTTGTCTGTAGCCATTAGCTTATCCTCCAGGCGCAGAATGCAACGATTGTGCGGGTCATGCAAGTCATCCGTGGTTAGACGATTCGATATTCAAGCCGTGCAAAGCGCTCATACGGTTCAATCTCTGCGGGTCGATTCCCCGCAGCTCGGTTCTATCCGAAGTCTGTCATTCCCGCATGCTTTAAGCGGGAATCCAGGCGGGTTCGGAACTGGACCCCCAGATAAAAACATTCGGCGATGACGCCTTTAAAAATAAATCTCATCGTCGCGTTCTCCTGTAGATTGCTGCGGGGTCATTCATTCCGTTCAAACGGCCGGTTCAAATCGTCAGATTCCTTTCCGGAGAGTTAAACGGCTTGAACGAGTCGTGTGCCCTTGGACCAATCCCTCGCCACCCGGCGCGGCTTCTTTCATGACCGGCTCTTGACAGTTTGGCTTTATTTTCGGTACCGCTGAAGGTGATCAAAAATGGCGCAGATTAGGAGATGGCAAATGGCGTTACCGCAAACTTTCAAGGCAATGGTCGTGTCGGAGACCGCCGAGAAAACATTCGTTCGTGAGATTAAGCAAAAGGCGTTGGGCGATTTGCCGGCCGGCGAGTTGATCATCGAGGTGAAATATTCGTCGTTGAATTACAAAGACGCATTGTCCGCGACTGGCAACAAAGGTGTCACGAAAAAATATCCGCACACGCCGGGCATCGACGCTGCGGGAGTGGTGGCCCATTCCACGACAAAATCGTTCGGTGTCCGCGATCAGGTGATCGTCATGGGCTACGATCTCGGCATGAATACCGCCGGCGGTTTCGGTCAATTCATCAGCGTGCCGTCCGCTTGGGCAATCAAATTACCGCAAGGCCTGTCCTTGAAAGACACCATGAGCTACGGGACGGCGGGACTCACAGCCGCGCTATGCGTTATTCGTTTGATGGCGAGCGGATTGTCCAAGGACTCCGGCGAGGTGTTGGTTACCGGCGCGACCGGCGGCGTCGGCAGCGTGGCCGTGGCGATCCTAGCCAAGCTCGGTTTCAATGTCGTCGCCGCAACCGGCAAGACGAGCGAAAATGAGTTTCTCACCGGTCTCGGTGCCAAAGCGATCATTTCGCGCGAGGAAGTGAATGACACGTCGGGCCGGCCGCTGCAAAAACCGCGCTGGGCCGGTGTCGTCGATACCGTAGGCGGCAATATTCTCGCGACGGCGCTCAAGACCGCAAAGCACGGCGGCCTGGTCAGCGCATGCGGCAACGCCATGTCCGCCGATCTCAACGTCAACGTGTTCCCGTTTATTCTGCGCGGTGTGAGCCTGCTGGGCGTCGATTCCGTCGAGATTCCCATGCGCTCACGGCAGATGGCCTGGAGCAAACTCGCCGGCGAATGGAACATCGAGCTTGCCGAGCTCGTAACTGAAGTTTCACTTGAAGAATTGAATCCGAAGATAGACGAGATCCTCAAAGGCGGCGTGCGCGGTAGAGTAGTGGTCGATCTGAGCAAATGAGAAATATTCATCGTTAGTTTTTCCGACTTAATCTTCCCTCTCCCCGCGAGCGGGGAGAGGGAAGGGTGAGGGCGGACTTGAATGGTGCAGCCCTCATCCCAACCTTCTCCCAGAGGGCGAAGGAGCCGAAAATCGGAGAGACCGAGAATTGATTCAAGATATCGATATCAATCAAGACTCCGCCCTCGGTCACCTCCGTGTCATCGAACTGGGCGACATACCCGCATCCTACGCGACGCGCTGGCTCGCCGATCTCGGGGCCGACGTCATAAAGGTTGAACCGCCGGGCGGTGATCCAAACCGTCTGGTGCCTCCGTTCGCTGGCAATATCGAACATCCCGAGCGCAGCCTCACGTTTATTCACGCCAATACGAACAAGCGCAGCATTGCTCTCGATCTGCACCACGATTCGGATCGCGAGATTTTTGCCAAGCTGCTCGCGTCGGCGAATCTTTTCGTGGAAGCGACGCCGCTGGGATATCTGGAAAAATTCGCCTTCGACGACCAACGCTTTAAAAAAAAGTTTTCACACTTGGTGATCGTTTCGCTCACGCCCTTCGGACGCACCGGTCCCTATCGCCATTACAAAGGCAGTGATGCCATCTCCAATGCGACCGGTGGTTTTCTTTTCGGCCAGGGCGATAACACCAAAGGGCAATGCACGGCGCCGAGTCATCTCGCTTACCAGATGGCGGGCGGCGTGGCGGCGATGCTCGCGCTCGCCGGCATTCGGCACGCGCGTGAAACCGGCGCCGGCCAACGCATCGATATATCGCTGCAGGAAGCACTGACATTTGCCAACAGTAGCTCCATCGCGCGTTACAGCCGGGAGAATCGGCTGGAGCGGCGTCCCGGCGCGAAAGCCTACGGCGGCGCGGGAACGAATATCTATCGCTGTAAAGACGGACGCTACGTGCACTTCACCACCAATATGCCGCATATGTGGAAGGAGTTCGCGCAGAATTGGATGAGCAATAAGTCGCTCGCCGGTCCCGAGTGGGAGAATCCGCGATACCGCGACGAGCATTCGGAAGAAGTCGCCAAGGCTTTCGCAAAATTTATCGGCCAATTCAATGCCGACGATTTTGCCAACCAAGCACAGGCGCGTCATCTCGCCGCGGCGCCGCTCAACACCATCGGCCAGTTCGTCGACTGCGAGCAAAATCGCGTGCGCGAGTGGATGCAAGAGATCGAACATCCGGTGATCGGCAAATACAAAGCGCCTGGCGCGCCCATGCGCTTGTCGCTCACGCCCATGCGCGTGCGGCGGCCCGCGCCGTTGCTGGATCAGCACCGCAAAGAAATTCTTGCGGAACTTGAGAATTTACAGGCCAGTCCGCGGAAAACACACGGTGACGAGTCCGAATCTCGACGGCCGATGTTGGCCGGGCTACGCATGGCCGATCTAACCCAGCAGTATGCCGGGCCTTTGGGAACTGAATTGCTGGCGTACTACGGCATGGAAGTGGTCAAGATCGAAACCGGCACGATTGCGAGCAAGGAACGGGAAGCCGCAGTACATGCCTGCATGAACCGCGCGAAGCTCGGATGCACCCTCAATCTGCGCAACGCGGAGGGAAAAGAATTATTTAAACAATTGGTTGCGAAATCCGACGTGGTCGTCGATAACTTCAGCTCGGGAGTCTTGGAGCGGCTAGGCTTCAGCTACGAAGTGTTGCAGCAGATTAATCCCGGGATTGTTCAAGTCGTAATGCCCGGCTGGGGGCTCACCGGCCCGCTCAAGTCGTGGGTCGCGTGGGGCTGGCAGCTACTGGCGTACACCGGCATCATGCGGCTGTGGGGTTATCCCGATTCGCCAATGGAAACTCGCTGCAAGATCGCCTGGCCCGATCGCGTCGGGTCGGTCACGATGGCACTCGGCGTACTTGCCGCGCTCGAGTACCAGGCGCGCACGGGCAAGGGGCAGTTCATCGAAGCCGGCATGCTCGAGGCGGAGGGTTCGATGATGGGGCCGGCAATTCTCGATTACACAATTAACGGCAACGAATGGGACGCCATGGGCTATCGCGAAATTCTTGGCGAACCTTATGCGCCTTACGGTTGCTATCCATGTCGCGGCGATGACAACTGGATCGTCATCGCCTGCGCCGGCGATGAAGGATGGCAAAGCATGGTCAAAGTAATCGGCAAATCATCCTGGGCCGCAGAGCCGAGGTTCGCCACGAAGAGCGGTCGCAAAGAGCACCGCGACGAGCTTGATCAAAAGCTTTCGCAGTGGATGGGTAGGTATACGGCAAAGCAAGTCTTTCGTTTACTCCAAGAAGCCGGCGTCGCCGCCGGCATCCCGTCGTCCGGCGAAGATCTCTTCCATGACATTCACTTACGGGCGCGCGGTCATATCGTCGAAACCGAAGCGCAACCGTGGGGCAAGATCACGCATCATGGAGTGCCAGGCATTCCGTCGCTGTCGAGCGCTAACGCCGCGCGACCTGCACCCTGGATTGGTGCACACAATGTTCAAGTGTTTGGTGAGATATTGGGATTGAGTGCTGAGAGGATTGAGGAACTGAAAAAGTTGGAGGCGATAAAGTAGAGGAAAGCGAGGTCCCCGCCGCCAGGCATTGAACGGAGCGCCTGTCCTGAGCGTGGGATGTCGAAGGAAAGCGATTGAACCCTTCGATAGGACTTAGGACAAGCTTTTGGAACGATTGGACGGGCATCAAGTATTCATTAATGGGCGTCGATTGACAGGACTTTATTAAGTCGCTATAAAGTCTTTATGAAAACCCTAACGATCACCGACGCAAAGAAGAACCTGGGCCGGTGGCTGGCGGCCGCGGCACGGGGCGAGGATATCGGCATTGTCTGCGGCGCCGATATCATCGCGCTTCGGAAGGTCGACGTCGAGCCCACAGATTACGCCCAGCGAGAGTACGGCGCTACACCGGAGCAGGTGGCCGCCTTGGAAAAAGCCACCGAGCTACGCTATCGGCGCTTGAAGCGGGGTAAAAAGCTTACGTCGATCACTGCCCAAGAGCTTAGGAAAATGATTGCGTAAACTTCTGGCCATCGACCCCGCGGTCATCCGCCGCCTGCGTGAACTGGCTAAGAACGAAAGGGTAGAATGTCTCATTGCTCTTTGCGATCTGGTTGATGTCTTTGGTCAGCCTCACGTGCACAGCGGTCTTGGTATCCGCAAGTTGGGAAGCAAGCTCTTCGAATGCCGCGGCAACCGCGATCTCCGATTTATCTTTCAAGATCGACGCGCCGAGCTTTTCGTCTCGTTCCTCGGCAACCACGACGAGATTAGAACTCTTCTTCGCCGCGGCACCTATCGGTAGATATTTCGACGTTTCGAGAATTCCCGAAACATGGGAGTTCCCTCTGGAACGAGCGCCAAGGCCTTACTCTTTCGAGTCAACACGCTACACAACACGAATCCATCGCCGGCCTGGATATCTCGCTGTGTGAATTAACCCTATAAAAGTGTCGTTCTCGGTGTAGTAAGTTAGAAAATGGACAGAGGTAAAAGATTTGACCTAGAAATTTTTCTTTCTGGGCTTGAACTGTCCTCACCCGTCCAGGGAATGCTGGACCGCTAGAGGCAGCGGACTGAACGCTGGGCGACAAATCCATGAGATCGACTCGTGCGCGCCGCGCCGTTTTAGCCGTCGCCTGCGCCGTGGTTGCCATCGCGTGGGCGGCCGATCGCGTCGTCATCGAGGACTGGCGCTCGTATCCGCTCGGTACGCGGGGCATTCCGGGCGACT
>DASPXM010000332.1:0-12812 GCA_035637295.1 Verrucomicrobiia bacterium
GCCGTATCAAGCATGCTAATCTAACTTTCTGTATGACGTTCAAATCCGCCGTGAGATTTAATCTTCGAACACTGCTCACCGGTCTGACTCTCGGCTTGACGATAGCCGTCGCCCTGTCGGGTTGGACTTTGGAGCTCGTCGCTCAGATCCCAAGTGCAACCGACGAACTCCGCCGCCATGCGAAATACTTAGCTTCCGAGGAGCTTACCGGCCGGGGCGTCGATACCCCCGGAATCAGACTTGCCAGAGATTACATCGCTGGTGAATTCGCCAAGTACGGCTTGCAACCGGGCGGCGACGGCGGCAGCTATCTGCAAGGTTTTGACGTCGCGATCGGCGTCATTGTGAAAGAGCCCAGCAGCCTCGCGCTGGGTTCTGAAGCGCCATCGCCGCTCAATGACGATTGGATTCCCCTCGGACTATCGACATCCGATAAGACTGAGGCCCAAGTCGTGTTTGCCGGCTACGGCGTTACCGCCAAGGACTACGGTTACGACGACTACGCGGATATCGACGTCAAGGGAAAGATCGTTCTGGTGCTCCGTTATGAACCACCACCCAAGAACGACAAGAGCCCGTTTAGAAAATTGCCCGACTCGTCGACTCATGCCGCGTTGCGCACCAAGGCCAACAACGCCCGGGATCACGGCGCGGTGGGTATGATTCTAGTCGACCTCACTCACACGGGGGAAGATAAATCCGAATTGATATCGACGAGAAACAGCCTGTGGCGTGGCGGAAATAGTTTGGTTGCCGCGCAAGTAAAACGCCGAGTCGTCGAAGGTTGGCTTAATTCTCACGGAATCTCGCTCACGACACTGAAGGAACGCATCGACCGGGAAGGAAAACCCGCGTCAATGGCGATCCCGGGGGCGACCGCCAGGTTGCAAGTTAGCTTGCAAGAGGTTCGTCAGCGAACGGAAAACGTCGTCGCTATCCTGCTCGGTGCGGATCCGCCGTTGAACGAAGAAAACATCGTCATTGGCGCGCACTACGATCACCTGGGCTTTGGTCATTTCGGCGCGCGTGAGCGGGCTTCGGAAGGACAGATTCATCCCGGTGCTGACGACAACGCGTCGGGAACCGCCGTGCTTCTCGAGTTGGCGCGCCGGCTGAGCCAGCTGCCTGCCAAGCCCGCCCGCACCGTCGTATTCGTGGCGTTCTCCGGCGAGGAACTTGGACTTTATGGCTCGCGGCATTTCGTCGACCACGCGCCTTTTCTCTCCTCGACCAAGACAATGATCAATTTAGACATGGTCGGGCGACTGCGTGAAAACCGGTTGACGGTCTTTGGCGCGCGCTCGGGTGAAAAGTTTTCCGATATCATTTCCGAGGCGGCGCGCGAGCTTGGGCTGGAAATCAGCCAATCCGATAGTGTCGGCCGCAGCGACCACATGTCCTTCTACAACAAGCAAATTCCCGTGCTTCATTTTTTTACCGGCAATCACGCGGATTACCACCGGCCAACCGATACTTGGGAAAAGCTCAATATCGAAGGTATGGGAAAAGTCAGCGATCTGATTTTGCTTACAATATTGCGAATCGCAAATGCTAAAGAGGTGCCCAAATTCGTGAGCCTGCCCTCACGCCCGCTGGCCGACAGTCCGGGAGAACGACAGGGTTTCAGCACCTACCTGGGAAGCATCCCGGACTATGACGCGAATACCGACGGTGTCCGGCTTGCCGGAGTCACCAACGGTAGTCCAGCAGCTAGTGCCGGCTTACAAGAAGGCGACATTATCATTCAACTGGCGGATAAAAAAATTCAGAACATCGAGGACCTTACTGCCGCGTTACGGGCCCAGAAACCGGGAGACGAGGTTGCAATTGTCGTTCTGCGCACCGGCAAGCCGGTCAGTCTCAAAGCCATCCTTCGGGCCCGCGGTTAGGTTGTTGTTTTTAGCATATTGTTGATGTTTGGGTCATTCTATGTCGATTTTTGTCCTCTCCTGCCCAATTCCAAACGGCAGGAAAAAATGCTCGCAGGCAACAAAACCTTATGTTAAGATGCCGCAAGTGGTGAAGTTAAGGAGGTTAGTTGTCGATGATCAAGCTGTACACGTTTCCACCCTCGACCAACTCGCGTAAGGTCCGAATCGCCCTGCTGGAGAAGGGACTGGAGTTCGAGCGAGTTAACGTGGACCTTTCCAAGAGAGAACAGAAGAGCCCGGAATATCTCAAAATTCATCCGTTTGGTCAGATTCCAGCACTGGATGATGAAGGATTCATAATTTATGATTCGACGGTCATTAACGAATATCTCGAAGACGAGTATCCCTATCCCTCATTGATGCCGAGCGATTCGGAGGGGAGAGCCCGGGCGCGACTGCTGGAAGACCTTCGCGATACTCACTTCAATCCCTATTTCGTTCACATCATCTACGAAATGCGCAAGCCTGAAGGCGAACGGGATAGCCAACGCATCGAAAATGCCAAAGCGGAAATCATCAAGTGCTTCGACAGGATCGAAGCGGAGCTCGAAGGCAAAGAATACTTAGCCGGGCCGTTCAGCTTGGCTGACGTTGCCTTTATGTCGAATCTCGAGCTACTGGACCGCTTCGGCATCCCCGTGGCCGCTGACAAATACAAGAACACCGTCGCCTGGATCGCCCGTCTAAAGGCCAGACCAAGCTTTACCGCTTCCGCTACCTAATCCGGCCGGATGTCGCGGAGTCTCATCCTCGCCTGGCTCGTTCATCTATACACTGCCCTCGGTATTGTCGTCGCTTTCTTCAGCCTTCTCTGCATTGAGCAAACGAATTTTCGAGAAGCGTTCTATCTAATGGCTTTGGCCGTCGTCATCGACGCTACCGACGGCACGCTGGCTCGCGCTGCCCGGGTAAAAGAACTGATCCCCTGGTTCGACGGCGAGCTGTTAGATGAGATCGTCGATTATTTCAATTATGTCATCGTTCCCAGCCTGTTCTTGGTTCGGGCAAACATTTTGCCGCCGCAAGACTCTCTTTGGCTGGCTGCGCTGCCGCTGCTCTCGAGCGCTTATGGCTTCTGCCAGCGGGAGGCAAAGACCGCCGACTATTTTTTTCTCGGCTTTCCATCCTACTGGAATATCGTGGTGTTCTATTTGTACGTTCTTCAGACGCCTCTCTGGGTAAACGCGTTTCTGATTATCGCGTTGTCGATCTTGGTTTTTGTCCCGATTAAATATGTCTACCCGAGCCGTAGTCCGCGCTTTCGCTCCCAAATCAATGTCTTGGGAGTTCTTTGGGGCGGCGCGGTGCTTTATCTTATTTACCAGCTGCCGAACCCGTCTCGCGTTCTCTTGTTTGCCTCTCTGCTATTTCCAGCCTACTATACGGCGCTATCGCTTTGGCTCGAATATCGCCGAGCGATATCCTCTGCGAAAGGGTAAAGATGCGAAGATCATTCATTTACTGGCCCCATGGAGCGATTCTTCTTTTCGTCGCGCTGTGGTTTTTCTCTTCTCCTTCGTTAAGCCAAACTCCAACTGTTACCAGCCGCACGCCAAAATACGTCTTTTTCTTCCTCGCCGATGGCGGCGGCATGGCCCATTTGGAAATCGCCCGCCAGTACAGCCGCCAGATCCATAATGAAGGTTTCGTCATCGTCGACAAGATCATAAAAGAAGGCACCGTCGGAGTGATGACGACTCATGCGGCCGACGCCCTCTCGACTGATTCCGCAGCCGCCGCCACAGCACTTGCCGGAGGTTGCAAGGCCAATCTGGGAGCGCTCGGAATTTGCGCCGACGGCATTGTGCCTGTCAGCGCTATGGAACTGGCAAGGCAGCGCAGCATGAAGCTCGCCCTCGTGACAAACGCGACTGTCTACGACGCTAGTCCGGCAGCTTTCGTTTGCCACGTGCCCAATCGCCGCGACTACGGCGCGATCGTCAGCCGGTATCTCGATCTAGAGCCGGACGTTCTTTTGGGCGGCGGTAAGGATCAATTTTTGCCAAAGAGCCGTCCTGGCAGCCGCCGCACCGATGAAATCGATATGGTTGGAGCTTTCGAAAAGAAAGGCTATCACTACGTAACGAACAAGTCGGAGCTGGATAAGACAGCGCGAGGCAAGGTCCTAGGTTTGTTTAGCCTAAGAGATATGAGCTTTGAGATCGATCGAGACAAAAACAATGAACCATCGGTCTATGACATGACGCGCGCCACGATTCGCGTGCTCAACAACCAGAACCCCAGAGGTTTCTTTGCCTTTATCGAATCGGAAAACATTGATACCGCTGGTCACCTTTCCGACATCGCCTCGATCATTCACGATTATCGGGAATTTGACCGCGCCGTAGGACTGGCCTATGAGTTTTACCGGAAATATCCACGTGAGACTTTGATCATCGTTACGTCCGATCACGAGACCGGCGGGCTGGGTTTTACCTTGGGCTTAAAGGATCTAACCAGCACCAAGGCCGACAACCAAGTGGCGGGGACCCGCGAAGAATTCAAAAAGATACAAACTATCGACATCTCCCTTCAGCAGGCTTCGCAAATCCTCGGGCGCAGCCCTACCGGAGACGCGGTCGACAAACTGATGAACGAGCACTTTCGCGGCTTCACGCTCGCGCCGGAGTTGAAAGAGGCGATCGTTAAACGACAGCCGATTTCCCGCACGTTATTTTCGGATCCCACGGCTCAGGCGCTGGGTGCCATGATTGCCAACAACACTCAGGCTTACTGGCTAACATCGGCGCATACGAACCAGCCGGTGCTGGTGGCCGCACTCGGAGTCGGTGCGGAACGATTTAAGGGCTACTACGACAACGCCGATTTCGGTAAGAAACTCAAAACGCTGATCGAAGGCAAGAATCATCACTGAATTTTCCCCCGGACCGACTAATTACATTCTTCACCACAGAGACGCCGAGTACACAGAGTTGAAGCACCTTTTCCGCGTCCTCAGCGCCTCCGCGGTTAAATTTCTTTTACTTAACCAGCGACCGACACACCGAGGAGCCAGCCTACGGAATAGGTGATAGCGGATGCCAACAGTCCGATGCCGAGCATACGGACTCCGCTGACGAGCGGGCCGCGCGAAGTGAAGATCGAAATCAGCGCACCGACGCCAAACAACGCGAGGCAACTTAACAGACCGCTGGCCGTCCAGGCAGCAGTCCCCGAAGTGAATAAATACGGTAATACGGGAACCAAAGCCCCAATAACGAAAGCCGCGAAAGAACTTCCCGCGGCAATCCAGGGCGAGCCGAGCTGAGAAGGATCAAGGCCCAGTTCTTCGCGCGCCAAGGTATCGATGGCGACTTTCGGATTCGCCACGATACGGCGCGCCAGCGTACGCGCTTCGTCTTCCGGTATGCCTTTGGCTTGGTAAATGAGCGCGAGCTCTTCTTCCTCTTCTTTGGGCGACATCTCCAGTTCCTGCTTCTCCATCGCGATCTGCTGTTCAAACAGCTCGCGTTGCGCCCGCATGGAAACATATTCACCGGCCGCCATCGAGAAGGAGCCCGCTAGAAGCCCAGCGACACCAGCCAAAATGACGTATTCCGGCCGAGCTTCCGCGCCAGTGAAGCCCATGACCAAACTGAAATTGGACACCAATCCATCGTTGATCCCGAATATCGCCGCCCGTAGGCCTCCGCCCCGCGTGCCAACGTGCCAACGTTCGGTACCGACAATGGACGGCGCTCCTGGCGAGCCACCAGACATGGCCCAGAGCGTTCTGCTGTGCGCTCGCTCTTCTGCCGGAAGCCCAGCCGCCTCCGGCTGTTCCTTGTAACCCGCCTCGTCACGCGCTTCCATGCTGCTGATGATCGGTAGCACGCGTCCGGTACCAAAGTTTCGAGCGATCCAGCCGAGGGCTCTCACTCGCAAGCCCGGGCGATAATCCGGCACCGAGCGGCCGGCCGATTGGATCAACCGGGCCCATCGTTGCGCGTGGCGCTCTTCGTTTGCGGCGAGCTTCTCGAAGATCTCGGCACGCTTGGCGTCTTCTTCGGCGGCAGCCATCATACGGTAAAGCGCGATGCCCTCCATCTCGACCAAATAGTTCTGACCGTAACGGAGGAGATCCTCCTGGGTGGGAGTACTCTCTGTATTTATCGCACGCTGCCTGTCGAATTCGCTCATCATGAACAAACGTCGAATCTTTCTTTGCCGCAGTCTCTTAGGTCAACTAGACTTTACGCGAATCGTGTTGCATCTGCCAGGGTTTTTATCTTAACGTTCTAGAGTGATCAGCTTCGTCGATATAGAACAAGCGCGCGAGCGGATCAAAGAGCAAATCTATTTTTCCCCGTTCCCCTATTCCGAAACCGTCAGCCGAATTACCGGCAATCGAATTTTTTTCAAACTGGAAAACTTGCAGATAACCGGCTCGTTCAAAGAGCGCGGCGCGCTCAATCGGCTACTAACGCTTACTCCCGAAGAAGCCCGGCGCGGCGTGATCGCTGCCAGCGCCGGCAACCACGGCATGGCTGTCGCCCTTCACAGCCGGCGTTTAAACATCTCTGCAACCATTGTTATGCCCTCGGTCGCTCCGCTCATCAAGGTCACGCGCGTGCGCCAGTATGGCGCCCAAAGCGTTCTGCACGGAAACGACTACGATGCAGCTGTCGTTGAGGCGTTGCGCCTGAGCCAAGAGACCGGACTGACTTTTGTCTCGCCATTCGATGATCCGTGGATCGTCACCGGCCAGGGTACTATTGGTCTTGAGCTCTACGAACAAAATCCGGCTTTAAATGCTGTTATCGTTCCCGTCGGCGGCGGCGGTCTCATCGCCGGTATCGCGCTGGCGTTGAAAACGCTCAATCCAAAGATCCGCGTGATCGGGGTCCAAGCCGAAGCGGTCCCGGCTATGAAAGCGGCTCTCGAAAAAGGTGAACCGGTTTGCGTGCCGCCGGCGACGACCATTGCCGACGGCATCGCCGTGCGCGCCGTCGGCGCGACGCCGCTCGAGCTGATAAAACGCTATGTGGATGAAATCGTCACGGTCAGCGAAGGCGAGATTGCCAATGCGGTCCTTTGGCTGCTGGAAATCGAAAAAACGGTTGCCGAAGGCGCCGCCGCCGCTCCGCTCGCTGCGGTGATTAACAAGAAAGTTTCCCTCACTAACAAGAACGTCGGTCTAATCGTTTCCGGCGGCAACATCGATATGAATCTAATCGCGCGGATTATTGAGAAAGGCCTCATTCAAGATGGGCGGCTGAGTCGAATCTCAGTTGTGATCTCGGATCGGCCCGGCAGCCTCGCGCGCCTCGCTCAGCGCGTTGCCGAACTCGGGGCTAACATTTTGCAGATCAGTCATAGCCGCGGCTTCGGCGAGATGGCGATCGGCGAGACCGAAGTCGAATTGATCTTGGAAACCACCGGCGCCGAGCATATTCAGCACATCCATCGGACGCTGCGCGATGAAACATTCAAGATCAAAAACGAATCCTAGGCATCCGTCATGGCTCTCTTCCCAATCTCATCGGCAAAAGAAAAACAACTACTCGAGCGCCTGCGGGCTTTAGGCATTCGCGAGCAGGACATCGAAGAACAATTCGTCCGCTCCTCGGGAGCGGGCGGTCAGAACGTCAATAAGGTTTCGAGCTGTGTCCTGCTCCACCATCGGCCCACGGGGATTCGCGTCAGGTGCCAGAAAGAGCGCTCCCAGGGGCTCAATCGTTTCCTGGCTCGAAGACTTCTACTGGACAAGATCGAGGCGAAGATCACAGGAGCGGTCGCCGCAGAGCAGCAACGCTTTGCCAAGATTCGCCGCCAGAAAAGAAAACGCTCGCGCCGCGCCAAACTTCGCCTGCTGGCAGACAAGCGTCATCAAGGCGAGAAGAAATCCTGGCGCGCCGCGGTAAGGCCGGATCATGACGATTGACCCTATGCCCGTCGCCATACGTGTCCGCTACTTCCGTAGTTTGTGACGCCGCACGTGGCTCGTCAGTAACCACTGCGTGAATTGACTCAAAGCAATTTGGTGATCAGTTCGAGAACGAGGTGGAAGTGATTGGCATCAGGCAGAAAGCGAAAATCTTCACCCGATCACGTTTCTTCGCTTCAGCCAGCAGAGATAGGAAAGCCTCGTAGTCTTGAGGCTTGTGAAATACTGTGGCGCGCCATTGCCACAGTTAATGACGTGGTCAGCCTATCTGCCGTCCTGGCGTCGTGGAATTCGTGGAACGATGGGCTTCTAACATACGGCGGGCCTTTAGCGTTTCAATTAAACGTAGCCTATCCCCTTTTGTAATTTCTTCTCTCCTCGGTGATGCTTGTCCCCCCAACTAATAGAATAGCTTCCAAGCTGCGCTGATTCCGCCGAGCATTGCCGTTATGATCATCGGAATTAGAATTTTCACTCCGGTCTCGCTCCCGGCAACGACCATAGCAGAATACCCTTGGTCAAGCTGTTAACCCCAGCTGCCAGTACGATTGCATTAGCAGCGGTTTGATTCGATAGCCCGTCTTTAGCCATTCGTGACACGGAGAGAGTAATCGCATCCACGTCAGCGAGTCCGGAGAAAGTTGCTAACGCGTATATACCAGGTTCCCCGACCCAGGAAATCAGAGCCTTGCCAAGCAAAAGAATAAGCGTCAGAAATAAACCGAACTGAAGTGCCTGCATTAGTTCCACCGGGTTGCGCACGGATAGTTCGGCGTTTGCCGAGTCGCCACGATATTGCCGCCAGAACCAAGCAGCGCCGCCAACCGTCGCTAGCGTCATGACGCCCAGGGGTACTGTGAGGGATGCGAGAAGCGAAGGATTTACGACGGCTACTTCAAGAAGGATGCGAGGAAGCATCACAGCCGCGGCTAACAAAATGCCGCCACACAATAGCGGTCGGATTTTCTCTTTCGCAGCCAGGCGCGAGAAGCTCAGCGTAACCGCCGTCGAGGAAACCATGCCGCCGAGCAGACCCTAACTATGATGCCTCGCGTCGAGCCGGCAAGTTTCATGGCAAAATAACCGGCAAACGAGATTCCAGCGATTAAGACGACAAACAACCAGATGTCGTGGGGATTAAGCGCATTCCAGGGACCGTAGCCGCGATCCGGCAACCAAGGTAGGATCACGACGGAAATCAGCAAGAGCTTGAGCGCTGCAAAGAGCTCGGTTTCCTCCAGCTTCTTCAGCCATCCGTGGAGAAAGGATTTCAGACTTAAGATGACCGCCGTGATCACGGCGCTGGCGGCCGCCACGGCTTCGTGACCTTGCACGGCGATAGCTCCAAGCGCAAAGGTTAGTAGCGCCGCAATGACGGTTGTGATCCCAACATCTCGATCCGCGCGAACATCCAGGACGTGGGCCACGATCATCACCAGTGCAATGGCGAGAAAGGAAAACCCAAGAAGAATCGTTCCCAGTTCTTGAGCGAGAAGCGCCCACAGACCGCCCAGTAGACCGAGGAGCCCGAAGGTACGGATCCCCGCGACCCGCTCTCCTTCAGTGGCCGAACGTTCTTGCCATCCTCGTTCCGTACCGATCAGTAGGCCGATGAAGAGCGACAGCCCGAGTCGTTGCAGCAGCTCCATTCACGAAATGTAGAGTCGATTAGCTTGCGGTTCAAGAAGATCAGAGAAGATTGAAGCGGATCTCGGGAATCGTCTCTCCTCTCGAAAGAGGATGTAGCTAGTCAAAATATTTGATTAGCGGCGAAGGCGCGCGGCGCGGAGTTTGAAAGGAAGGCTAGTCACTCGTTGTCGACGTCGAAAAACTGATCTCTTGGAATCCCGAGATGGCGCAGGGCGAGGTTCAGTTGCGCCATCCAATCATTTTGTCCGACTAGTCGCCTCGCCGGTTCTCTAACGATGAAGCAGAGAAGCAAGCACACGGTCTGGGATGAGCGGTCATCTTTCCGGCACCGATAATGTTTAGTCCACCGAAGCCCGATGTACGAACACTATATGGGATGTCTCTTGGTTGGCGACCGCTCATTCTGTCAGCGCTATCCGTTATGCTACAACAACATTTAGACTGGACGATTGAACAAATCGGCGGTTTGGATTGTCCGTGACGAGGCGATCCGAAATTCGGACCGGCCCATCGCGGTCAGATCAACCAATTTCAGTCACGACCAAGCCGTCATTTTCTTAGCTTAGTAACTCGGATACCACTCTGAGTTCGAAGCCGCGCCACTAGCGTCGACGCGCCTAAAGTTTGTAGCCAATTTTACGCAATAGCTGTTTACGCCAGGCGATTCCATTCGCGTCCTCGACGCCTTTGCTCTTGGCGCCATCGATTACTCCCATGATGCCTCGCCCTTGATCGGTCTCGGCAACCACGACCTCGACCGGATTAGAGGTCGCGCAGAAGACACGACAAACCTCAGGAACCATTTTGATGGCATTGAGAATGTTGACCGGGAAAAAGCCCGCGCCGAGAAACAGGATGAAACTGTGACCCGCGGAGAGAGCCAGCGCGTTGCGCTTGGCTAATTCAATCATTGCTTCGTCTGTGCCCGTCCAGCGAACTAGCATTGCGCCCGAGGCTTCGCAGAAGGCGAGACCGAATTTGATCCCGGGCACCGACTGAACAAGCGTTTCGTGAATATCCTCGACGGTCTTGATGAAGTGGCTTTGGCCCAGAACGAAATTGATATCTTCCGGCTTGTCGATCTTAACGGTCGTGAGCTGCATGGCGGCACCCCTTTTTTAAAACACACGGCGCGCGAGTCTTCCCGCGCTGACGGTGAGGCTATCGAAAACAACGGGTGCGTTTCAAGCCGCCCGGATGAGAAGCACGGGGTCCCCTGAGTGCTGAACGATTTTTTCTGCGACGCTGCCCAGCATCCAACCCTTACAACCAAACCCCACGTTAACCCGGCCGAGTAATCAGAACCGGATCGCCAGAATGGCGCACGACGGTCTCCGTCACGCTGCCGAGCACCCAGCGTTTCACGCCCGTGCGCCCGTGGGAACACATCGCGATCAAGCTATCCGGGGTCTTGTGACCTAAGGCGATAATTTTGTCTGCAGCGAAACCTTCCTCGGTCACAAAGGTCACCTTTTCTACTCCGAGCTTCTTGACCTCCGCCATCTTTCTCTCGAGATATTCAGTTGCCTCGTCGCGCACGCCCACGAGCAGCTCGTCGTAATCGACCACAAAGGAAGTCTCGTCGCCCGCATAAGCGTAGTAGGGGATGTGATAGGCACGGAACAAGATGACTTCCAGCTGCAATTTGTTTGCTACCTCAGCTACCATCGGGATTACGCTCTCAGCCAACTCCGACCCATCCAAAGGTACGATCATCGATTTCAGTGCTGCCTCCGCCTCCGACTTTGCCTGTTCCGTCGCCCGAACTAACATCAATGGATTTGCCGCAGCGCGCAAGACTTTTTCCGCCACGCTACCCAACAAAAAGCGATCGAGTCCGGAGCGACCATGGGTCGCCATACAGATCAGCGCACCCGTGTCCACCCGGCCCTTTTCGACGATCACCGCGTCGGCGCGGCCCTTCTCCACTGTGCATTTCACATCACTGTCGCGGAAAGTGCTGGCGACTCCGCGCAAATAGCCCACGCTTTTCCTCACGCTGTCTTCGATCATCGACTCGAAGAGACGGTCCTTTTCCGCTGGGATATGGCTTGCCATCTCGGCCATGTCGATGGCAGCCAACAGCTCGACGGGGATTCTCAACTTGCCCACCAGATAGCGAGCATAGGGCAAAACCTTTTCTGCCGTCTTCGAACCGTCTAGAGGTATCAGCATCTTTGTATACATAGCCCCTCCTCTTTGCGATCGTCTTTTCGGCCTACCCGATTGTTTTGCGCATAAGATCCTCTGGACCTTAAGCGTAACATATTATTTCTGTATACCCAGCAATCCCCTCCTTCTCTCTTCCGGCGCGCCATCGGTGAATACACCGAATCTCAGGGTACAAAGAGAGACGTCGAGGCGGAACTCGCGGCCTATGTTGTCTCGCTAACGATTGAGCTTACCAGCGCCGAGCAGTAGCAACGGCGGGATAAAACGAGATTGGACTAAACCGCGGAGCAGCAGCGAATTAATCCGACAAACGACCTATGGCCAGCTACGACAAATTGCGGACGGAAGCAGCAGCTGTCGAAAGCAGTTAATCGTTATCTTTCTCTGTAAGCACATCGGCACCCGGATCGGTGGCGATATTGCGGAATTGTTCGAGAGCGGCTTCAAGATCTTCGACGATTTTCTGGGCGGGCACTTTCAGGCAGAAAGATGTCGAAGCTGGCTTTGTCGCGATTAAAAAACCAGCCGGTCCCTTTATCCCTCCCCTTTATCCATCCTCCATTTATCCCTCTTCATGCAATAACAAATGATTGCGGCGGTTAATAAGAATGGATTTTAATTCGATACCCTACGGAGAAAGTGGATTTGGAGCGTGATTGAATATAATCCGAGCGAGGGCTACCATTTTTGTGGGTTGTCCAGACAGCAAGAACCTCTCTGATCTTTTTTGGGCTTGGGGGAGGAGACAATGACGAACGAGTATGAGCTTTCCAAGAAAAAATGGCTTGAGACCATAAAGAGATGGCAGGCAGAATGGAGAGAGTTGGTGGCTGAGACAGGCATTGTGCCCGAAATACGTGGTACCCATGGGATAATGCTGGTGTCCGGTCACGGGATTAATGGGCCGGCCGATTTAAGATTCAGACGACGGGCAAAAGTTTGAAAAGGTTATTTAACATTAGTGAAAAGCAAGGTCGAGCTGCCATTCTTCATCATTCAAGGATGGCGTCTTCCCCATATCATCCTCCGGAAATTTCCTTAGAACATAGCTTCGTTCTCAGCGATTTCCCCTTACTCGCTTACGGTAATTTCATCCGTCATGTTTTCTACTATCGCCTGTAAGTCAAAGTATGTAACTATCTGATACGGGCTCATTTTTGCTGGCTCCGCCA
>DASPXM010000333.1:0-4580 GCA_035637295.1 Verrucomicrobiia bacterium
GTTCCGGGTTTTTCTCGCACAGCCCGTTGAGAAACGCCAGCAACGGCGCCTCCTCGCCGGCCGCCTGCGCGTCTGCGCCGCGCAGCAGCGCGACGTTGCTGTCGAACTGCCAACCCGAGATAGCGATATAGCGCTCGGCGCCACGCGCGGCGCGATAAAAAGCGCGGTAGTAATCGCGGCCGTCGACAAGTAGGCTGGTCGTCGTCACCGGACTGATTTTCCAACAGTTGTCGCCGATTTTGAGAATTGGTTTCATGATCCTTTTCTTATCAAGTCCTCTTTCTCCGTCTTCTCCGCACCGCCGAGGTGAAATATCCCATCCGAAATCTTTTTCACCGCCGAGACACGGAGGTCGCAGAGTGCAACCACGGAACCGAAAGTGTAGGGGCACGGCATGCCGTGCCCTCCGACATCAACCCACCTGTCTCTCTCCGCGACCTCCGCGCCTCGGCGGTGAGAAATCCGAATTCACCACAGAGTCCGCAAAGTTTTCGCTACACAAATAGCTTAGCCTTTTTCTGGTCTTTTCGGAACGATGGAAATTTCACCGGTGCGCTCGAGCACCGCGAACTTGATCTCATCCATATGCTCGAGGGATTGGTGCTCGTGGGTACCTGCAGGACGTCGGACTCATCCACGCGCGCGGTGCATGCGATCAGCCGGCGGTTTACCGTGTTCGACACCTGTCAGGCTGCCGACTTTACATCAGCATCGATGTACATGGGTTAACTGTAATGCGGAATCGCGGTTGTGATCGATCGATGACGGGTGTCAGCGCCCGGCCTGCGTTGTCTAACCCGAACTATCCGAATGGCCGCGCATACGCGACGTCCGCTTCGTCAGCAGGCTCATGGCAAAATCCCGGGTCAGCGCCACCAATACGGTACTCACAAGGCCGCCGACAAATCCCGAGCTTTGCTGGGCTCGCGCTACGTCGCCGCGCGTGGCACTGCCGTGATCGGACCGGGGCCGTGCAAATATTAAGCGGCTCGATAGATAGCCCGCCACGATGGAGAGTCCCACCATTAACCACGGACGATGCTCGACTTGGTACTTGGGATCGACCAAATGTTTCATTTCGTCGACGGCGCAGTCGACGCGATCCTGCAGGGCCGAGATCTTTTCAGCCATGTCAGAGCGGGTCGTTTCTATCTGGCGTCGTATTTCACTCTGCGGGTAATCCATCGTGCGTCCTCTTTGGCGCCCTCAACGGAGTCTGTCGGAACCAAGCTCGTCGTCGCGGCGCGCTGCTTGGCCGAATACAATGAGATAATCCCTACCAGCGCCAGCACAGCTCCGACAATCGCATGGCAAATCCACAGTTCAAAACCGGTGATATTTTGCAGGAGGTGTACCAGCATCAGGCACAGCAGGAGGATTCCGACCATCAGGGCGGCGCCGCCCACAGCCATCAATAGCACCGTGGACTTCGTTTTTTCCAGCTCCTCGCGAATTTCCAGCTTTGCAGCGGTCAACTCTTTGCTGACCAGATCGATTGCATCCTGAAAAATTCCGCCGATGAGCGACGGTATGCCGGGCTTATTGGCATTGTGAGGTGCAGCTTGCATTTGCCACCTCCCGACTGAATGGGTTAGTGCCGTCTTTTCTTCGCCAGCAACAGTCCGGCGGCGATTCCAACCATCATCGACATCACCGGATGGCGCCGAATATATTGCGTGATGTTACGCGTCGTGTCCTCGTATTGCCTGTCCGTCAAGTAGGATCCGCCGCGCTCGAATTTTTGCGCAAGTCGTTCCGTGCTGTTGTGGATCGCCGATTCGACCCGCGGTGCGGTGTCTCTAATTCGACCGGCGAAGTTTTTCATCTGGTCGCCAAACTTTTCCGCGGTCCTGCGCGCGCTCTCGGAGACACGTTCGCTGGCTCTCTCCGCTCGTCTTGCCGCTTCCGCACTGAGCTCATTCAAGTTTTCGTTGTCTTCCATAAATCCACCTCGCATTTTTGTCCCGTCTTCGGCGGGCGTTTAACGAGATCAGCAATAAGAGTACCAAACGCTGCACAGTTCCGTGTCGTACTAGATGCGCCACAAACCAAAGCGCTTGCGTCAATTCGCTGCTTGAGCATGTCGATGCTGGGCGGCGCCAAATAAAACCTGTGAGCGGAATTTTCGCACAACTGTCAGATAAAAAACCCGTCATCAGCTCTCGCAACGAAAAAGAAATGTTCTTCAACATGATCGATTCGCGAGACATAGTCCCAGGAGCGCGGCAAACAAGAAGCATTCGGCTCCAGCTAACCGAGCTTGTCGTACAAAGTTACGTGCCCACCGCGTCCCGGTTTCAAGACAGTTATGGAACTGTCTTGCCAGGGTTGGGACAATCACGCATGCTCGACAATCAGATGCGCCGCTGCCATAAGTAAAAAATTCCTTGGTACGCCCATTGCTCATCCTACGAGTGCAAGCAAATCCAAAATGGAGGTGACTATGAATTGGGAGCAGGTGAAAGGCAATTGGAAGCAAGTCAAAGGCAAGGTCAAGCAGCAATGGGGCAAGCTAACCGATGACGAGCTGGATCAGATCGAAGGAAAACGTGACCAACTTCTCGGAAAAATCCAGAAACAATATGGCATCAGCAAAGAAGAAGCCGAACGGCAGGTCAATGATTGGGAACGCCAATTGTGAGCTAACACATTTTTTCGCTATTGATTGATTGTCTCGCCCTCCTCAGCTCCCCGTCGGACCGGCAGTGAGAATTTTCGCCGCCGGTCCGATCCCGCCCCACCGGCGCGTATTCGCAGAGAGCGAGTCGCGGTACGTTGGCTGTGCTCGCGCAGAAGCAGATTCGGTAATAGGAAGGACCCACGAGGCCGTGCTTTACGCGACCTTGAAATCAAGACGTTAAGTCAGTCAGACGCTATTTTTCCGGTTCCGCTTTCTTTGTCTCATGATCTCGGCAAACCAGCTGATGACGACGCAGCTGCTCCCACGACTCAAACCACTGTTGACCGCAATCAGCGCGACCGAAACCGGCGAATCTCGCCGGTTTCCTGTTGTTCTAAGCTTCGCACTTTCTCCTGCATAAAATCGTTTTGCTCCTGTTCCATTGAGTATGCCCCAGCCGTCCTCCCGGCACTGGGTTCATCAAGTGCCCGCAATGTATATGCCATGCCAGCCTATCCGGTTGAATGGGGGCAATTATCAGAGCTCTGGCTGCGCCCGCCGCGTTCCCTACATGATTTCCGTAAGCCTCGATCCCACGCGTGACTGTCCTGCCGGGGATACAGTTCCACAGAGTAGTATCCCATCCGTGACACCAGGCCGCGCAGAAGCCTGGGTTATGATGACTGGCACCCCTTTTGCCCTTAAGGGCTTAGTAGGAGGAGTAAAAATGTTGCAACATTGTCAAGGACAACGCTGTCAGGCAACACGCAGCATCCGTGGACATCAAGGGCTCATCAGCGCCCACACGCAAGGAACGATCGAAGCCGAGATCAGCAATCTCGGGCGCCACTTAATCGCCGTGCGGTGGGATAACGGGCTTCACATGTATGTGTTCCCCGATGAAATCGAAGTCGATGAGACCATGGAAGAATGGAACGACGACACGTGGTGATGCATCGGCCTTGGCATACTGTCCGGCTTTACTGTTAGACCCGTACACACAGCGACTGTTGAATGTGCTCGGCTTGGCTGCCCGGAGGGGCAGATAAACAACCGTGATGGAAGCGGCAGAAAAGCTGCGTGAAGTGGCGCCGAGCGGCTGAGGATCGGTGGAAAAAGCGCCCAGGCGCGATGCCAGAACGCTAAACGCTGTCGATGGAATTATCCGCCAGCGAGGTCGGCAATGCATTCACGCCAATGGTGAGATGGAACGTAGTCCCTTGACCCGGCGTGCTCGTATAGGTGATTGCCCCGTCGTGCGCCAAAAGGACCTGCTGCGCCATAAAAAGTCCTAAGCCAATACCGTACGGTTTGGTCGAGCTGAAAAGATCGAACGCATTAAAATTCTCCGGGATGCCGACGCCAGTGTCGATAACGTCGATACAAACCGACTCGTCGCACGTATAAGCCTTGATCTCCAGTCTGCCGCCGTGAGGCATAGCTTCGACGGCGTTGTCGAGCACGTTGAGCAGCGCTTCGCCAAGCTTGTCTTCATCGCCATTAAGCAGCGGCAGGTCCGGTGCGCACTCGACCGACACCTCGATCTTCTGCCTGAGTTCGCGTTTTTCGATTAATGCGACCAACTGGTGTACCAATAGCTTCGTATTCACCGGCGCAAGCGCGAGCTTTTGTGGTCCGGTGATCTTCTTAAATTCATTGAGCAGCACCGTAAGCCGTCCGATCTCGCTCTTGAGATCGTGGACCGAAGATAACATCGCATGGCCGGTTGGCAGATTTTCTCTGCTAAGGAAATGCTCGAGCAATTGCGCCGTGGCGGAGATGCCATTGAGCGGATTGCCGATCTCGTGCGCGAGCAAGGACGCCGCGGCGCCGATCGCAGCGAAGTTTTCTTTTTCCCGAAGTTTTTGTCTTTGGCTTCGCTCCCGTGAATCGTCCCGCATTAGAAATAGAAATCCTTGCACCTGGGCCTCGCCCCACAAGGCAAATGCCACCACGCGGG
>DASPXM010000334.1:0-39082 GCA_035637295.1 Verrucomicrobiia bacterium
GTGTGGATCTCGTCGCCGGTCCGATCCAAAAAGCCCGTGTTGATGAAAACCACTCGATCCTTCGCCGCCCGGATGCATTCCTTCAAATTGACCGTGGTGCGCCGCTCTTCGTCCATGATGCCGATCTTGAGAGTTTTACGTTTCAATCCGAGCGCGCCCTCGATCCGTTGGAATAGCTCGACGGTGGCCGCGACTTCCTCCGGTCCATGCTGTTTCGGTTTGACGATATAAATGCCCTCCGTTTTGCTGTTGCGGTATTTTCCCTTTCTCTTGAGATCATGGATGGCGGAAAGCGCCGTGACCATGCCATCGAGAAAACCCTCAGGGATCTCCTCGCCCGTCTTCGTAATTACGGCATCGGTGTACATGTGAATGCCGACGTTACGCACCAAGAGCAGACTTCTCCCAGGCAAGGCGAGCTTCCTTCCTGTCGGCGTAGTGAAGACTTTGTCCGGGTTGAGTTTTCGATCGAGCGGGCGGCCGTTCTTTTCAAAGGTCGTTTCGAGGCTTCCTTTCATGATGCCGCACCAATGACGATAGACCGTAACCTTATCAGCGGCATCGACCGCGGCGACCGCATCCTCGCAATCTTCAATCGTTGTGATCGCCGCCTCAAGGACCACGTCTTTCACGCCTGCAGGGTGGGCCTTACCGATGGGATGGCTTCGGTCGATTTGAATCTCGATGCGCGAACCGTTGTTGCTTAACAAGATGCTCGTCAATTCGCCGGCATTTTCCTGATATCCGAGAAATTTGCCGTCATCCGCCAGTCCGACCGTTTTTCCGTCCTTGAGCGTCGCCGCAAGCTGTTTCTTACGACCGACGCGCTTGAGAAAGAATCGAGTGACATCCGAGAAACTGCCGCGTTTCAAGGCGACGACCTTGTCTAAGAATTCCTCGGTGTAAGCGATCACCTTGGCACCGCGTCTGGGATTGTAGGACTCGCCCTTTTCTGCGCCGCCTTCCTCGGGAATGACATTCGTGCCGTAGAGCGCGTCGTAGAGACTCCCCCACCGCGCATTCGCTGCGTTCAAGGCGTAGCGAGCGTTGTCAAGCGGCACCACCAGCTGCGACCCCGCGGTCTCGGCGATCTCGGGGTCGACATTGGCCGTGGTTATCTTGAAATTTTTGCCTTCGGGGACGAGGTAGCCGATCTCTTTCAGAAAGGCGGCGTATTCCTTCACATTGAAGGACTGACCGCTGCGCGCCCGATGCCATTGGTCAATCTGCTGTTGCAACTGACCGCGCTTTGCCAGCAACGCTCGATTCTTCGGGCCCAGATCTCTCACGATCTCGCCGAGAGATTTCCAAAAACCATCGGCCTTCACCCCCGTTCCCGGCGCGATCTCATCTCGCACTAGGCCATAGAGCCGTTCATCGATCCTAAGGCCGCCGATCTCGACTCTGTTGGCCATGGTCTTCTCCTTTTCGTCAAACAGCTCAATAAATCCTGTTTTGCCTATCTGGCTTGAACCATGACCGCCGGGCACCAACACCCTGGAGGAATCATAGGCATAGCCTGACGTTAGTCGATTTCCAGCCTCCTGGTCTAGAAGAAAATAGCCTTAGGCCCCGGATTCTTTTTTGGTTTCCTTGTTGGAGAATTTGGAATCACGCAACTATATGCGGAACAGAATGAAATTTTGTAGATGTGGATTATGACCATAAGCCCTACGGACCGCATATGACCTGCTCATTGCCTGTCCTCAGCTATGCCACCGTTCAGCGTCATCGCGTAAACAGGCGTATCTACGTGTCGAACTAGAACCGCCAAATCGAATGTCCCGTATGTAGCGACGCGAAAGCGCCCGAAGGTGTGATCTCTGTTAAGATTGTACTTTGTATTGGTTGCCGCATGCGCAATCGGGTCAAGGCGGTTATCCGCATTGAGAATACTTCTCCATCTCCACGCGCCGTTCGTCAGCTGCGCCCACGAAGATCCAGCAGGTCCGCTGATCGTATAAAGCCGCGGCCCATTTTTCGCAGAGAAATAAACGAATCGATCCAAATTTGGCGCATATTCCAGCGCGGCAAACTCTGCAAGGACTGGTTGATCGCCCGAACATGAAAGGCGCACTATTTCTCCGGCCGGCGCACTTGGGTCAAGCGCATAAATTGCATTCGCCGCGCTGGCGATCACAACGATAATATCGCGCATTGGATCGATCGCCATCGCATTGTGATCAGCCGACTGAATTTTCTTTGGATAAAGCGTCGTCCAGGAGCCGAATGTGCCATCGCCGTTGTCGCCATCGGGAGTGAAACCGATGAAACCGTTACCATTCTCGCCGGAGTGACCCCACAGAATCCGACGCGATGCATCCCACGTCGTCCAGCCGCCAGAGTTGAGCATCGCCGACGAATGTCTAGGACCTCTGCGCCATGTCAACGAATCCAGATTAAACATATGCGATATCGGCGTTGCTTTTACTTCCGGTCCTAATTCTAATTGCCCCTTGAGCAGTAGGTAATCATTCCCCACAGGATCATATTGCACATAACCGTAAGTGTGCGGCGGCAACGGCGAACCGTCGGGGTAAACGGAATCGCGATAGACCGCGCCCGCGCCGTATGCGTCAGCTTCTCCTGAAACATAGCCATCCGAAATTCGTGACCACTGCCTTGTGCTGAGGTCGAATGCATGAACGTCCGAGCCGAAGTAGTCGTCGTGGCCGCCGCCAAAGACGATCATCGAGCCACTGACTCCCAAACGCGACGCGAACACCGCGCCGTTCCAGCCTTCGGTGATCGAGGGAAACCCGCAGCATCCTTCCCAGGGCGCATGAGGGCGCCGGCCCAGCCATCGTCGCAGTCTCTCCTTCGCTCCTTTGGCAGGATTGATCTTGATATCACTAGCTGGATCGTTGTCCTCGAGATACCGAGTACCAGCAGGCGTTGGTGATAAATCGAGATCAGGATGATCGCCGGAGATTTGATACCAGCAACCCGGCTTCATTCGTTCCATCCATCGCGGCATTGTTGGTTCTACACGAATCCTGCTCATCTTTTGTCTGGCAGTATATAGGGAGTACCTTGCCAGTTGCATCGAACCGTGGTCTTTCCAACTCACGAGAAGACGTTTTTTAGTGAGCCCTTGACGATACGCTCGTTGTTACGGCATGTCCTTGCGCTCCAGGTCCACACGCGCCATGAATTTGGGCGAAACTTCGCGCAGCCGCTCGTCGGTCATGCGCCCGCTGCGCTTCATGTAATCGTAGGCAATCTGCCATGGCTGCAATTTCATTTTATCCGGCAAGCGCTCGTACCAATAGGAACTCGCATTAGCTGCAAAAATAATCTTTTCTACAATCGGCCGGCGTTCGCGCTCGAACGCCGCCAGCGCGCTCGGCACATCCGTGCACGCTTCCGCGAACGCACGGTCAAGAGCAATGGCGTCCTCAAACGCCAGGCGCGTGCCGGAGCCGATGGAAAAATGCACTGTGCGCAGCGCGTCGCCTATCAGCACGGTATTTCCAACATACCAACGTCGATTAACCAGCAAAGGAAATTGGCGCCAGATCGATTTGTTGGACACCAGCGGATGGCCACCCAGATCCGGCGCGAACACGTGCTCGCAGTATGCGCGGCTTTCGCCGTCGGGTTTACCATCGAGTCCGGCGCGCCGCCAAGTCGCGACATCGCATTCGACCACGAAGGTGCTCATCGATGGACCATGGCGATAATGATGCGCGACAAAATGGCCGTCTTGATTCGTTCGGAAAGTCAGGCTCAAGCATTCAAATAATTGCGCCGTGCCGTACCAGGCGAAGCGATTGCTGAGCCACTCGATCCGCGGTTCGAATTCGGATTCCAACACTCGGCGGACCCATGAATTTGCGCCGTCGGCGCCGACGATGAGATCGCAGTCTTGCACTTGATTGAATGAATCGATGACATGTTCGTATTCGATCACGACGCCCACTGCCCGGCATAACTTGTCGAGAAATTGATTGAGCTCCAGCCTGCCAATGGCCGAGAAGCCGTTGCCGTCGATGTCGACGCGCTCATCCCGGTGAACGATGCGCTGGATCGGCCAGCTTTCAAGCTGAGGCGTAAGCGGCTCATACAGATCCGGCGCGTCACGCTCGAGGAACGCCAGCGCATTCAGAGAAAACACCACGCCAAAACCGAAAGTGGCGTCGGGAGGATTCTGCTCGAAGACACTGACGCGCCACGCCGGAAACCGACGCTTGATCAGCAGCGCAAACAAAAGACCGGCAGGACCGGCGCCGATGATGTTAATAAGCACGGCAAATTTAGAGTACTAAAGTATTGGAGAAATGGAGTGATGGGCTAAACCCAATTTCCAGTACTCCATCACTCCAATTCCTTCACTTTCCCTGTTCACCGTACAGCCGCTTGACGAACCCACTTGCTTCGATCTCGCGCAAAAGGCGTGGATCGACGAAGTCCTTGGGGTCGACGCCGCGGACGCGCGGATTGGTTTCGGCTACCTGCGTTAAGCCGAGCTTCATCACTTCGATGTCCGGATAGGGAACCCGCTCGAAGGCTGAGGCATAGACTCGCTGGGTTTCCTCTAACATCGAACGGTCGGTGGTCTGGGTATATTTTCCGATTACGTCCATCGCGAAGCTCGGATCGGTCTTGAATCGATGCACCGCTTCGATGTGCGCCTCGAGGAAACGGCGGACGGCGGACTCCTGATTGCGCAGGAGTTTTTGCGTTACGATGATGGTGGAAAGTGGATAACGGTATCCTGAGGCGTTGTAATCGACCAGAACACGAAAGCCCGCAGCGCGCGCGTGCAACACCGCCGGAAAGCCGAAGGTGCCGCCTTCGATTTGTCCCGCCTTGAGCCCGGCTACAATCTCAGGCAGACCGCCCATCTGCCGAATCATAACATCACGATCCGGCACGAGTCCGTTCTGTCGCAGATAAATCCGTGTGAAAAAATCCGTGACGGTGCCGACGCGGGTGACGCCGATGCTTTTGCCGCGCATCTCCTCGATCCGCTGGATTTGCGGCGCCGCCACCGTGAAGACAAGCACACGGTTGACCGGGACCGCGACATAAACCGTGTCCGCGCCGGCGAGTTTGGCATCCACGCCCGCCGGGCCGCCGATCGCCGCAATGTCTATGCTTCCGCCGACCAAGGTCTGGACGGCGCGCGAGCCGGCGGCGATATAAACCAGCTCGACATCCAAACCATGGCGCTGAAAAATGCCGGCTTCTTTCGCAATCCACGGGATCGAGAATGCCGCAGTGATTGCCGCGTAGGCGACACGGAGTTTTTGTAATCCCTCCGCAGCATGAGCCGCATCGAATGCCCACAGGAGTGGAAGGCAAACTGCCAAGAGAAGAAACTTGCTTATCGAGTGCGAAACGGTTTTCATGCTTTTCTCCCACGGTTAGTTACCCTGAAGTCCCCCTCCTTTATCCTCCCCGTACGCGGGGGAGGAAAGAGTTGGGTGCTTGAATGCCGGCTTAGTCGCGTGGAACACAGTTGATCGAATAAAGCGCATCAACTGACTACCAGCAGCTCAGTAATGCCCTTCGTCGCCGCCAGCGTCGCCCGGATCGGTATCGAAGAAAAGCTCTTCGACGGTCATATCTTTTTTGATCAGTCCTTGCTGTTGGCAGTAGCGAATAATCGTCTGAAGATTTTTTCGGTTGGCTTCGCCTAAGCCGTAAGCCCATGGATCGGGGCCCAGCGCTTTGCGCTCTTCATCCCACTGGTGGGAAAACCATGCCAGCGGCACGATGCGCGGATTGACCACGCGCTGATAGCAAACTTGCTTGGCCTTTTCGAACGCCTTCGCCAAGCTCACCGCGGCCCAGGGATATTTGTCGACGATCTCTTGCTTGATGACGGTCACATGCATGATCGGAAAAATTCCGGTTTGCTGGAAATATTCGCGCTCGACCTCTTTGAAATTAGGAAACAGGCGCGTCACTCTTGGGTCGCCATTGACGATTGGCCTGGGAATGTAAGGGTTGATCATCGCCGGGATTTCGCCCTCGGCAAGCATCGTGTCCATATGTTTTCCGGGTGAAATCATTTCGATTTTCAATCCCGGCGGCGGCGCAAACTCGACGTCTTCGCTCCGATCGACCACCCAGGTGATCGATTTGTGCGGCAAGCCGTACTGCTCTTCTAGAATACCGCGCAGCCAGATATTGCCCGCCGGTTGAAAGTTGGTGCCACCCACCCGCTTGCCAATCAAGTCCTTCGGCGTCTTGATGCCCGCTTTGACGTTGACGAACGCAAAGCCATGGCGAAATCGGCGATGGAGAAAAACCGGAATTCCGGTAATCGCCAGGTTATGCTCGCGCGCCATGAAATAGGCGCCGACGTTGAATTCGCAGACGTCGTACTCGAGATTGCGCGCCATGCGCCAGTGACGTTCGCGGGGCCCGTGAGCGGTCAATATCACGAGCTCCAGGCCGTCCGCTTGAACGGTTCCCTCTTTGAGTGCTCGAATGATTTCATAATCGCCGCACGCGACTGCCAGCCTGAGTTTCGTTGCCATCACCAATCTCCCCTAACGACACTGCGGTTGGAGTAATGGAGTGCTGGAGTATTGGAGTATTGTCTTTCGGACCCACCATTCCACTACTCCAACACTCCAATACCCCAGTTCTTCAGTTCCCGTACAGTTTTTGTACGAAGCCTTCTTTTTCAATTTCGTCGATCAGACTCATGTCGACAAATTCCGCCGGATTCCTTTGGCCGGCGCCGATGGACGTCAAAATATTTTTGATCCCTTCTAATTCCGTGCGCGGCGAGCGAGCCAGGCGCTTGGCAAAAAATTCGTACGTGCCCTCGACGGCTTCGGCGTCGGTGATTTGCAAATGTTTTCGGAGAATCTTGAGACTCCCCTCTTTGTTGGTTTTGACATAGTGCATGCTTTCGATCTGCCCTTTGATGAATCCCTTAACGGCGGCGCGATTTTGCTGTAGATAGGCGCGAGTGATGATGTTCGACGTGTTGGTGTAATAACCGAAGTCGCCGATATCCGCTAGGACGTTCATGCCAAGTTTGCGCGCCTGATATATTTCCGGATAGGACTGAACGGTCGCATCGACCTTCTTGCTCATGAGCGCCGCCATGCGCGCCGACGTGCCTCCGGTCTGCAACATTGAGATGTCTTTCGGCTCCATTTTCCATGCTTTGATCGCCATCAGCACGGCTGCGTCATTGGAGCCACCGAACCGGTTGATACCGATGACCTTGCCGCGCAACTGCTGCGGCTCTTTAATTTCCGGGCGCGAGATCAGCAGCATCGGTAGTTTATTTTCCAAGGTCGCAACAATCACCACCGGCGCGCCCTGCGTCGCGCCGATCACCGCTGAAGATGCCGCCGTTTGAGTCAACTGAAGGCTGCCGCCGAGCAAAGCCTGAATGTTCGGCGATCCCGCCTGGATCAAAATAATTTCCAGATCGACGCCGTGCTTCTTGCTGAAGCCAAATTCCTTGTTGACCCAGAGCGGAAGCTGGTAGCCGGCGGTGCCTCCGTAGCTCACAAGAAAGCGGGTCGCTTCGGCCGCCCAACCCATCCGCGCGGGTCCTACGAAGGCTAGCGAAAGAATGAATTGGCTAAGCAGAACTCTTCGCCATCCTCGGATCACATTCATAGGTTACCTCGCGAATAGAGTCATTAAGGTTGAGCCTGCAACTCACCGTCCGCTGACGCAAAGCGCGGAAAAAGTCTGAGCGCATTCATTTGTTCCACGTTGCGCCGAGCCGTTGCATCGAAGCCGTCGTAGGCGTCCCAGTGATCAACTTCCTCCTGTAATCTCTCGCCGTAAACAAACGGTAAGTCCGAGCCCCAGAGGATATGCGCCGGATCGGCGAGCTCTTGCAATGAACGAAGCGCGAACTGGGCGGTGGTGCTGGCGATCTCGTAGTAGAGCGAGCGCAGCGTGGGCAGCACATCCGTCACGCCTTTGGCGTGACGATGACCTTCCAACATCGAGATTCTTTGCGCTAGAAACGGCACTGTGCCGCCGCCGTGGGCGACGATGAAGCGAATATTCGGACGGCGTTTGAGCGTGCCGGTGAAAATCAGATTCACGATCGCCCGGGTCGTGTCGAAAACGTACTCGACGACGAAGGGCGGCGCGCGCAAGCCGGTATGCTCGGCAGCTTCGCAGTGAGTGGGGTGAATAAACGCAACGGCCTTACGCCGGTTAAGCTCGTCGAAAACGGGATCGAACGACGGATCGCCCAAGTAGCGCTCGTTGACGCTCGAAAACAGCCCGACGCCGTCGAGGCGCAAGACGTCAAAGGCGTAAGCGATTTCTGCCAGTGCGCCGTCGACATCGGGTAGCGGTAGCAAAGCGAAGGAACCGAAGCGCGTCGGATGATCGCGCAGCATTTGCGCTTGGAACTCATTGCACGTCCGCGCTACTTCACGCAGTCGGTGCATGTTTTTCAAGATTACTCGCGGCGTGAGCGACGTGATAGCCGCTTGAATATGCCAGTTGTCCATCGAGCGCAGTTGCGCCGCCGTGTCGGGAACCTTGATCGGCATCGAATCGTCGGCAAATTCGGGCGGCACCACATGGTGGTGCACGTCGATCCGCCAATTCTCTGCTTCATTATCACTCATAACTTAGTCGCTGGTATGTTCTTCGCACCGGCAGAAACACAATGTGGTAATCGAGCCAAACCTATTTGATCGCGAATAGCTCTGTCAACACAGAGCCAGCCTGAGAGCGATTCAAAGAAAGCCCTAAGTAGCGGCTCAGTTTCGCCAAGTCCCTCACTTTGTTCGCGATGATACCTCGCTTAACCGTCATTTCGAGCAGAGCGAGAAATCTTTCCTGGTCGCAAGTGCAAAACTTTGATGCTCGCTCCCTACCTACCCATTCGACATATGGACATTATTCGCAGCTTGCGGTATTGGGTTCGAGGCCGTAATGGACGACCAACAGCTTGTCGAGCAAGAACCAACGTAGAGTCATCGGCGTTTACGAAAGGGGGATCACCATGACCACTTTTCACAAGATGCTCGCGCTATTCGGGATTGTCCTTGCCACCTGCATCGGTTCAAACAACGAGAGCACCGCACAATCGCAGAGCCTCACGGCATTTTACACCGCTCCGGTCGTTTCCATGTCACCCATGTGGATCGCCAAGGAAGCCGGTTTTTTCAAGAAGCAGGGCCTCGACGTCAAGCTCGTCTTTATCGCCTCCGGTCCCGTCGGCACAACGTCGGTGCTCGGCGGAGAAACGGACGTGGGAATCATCGGCGGATTCGCGCCGACGCGGGCCATCGTGGGAGGCGCCAAAGCCCTGGTGATGATCGGTCAAAGCAAGGTCAGAATGACCGGGAACATCGTCGGCAAAAAAGAGATTGCCAGCGTTCAAGATCTCAAAGGGAAGCGACTGGGCATTGACCGGATCGGTTCCAACCCGGACATGTTCGCTCAGGCAGCCCTATCCCGTTTTCAGATCGATACACTGAAAGATCTTCAATACGTTCAACTCGGCGATATCGGTCAGGCAATCGCGGCTCTCAAGGCTGGGGCCATTGATGCCGCTATTGCAGGCGCGCCCCACGATCTGTTCGCCCAGCGGCTGGGCTTCAAGGTGATTGTCGATATTACCGCCATGAAGATTCCTTTCGCGGTGACGGTGCTGGTTTCCTCCCGCGACACCGTAGCGCGCAAACAGCCGGAGCTTACGAAGTTCATGCGCGCTTATGCCGAAGCGATGCACTATTTCCTGACCAACGCGGAAGGGACAATCCAGGTTGTCGCCAAATACACCAAGGTCACGGACCGAGAGGTTCTCGCTCATGCTATCGAGTCAGAGTCGAAGGCGATGGAAAAAACCCTTCAGGTAGATCCGAAAGGGCTTGAGCTCATTTTGAGCTTAATTGGCAAGACCGTACCCCAGGCTGCGGCGACGAAGCCGGAGGACTTCTACGATCCGCGTTTCACCAATGAACTGCGAGACAGCGGCTTTCTCAAAAAGTTGTGGGGCGAGAAACTATGAATTGAACAAAGATGACGGAAAAGCGGCGGGGTTAGATTACCTACGAGCAAGAACGCTCAAAATCTTCTACAGCTGAGTAGTCGCAATTGAGCCACGATCCAATTTCACCCATTGAACTGTTTGGACGGCTTGAACATTTCCAACTAAATAGGAGATCGCCATGATTGAAACCGAAGGTCTTACTGGAGCGGATACTTTGTTGCGCGTACTGGCACACATGGGAGTGGACAGAATTTTCTCCTCCCCCGGCTCGGAGTGGTCGCCGGTGTGGGAAGCTTTCGCCAAAGCTAAAGCGCAAAGCGAGGGCGTGCCGCTGTACATCAGCTCGCGCCACGAAGAAGTTGCCGTCGGCATGGCAAGCGGCTATGCCAAGTCCACCGGCAAACTTCCCGCCGTGATGATCCACACCACCGTCGGCGCGCTCCACGCCACAATGGCCCTGCGCGGCGCGCTGCATGAGCAAATTCCCATGGTCGTGTTCACCGGAGAGTCACTCGGATTCGGCGAGGAAACCGGTCCCGACGTGGGCGCACAGTGGCTTGGCGCTCTCGCCGATATCGGCGGGCCGGCGCGGCTGGTCGACCGCTGTGTCAAATGGAGCTACGGCGTGAACGCGAAATCGTTGCTGCCGTCGACGATCCAACGCGCCTGCCAACTGGCCATGGGCACTCCCAAGGGACCCGTCTTCGTTTCTCTGCCGATGGAGTATCTCTTCGACAAGATGACGAAAAACGCGGCGGCGGACAACGTACCCATCCCCGCCCCGGTGGCCGATCCAGCGGCGATTGAGGAACTAGCGGCGCTGCTTGCCGGCGCAAAAAATCCAATCATCATCACCGAAGAAGCCGGACGTAATCCCAGCGTCGTGGAGAAACTCGTCGAGCTAGCCGAATTGATCGGCGCGGGCGTCGTCGAGAGCCGCGCATCGAGTTACGTGAACTTTCCGCGAACCCATCCGTTACATGCCGGTTTCGAGCCGATGGAATTCTTGCAAGAAGCGGACGCGATTCTTCTTCTCGGCGTCGTCGCGCCCTGGCACCCGGCATCGAAGAAGCTAAACCCTGGAACCAAAGTGGCCGTCTTGTCGGATAATCCGCTGCGCTCCGAGCTTCCTTACTGGGGTTATTCGGTCAATCAAATCCTCACCGGCGAGATCGAAAGCTCGATGAAATATTTGCTGGATTCAGTGAAGAAAAAAGTTTCAAAGAACGGCGACGCCGCGCGCCGCGCCGAAACATGGCGCGGCCGCTATGAAGCGCGCAAAGCCGCTTGGAAAGAAGACGCCGTACGTCGCCGGGAACAAAAACCCATCGATACGCGCTGGGTCACCTACGAATTGGCGCAAATCATCCGCCCGACGCCATCGTAGTCGAAGAAACCATCACCCATCGACTCTCGATTCATCGGTATCTCGACATGCTGAAGCCGGGCACCTTCTTCGCAGGCTGCATCGGCGGACTCGGCACCGGGACAGGCACCGCTCTAGGGGTCAAAGCGGCGAACCCGAGGCGGCCGGTTCTGTGCTTGATCGGCGACGGCGCATTTAATTACGACCCGGGACTCGCAGCGCTGGGTGTTTGTCAGGAACACAATTTGCCGATCATGATCGTGCTCTACAATAACTACGGCTATCATTCGCAAAAGTCCGGCGTGCCGCGCTTCTTCCCGGACGGCTTTGCCGTAAAAAAACCAGGACTTCATTGGTATCTCGATCAATCCGAGTCCGGACTACGCGACAATAGCGCGCGCATTTGACGGCTACGGCGAAAAAGTCGAAGAGCCCGGCGAAGCCCGCGCGGCTTTGCAACGCGGGCTGAAAGCCATTGCCGCCGGTCAACTGGCGCTGATTGACGTCCGTTTAGCAAAAGCGGCAGAAACTAACGAGCGACCGGATCGAGCGAATTAATACCGGACAATGCCTGTCGGAATGGATTTTAGATTTTGCCTTTGAGGCGTAACTCTTCGAGACGGAAATGAATCATCTCACTGGCATTCTGCGTCGGCCAGTGGTCGGGGAGAGGTTGGGGATCGGCGCCGAGCGTGGCAAGACGTTGGTTAAGCTTCAGGAGTTCCGCGTGTCGGCTTTGATACTCGCCGATACGGTCGAGACAGCTTAAGATGCTTTGGTCAATACGCGCGAGGCACTCAAGCAACGCGGTTTGATTCTGTTTCGACTGTTCGCGCAAGCGCTGTATTTCTACCTCGACCGTCTGCTGCGCCAACGGGCGCACCCGTTCTTCGATCTGCGCTTGCATATCATGCAGTGTTTGAACTAGCCGGTCGTACAAGCGATCTTCGGCAACCTGGATGGATTTGTCCTGCCCGGTGGGTATGGCTTCCTGTGGCGCTTGCGACTCCGGTGGTGTTGAGCCGGTCGAATTGATGATCGAACCTAGAGCGGAATGAATGCTGAATATTTTTTCCAGCACCTTGCCCCGGTCATCGATAAGACTCTGCAGCTGCTTGATTGGATCCAGATCTTCCACTCAACTAACCGAGAGACAAAGCTGAATTACTTCGCACCGCCTGCTGCCGAGCGCATCACGGGATCGGTGCTCTCAGACAAGCCCATCGACTTGGTAGAGACTAGCTCCAGGACGTCACTACGGCTGAAGCGCCAGCTGCGCCCGATGCGGTTGCCCGGAATCACGCCTTTTTCAGCGAGCTTATACACCGTCTTGAGATGTATCTTGAGCAGCGCGGCGACTTCTGAAGGTGTCATGATTTCTTCCATCCGGTGGTTCTCCTTTTCTTAGACAAAATGGCTAGTGATTACTCACCGATCGGGTTGCATGAGCAGGTCTTATGCCAAACCGCTTTAGAAGTCCCCCTACATTCGATAAGGCTCGATTTTTCCAAAGATTTCCTTGGCGAGGCGGAAAAATGTAACTAACCACCCAAAAGCGCGACGGTGCACCTACTGCGGACAAAATTGGCCAACTAGTTCGGTTTCGGCCGCTGGGCGCCTAAAATCGGCAAATTAGACCACTTCCATTGTGAGGAAAAAGCAGGAGAACTGATGCCGAAGAGTCGCCTTGAAGGCGGGCTAAAGACAACTTTGACAAAGCCTCTGACGAATCAGTCGCGATTCTTAATCTCCGCGCCCTCGCCCTTGCGTATGGCGCGCCTGGACCTGCGCGAGTTGGCGTTGCCATTTTGTCGAATATTTTTGTCGCGTTTCATCGCTGATGGCACTGGTGGCAGGAAATTTATCGCGCCATTCCCATGGCCGCACGGCTTCGATGATCATCCGCGAGTTATGGCCCTTTTGCTCGGGCTGGATGATCGGATCAAGAGGGCCGCTCCAAGTGCGCCGGAGAATATCCACGGAAGTTGCCGGGTCGGAACGCGTGGCCATTGCCCATAGCACTTCGTTGACATCGGTGATGTCGATGTCGTCGTCCACGACGACGACATAACGCCCTAAATAGGCGCCGGCGTGACACTGGCACGCAACCAAGGCAGCCTGCTTTGCGTGACCCGGATAACGCTGTTTAATCGCCACCACTATCATAAAGCGCTGCGCCGGCGGCGGCAGATACACGCCTTTAATATCCGGCACGCCTGCTTGCTCCATGCCATTCCAGACGGTCGCAGCACGCAAGCAAGAGCGGTACATGCCGTGGATCGTCGGCTTGAATGGCGCCGCGCCGCAGATGATCGGGTCGTTGCGGTAGTAAAGCGCTTTGACGCGGACAAAAGGTTCGGCACGTTGCGCGCTGGCGTAATAGCCGGGCCATTCACCGAAAGGACCCTCCTGCATGGATTCGCCCGGAATGATTTCTCCTTCGATGACGATCTCCGCATTGGCCGGAAAGTGGAGCCCGGTCAGCGGTCCTTTTATGACGTCGATCGGTTGGCCGAGCAGTCCGCCGGTCCAATCATACTCGTTCACGCCGAAAGGAACTGCCTGGGACGAGGCGATGAATAACAAGGGATGTTGCCCGAAGGCCATCGCTACCGGAAAAGACTTGCCCGCCCTCATCGCCTTTTCATAATGCATTTTGCCGTGCTTGCCGGGCGAGATATACAACCCAACCTTATCCTTGTCGTGCAGCATGACGCGGTAACAGCCAACGTTCTCGATACCGGATTCAGGATCGCGGGTAATGACGAGATGGGCCGTACCCAGATAGCGTCCACCGTCGCCCGCGTGCCAGCGCGGCACGGGAAACTTCGTGAGATCAATTTCATCGCCGCGCTCGACGTTTTCAAACACCGAACCGGTGGAAACGACGTTGGGTTTGATCGGCTGCATTGCGCGCAATCGAGCACGCAATGCATCGATCAAAGGAATCGTTTTCAAATCCGCCGGCAAGTTCAGCGTCAACGCCGTGCGCTCCAAGGTTTCGAGCATATTCGAGAGTACGCGGCGATTGGGATCAAACCCGGGAACATTGTCGAAGATGATCGCCGGCGGCGTTGGTATTCTTTCAAGAATGATTTCCGTCAGTGCGCCGATCTCCAGGTCCCAATGGGCGCCGGAGATGTGTTCGAGTTGTTCGAGTCGTTTGACTTCCTTGAGCCAGTCGCGCAGGTCGCAAGGATTCGTCGTCGTGGGGTTACTTGCCGTCGCGGTCGCCGTCGCCATAGGAAGCTCCTTTCGATGAACTGCGAAAATTATTCGACCAGCTTGACTGTGCTAGAATCAAAAATCTCTTCAGGAGCGATACCTCGCGCCGTAACGCCCTGGTCGTAACAGTAGGCGAGGAATTTGTCGAGCACGTGGCGGTTAGCTTCTAAACCGTAAGCCCACGGATCGGTATGAAAGATTTGCCTCTCGTCCGCGAGATAGTAGTTGGGCCAGGCCTCGACGAGACTGGGGATCGCCCGGCGCCAGTGTTGCGCCCAGCGTTTTGCCTCCACATAAAGATGAAACAGCTTTTCCGGGAGCTCCGGGTATTTTTCGACCAATCTCTTTTGCATCGCCATGACATGCATGATCGGCAATATTTTCGTCTTTCGAAAATAGCTCGCCTCGACCTCACGGGAGTTCTCGAACAGCTTCCCTACCGAATCGTCGGCGAGCAAAGTCGTAAGCTGTGACTCGGTAACACCCAACGCGTCGACCTCGCCATCGAAGAGCGCGTGGCAAGCACGCTCGGAGGTATTCCTGCCGCGGTTTTGAATCAAGCGAATCACCGAGCCGTCGCGCGGTTCGATCGTCGCGCCGGGATCATGCTCGTCCCAATGATGCATCGATGCGACATACCACTCGGACTCTTTTGCCGACACATCGTATTCGTCGATCAACATACCATGCATCCATATCGATGCCGTCTGCACCCAGCGGAGAAAGCCGATCTTCTTGCCGTTCAAATCTGTCGGTCGATTGATGTTCGAATCTTTCCGAATAAAAATAAAGTCATGACGAAACACGCGCGAGGGAAAAACCGGAATCGCGACAAAGTCGGCTTTGTTCCTCGAAGTATAGTAGATCAATTCGCCAAGCGACATCTCGGAAACGTCGTAATGTCCTCTGAACATGCCCGAAAACATGCCCGGCACATCCTCTGTCTCAACGATTTCGAATTCGAACCCGGAAATTCCCAACTGACCGCGCAGGATCGGCAGTACGCCGTCATAGGCGCGGCTCGCGAGTTTAATTTTGCTTGGAGAGCCCATGCGTTATCTTCGGCACAAACCACGTCGAAAAGAGAAAAAGGGAATTGTTAGCGTGTCAGCTCTTCCCGGTAGAGCTGCAGCGAATCCATTACCGGCCGATCACTGATCGAAAAAAGAATCGACTCATCGTTCGAAAGATTTTCATGCCCGTGCCACTGCCAAAGCGGCACGACGAAGGTGTCGCCTTTTTTCCACTCGAGATAGCCTTCGCCGACCTTGGTTCGGCCTTCACCTCTAAAAACATGATAAATCGCCGTGCTGGTATGGCGGTGGAACTGTGTCGCTTCCCTCGCCTTGAATAATTGCACCTCGCAGGACATCGTCGGATAAGTGTACCCACCGCTTGTCGGATTGATATAACGCAGCAATGTTCCGTCATATGGATCGCGGTCCCCTTCGCCCATCGTCTTGAGTGCAGCGTAGGTATCCTTCCAGGCGTAGCGGAACGGAACGCCGCGCGAATGCGCCTCGTCTTTTTTGGGTGCGCGCGCAAATCCCAAACGACTCAGCGACTCGCCGGTTTGACGAGTAATCGATTGTTCAGGAATTTCCGATTCCTCAAAGAAAAGTATGTTGAGCGACTGAATCAGCGGGCCGTCCAGACCATCCAGCCAGATAATTGGATCTTCAGACTCGTTGTGATGATCGTGCCAAGTCCAGTTTGGCGTGAGAATCAGGTCGCCCTCTTCCATAAAAAATTTTTCGCCCTCGACCGCCGTGTAGGCCCCCTTGCCCTGCACGACGAAGCGAATCGCCGCCATGTTGTGCCGGTGCGCCTTTGCCACCTCGCCAGGATTTACGATTGAGAAAGTCACCTGCAAAGTGTGCGACGTCGACTTGATCGGCAGATGCGGGTTCACCACCCGAATGGCGCGCCGCTCGGCCTGCTCGATGCCGATCGTTTCGCTCGCCTTAAGCAAGCCGTCGAGCAACGGCTCCCACTTCCAAAGATAGGGCGCCTCCGATGCATGCGACGGCACGCGTGTGCGCCAAAATCCTGAAAGTCGATTCTTTTCCAACTGGCTGTCGAGTTCTTCCAGCTTCACGGAGTACCTCTTGACCAGACTTACGATGCCTGCGCCATCGCATGAGCCATGCCACCGAAGTAGGCGCGATGAAGATCCATCGATTCCTTGGCGGTATCGAGCACGTCCTGTTCTCTGCCTGGAGCGACATATTTTTCGAGCACGTCAATGAACATGTCGGAATGCTTCACATCGGCTTTGCTGTGCGCCGTGAAGTTGGGCATCTGTGTGTCGGCGAAATTCAGATCGCGTTTCCAGATTTTATACAGGCGCGTGCAATTTCCCCCACCGATGTCTCCCAGTAATCGGTCATCGTTGGTCCACTCGGCGATGGTCGAAGCCGCGATCGCTTCTTGCCATGGGCGATTGCGCGCGATCCAAAACCAAGCATAGATCGCCGCCTTGGTTGTCGGCAGCGGTTGCGCATTCAAAACATCGTCGACGCTCAGGCCCAACTCTTTTCCCTGTCGAAAGATGAGATCGAGATGACCCGCTTTAGAATGCTCGTCCTCGACCAGCTCCTCATGTTCGTGCTCCATGATGCGCTGCTTGACCTCGAACTCGGGGCAGTTGGCCGCCACCTGAGGCCAGAAATTTCTGCGCTGGCGAACGTAGAGACTTAATTGCAGCAGGTAAATCCGCGCTCTCTCCGTGGTCATGGGAATCGAGTAAAAATGTTTCATCTCCGGCGACAAGAACAAATCGCGCACACAGTCGCCCAATTTCTGCCGCCACTCTTGTGGTTTCATGACAACTCCTCCTTAACCAACACCGATTCATCGTTATTACTAAGCTCGTGGAAGGAAGCGGCCGCGATCGGTGTCGAAAAAGACTCAAGAATTTCGTCCCTCATGGCTTTTTACGACTAACCGATAGACTGAAGCATTGTCAAGCAGTCCTGGCAATGTCGCGTCCCGCTTTTCGAGCGCATAGTAAGCACAGTATCCTGGCGCGAAAATTTGAGCTCTTGTGAGGCAAGCTTATGCCAAATTTTCTCTGGCTCAAATCAACGATGTGGAAATGACTTCCGAACGCGCCGGCAAAGTCCGCTGAGCTGGACCGATTTGGGTTGTTCCCGATCGCCGGCCAAGCGATCGTCTCGAGTTTTTGGTTTCGGTTGGCGCCGTCAGCACGCGGTCGGGCGGCGAAATAGTCCGGGCGATACGGTTCGAGTTTAGGGCAGCCGATGTATAGCGGGTTAGGAACGTGATTCTCGGAGATGCAAGCGCATGGTCCTTCAATGCACCAGTTTGTCATCGTTGGGGGCAGGCAGGTAGCGCAGTAAAACGGTCTGGAGTTCATTGACAGAAACGGGCTTGAAGATGACCTCACGGGCGCCGCATCTCAAGGCAGCCTCGCGGTGTTGCTCGGCCATCCAGGCAGTGCAAATGATGATTGGAGTATTCCTCGTTACCGAGATTTCTCGCAAACAGGTTGTTGCCTCGATACCGCTCATGTTCGGCATACTAATGTCCATAAAAATTAGGTCGGGCCTCTCGCTCAACGCCTTTTGCACGCCGATTTCGCCGTCGTCCGCCTGGAGAACCTGAAAGCCTAAATGACGAATAATCATGGCGAAGAGTTCGCGGCAGTCGGTATTATCTTCGATCAGTAAGACTTTGTAGGCCATAAATCCACCTTGAAAGCAGGCTATGTGCCAATCGCGAAAACCTTTGTCTCACCAGAGATTACCGCTGTCAACTTGGCAGAATGGAGGGCTTGTTGCCAGAGATGTCAAAAGGCGTCATGCCAGATTGACAGCGCACGCCTGCTGTTCACGCGGTGTTTGTTCAACGTTTCGGAAAAATGGCAAGCTAACGGCGTTAACAGTCACACGAATAGTCAAACGTCGATTCAGCCGGTGCGTAGAGACATGTCGTTTCCACTTATCCGCGACCCAAACTTTGGTTAAACGGCGAGCCTTTGCCGTACTCGCTTGCAACTTTAAGCTCGCCCCCAAGAAGGGTGGCCAGTCTCTCAGATAAGTAGGGGCGAGGTCGAAACTCTGAAGTACGTAGCCGCAAGCCACGGAACAGCAAAACACTGTCATTGGGTAATCGAACACGACAGTGAATATTACATCGGCGCCCTGATGTTTGATGACGCCAAATTCTGCTTGATGGTATCCACTGCGCTGCGATATCATCATATCGGCCGATCAATCAAAGAGATCGGCGATTTAGACTTTTCGTATTCTCTATAATTCCTCAACCTCTCGCGGACACTAATAGCAAATCAGAACGAGCGCTGGCGATTTCAGCAGGTGAAAAATAGAGCAACTAAGAAAGGATCTCCCTTAGCACTGAAGAATTCTCTGACTATCAATAAAAACTTGGCCCTTTGATGACCCAAAGTCATTTCACTTTTTTCTTTTGACGTATCTCTTGACCGAAAAATCGTAGAGCGTCGAAATCGGGTACTCTTCCAGCTTGCGAACACCTGCCGTCGTCTCGTACAGAATGACCACGTCTTGACCACGATTGGAGGCAAAGAGAAGTTTTGCATCAAGCTTGCGGTCTAAAAACTCCCCGACCGCTCGAAGCGTATTTGAGTGACTGTAGGGTTCAGGCATCGCATGGGGATCACGCCGCGGCCCTTTGCGCTCTTCATCCTGGCGTTTTAGCTCTTCCACGGAATACAAGAATTCCACATTCATGAAAGCGCCCTCGACCGGCTTGTCACCAAGACTTGGATCTTTTGGTTCCCTCCACAGGCGTAGAAACGCTGCCAGTCCTCTAACCTTTTTTTCTTCTTCTTTCTTGGCTTGTCTGTCCTCCTTGACTCGACACCGAACGAGATAGCAATCAGCGTAGCACACCACTTCATATGTCTCAGGTCGCAAAGGCTCCAACGCCTGCCCAATCACGCGAAGGATTGCTGAATAATTCATGGGCCGCTGACCGGAACGCTCGTCTAGATTGGAATTGTGGCGCTCGTTCATATTACCTCTTACCTCCCACACCGATTTGGCTCCCCTTATGTTACACTCGCGAGGATCAATTCGTCCACTTCCACCCGGCGATCTCCGGCGGATCGACACCTTCGCGCCGGATGAACGCGCCGTGAGCGGCGATCTTTCGCTCATATTTGACGATCAGTTCTTCCGCCGCGGCTGCCGCTGCTGGATTACGGGCGGCGATTTTTTGCGCGCCTTGAATCACGAGGTGATACCGGCTCGTCCGATTGTGCACATGCATATCGAATGGCGTCGTCGTCGTGCCTTCCTCACGGTAGCCGTTCAGATCGAAGCGCTCGTTTTGTGGTCGCTCCCACAGGAGTTGCTTGATTGCGGCGGTATAGCCGTGAAAATTGAAAATAACCGGACAGTCAAGCGGGAACAATCTCGTGAATCTCCCTTCTTCCAATCCATGCGGATATTTTTGCGGAATCCCTAGAACCAGCAGATCGATGACGTTGACGACGCGCACGCGCCATTCGGGAGCTTCTTGTCGCAGGATGTCCGCCGCGGCCATCGCTTCGAGAGTCAAATTGTCGCCGGCACAGGCGAGGATCAGCTCCGGGTCTTCACCCTCATTGGTGCTCGCCCAGCGCCAGATCGACGCGCCGATGTCACAGTGGTCGATTGCCTCCTCCCGCATCAGCCACTGTGGCATCGGCTGCTTGCCGGCGATGACGACATTGATCATATCTGTCACGGTCAGGCACTCTTCGATCGTGTATATCAAACAGTTGGCGTCAGGCGGTAAATAGATCCGGTAAGTGTGTCCTTTCTTGGTCAAGAGATTATTGATAAAGCCCGGCCCCTGGTGCGAATAACCGTTGTGTTCTTGTCGCCAAGCTTCAGAGGTAAGCAAGTAGTTCAATGAGGAAATCGGCTTGCGCCAAGAAATCTCCAGTGACGACTTCAGAAACTTGGCGTATTGATTCATCATCCCATCGACAATCGGCAGAAATGCCTCGTAGCAGGGAAAGATGCCATGCCGCCCCGTGAGCAAGTACCCTTGCAGCCACCCCTGACAATTATGCTCACTCAGCACCTCCAGCACGCGCCCGCTGGGCGAAATATGCTCGCTGTTTGCCGGCAACGGCCAAACATATTGCCGATCAGTGACGTCAAGAATCGCCCCGACGCGGTTCGACTCCAGTTCGTCGGGGCAAACGATGCGAAAGTTGCGGCTCGCTTCGTTTAAACGGACGACGTCGCGCAGATATTTTCCCAGTTCTTCGACACTGCTGGTGTGATTCTGTCCGCGTGTTCGAAGATCGACGCCATAGTCGCTCACAGGAGGCAATTTGAGCGGACGGCGGACCTCGCCGCCGAAGGAGTGCGGATTGGTTGCCATGCGGTGAGTCCCGCGCGGACAGCAGGCCATAACATCCGCCGCGGGAGAACCGTTGGCGTCGAAAAGCTCGTGCGGATTGTACGATCGCAACCAGTTTTCTATCACTTTCAGATGAACGGGGTTGGTCTTGGCATCCTTTGCTGGCACCTGATGGGCGCGAAAAGAACCTTCGATAGCGTGGCCGTCTACGATGCTGGGACCGCTCCATCCCTTCGGCGTGTGCAAGATAATCATCGGCCAATGTGGTCTTTCGACGACATCTCCGGAGCGCGCCACTTTTTGGATCGCGCACAATTCGCCATAGGCTCCGAACACCGCCTCGCTCATTGCTTTATCGATGTGGTCGCTCAAATCGACGATCCGAACTGAATAACCGTAACCGCTGAAGAGCGCCCGCAGCTCATCATCGCTCATGCTGCCAAAAATAGTCGGACTGGCGATCTTGAATCCGTTGTCATGGAGAATCGGCAACACCGCGCCGTCGTTCTTAGGGTTCAGGAACTTATTGCTATGCCACGCGCCGGCCGTCGGGCCGGTCTCCGCTTCGCCGTCACCGACGATGCAGGCGACGATCAATTCCGGATTATCGAGCACAGCGCCGAACGCCGTCGACAAGGCATAGCCCAACTCGCCGCCTTCATGGATGACGCCGGGATAACCAGGGAAAAGATGGCTCGGAAAAGCGTCGGGCCATGAGAACGATTTTACAAATCGTTCGAGACCGGCGCGATCACGTGTCAAATCGGGAAAAAACTCAGTGATCGTTCCTTCCAGATACATGTTCGCCAGGTTTGCCGCCGCGCCGTGGCCCGGACCGGTGATGAGGAGAATGCTCGCGTCGGTCGCCAGAATCAGCCGATTGAGATGCGCATAGATGAGGTTGATCCCCGGGGCGGTCCCCCAGTGGCCTAGGAGTCGATCTTTAATGTGCTCGGGACGGAGTGGCTCCTCCAGCAAGGGATTGTCCTTCAAATAGATTTGCGCCGCGGCAAGGTAATTGACGGCGCGCCGGTAATGCTCGACGGCCTGCAACGCACCCACGCCAAGACTGGTTTCACTAGATGTCTGCTGGTTCATGGGTCAACCTCCGATCAACAGAACTGTCTCGCGCGCAATGATCATTTCCTCGTCGGTGTGAATAACGGCAACCTTCAGACTAGAGTCGTCACTCGATATGATTCCGTCTCTGCCCAGGACCGCTTCATTGGCGGCGCTATCTAATCGAATGCCGCACCAATCCATATCGCGGCAAATCATTGCGCGCACTAACGGAGAATTTTCACCAATGCCGCCGCTAAACATCACCGCTTCTGCGCCGCCAAGAACCGCCAGATACGCGCCCAAATACTTGCGCGCGCGATAACAAAACGCTTCGACGGCAAGGCGTGCGCGCGGATTCTTATCATAGGCCGCGGCCAACTCGCGCATGTCATTGGAGATTCCCGAAAGACCGAGCAGACCGGAGCGCTGGTTTAGCCATTGCTCAACTTCCGCCGCATCCACTGCTTCCTTGCGCGCGAGATAACTCACCAATGCGGGATCCAAATCTCCACAACGGGTGCCCATGACCAAACCTTCGAGTGGCGTAAAACCCATCGAGGTATCGATCGACTGTCCATTGCGGACCGCGCTCGCCGAACAGCCGTTGCCGAGATGCAAGGTGACAGCGTCGATCTCGTCCGTCCTCTTCCCGACGATTTCTGCGTAACGAGCGACATCGTACTGATGCGCCAAGCCGTGAAAACCATAACGACGAATCTTGTGTTTTTGAGAGAGTTCATAAGGAATTGCATAGAGCGCCGCCTGCTCGGGAATCCTGTGATGATATGAAGTGTCGAACGCCGCCACCATCGGCATGGACGCGCCGAGGATTTTTCGCGCCGCGCGGATGCCGCTGAGGGACGCGGGATTGTGCAGCGGTGCGATCTCGCAGAGCGCTTCGATAGTGGCGATAACCTCATCGTCAATTAAAACCGAGCTGGTGAATCTATCCCCGCCGTGCACCACGCGGTGGCCGACGGCGTCGATGGAATCGAGCCCGGGTTTCGACCGCAGCCAGTCGATAACCAGTCGGACGGCCTCTTCGTGAGTTGAAATGACGGCAGCCTTCTCCTGCGAAACGGCGCCGCCCGCTTCAAAGCGGTAGGACGCCTGTTTGCCGATTCGATCGACAATGCCGCGCGCTAGCTTGCGCTCTTTGTCCTTTACGCTGACGGTTTCAATCAGCTGAAACTTGAGCGTCGAGCTTCCGCAGTTTAGAACCAGAATCTTCACTTGCAGAATTCCGCTGGCCGGTTGCTGGGCGGTTGGGTCGCCACTACCTCTCTCCATTCAAGTATGAAACGCTTTGCGCTTGACGGCAACTCACGAGCTCACCGTTTGTGTCTAGCAGCAGTGCAAGAAAAAAGCTTTGTGCTAACGCTGCCCGCGGTAAGAAAAAAACAAACTGTCCAACAACGTGAACTTTGGAAGATCGGGACCCGCGCCTGGAAGAGCGCGAGAAGCATAGTGACTTGATGACGGCTCCTCGGCTCGCCGTTGCCTGCCGCGAAAAAATCCGACATAGTCCACCCGTCAGCTTATGAACCCATGAAAAATAGCGAGTTTTTCAATCTTTATAATCACGGTTTCGTTCGCGCCGCGGTCGGAATACCCGAAGTACGTGTGGCGGATCCGGCATTCAACGGAGCACGGATCATCGAGTTGATAGAAAGAGCCGAGCACGAGAAGGCCGTTCTCGTGCTATTTCCAGAGTTGGGTCTGACCGCGTACTCATGCGAAGACCTCTTTCATCAGCAGGCGTTACTGCAAGGCGCGCTGGAAGCTCTGAGCAGAGTTCTGAAAGCTTCCGAAACGTTAAATTCAGTCGCTGTTGTCGGCATGCCGCTTCAGGTCGACGATCTGCTGTTCAACTGCGCCGTCGTCCTGGCTCATGGTGAAATACTGGGGATCGTTCCTAAGACATTCTTGCCAAATTATCGGGAGTTCTACGAGTATCGGCAGTTCGCGCCGGCATCGGCGGCGCGCAGCACTGCTATCGACCTCCTAGACCAGCAGCAAATCCCTTTTGGCGAGCATCTTCTCTTTCAGTGCCAAACCCACCAAGATTTCATGTTTTTCGTGGAGATCTGCGAGGATCTCTGGGTGCCGATTCCACCGTCCTGCAACGCCGCGCTGGCTGGCGCGACGATTATCCTGAATCTTTCCGCCTCGAATATCACCATTGGTAAGGACGAATACCGTCACAACCTGGTCGCGAATCAGTCCGCCCGCTGTCTTTCCTCGTATCTTTACGCCGCCGCCGGACCAGGAGAATCCACTACCGATCTCGCCTGGGACGGTCATGCACTGGTTTATGAGAACGGGACCCTCATCGCCGAGTCCGAACGGTTTCGCTACGACTCCCAACTCGTCGTGGCTGAGCTCGACCTGGAACGGCTCACGCTGGAGCGCATGCGCCAGAACAGCTTCGGCCAGAGCATGCAGCATCACCGCGAAGGGCTGCGCCAATTTCGCAAAATCGACTTCAAGATTGATTTGCCCAGCACCGGCAGTTTGCTGTGCAAACGCAGGTTCGAAAGATTTCCCTTCGTACCGTCAGATCCGGTATTACGCGACCGCCGCTGCTACGAAGCCTACAATATTCAGGTGCAAGGGCTGGTGACGCGGCTCAAGAGTTCCCGCATATCGAAGATTGTGATCGGCGTCTCGGGCGGTCTCGATTCGACCCATGCGCTCATCGTCGCCGCTCGCGCGCTGGATCTCTTGGGACTACCGCGGTCCAATCTTCTCGCTTACACGATGCCTGGTTTTGCCACCATCCAACGGACTCTGTTAAATGCTAAGGCCCTGATGGCAGCCGTTGGATGCGCCGCCCATGAAGTGGACATTCGCCCGAGCTGCGAGCAGATGCTCCACGATATTGACCACCCCTACACACGTGGCGAGCCGGTGTACGACGTGACCTTTGAAAATGTTCAGGCAGGCGAACGAACCAGCCATTTGTTCCGATTTGCCAACCTCCATCAGGCTTTGGTGCTGGGAACAAGTGACCTGAGCGAGCTCGCTCTCGGTTGGTGCACCTACGGGGTCGGGGATCACATGTCCCATTACAGCGTCAACGCAAGCGTTCCGAAGACGCTCATTCAGTTCCTCATCCGCTGGGTGGCTGACACAAACCAGCTAGGCGAGAAAACCAGCGCGATCTTGCGTTCGATCCTCGGAACCGAATTCAGCCCGGAACTGATTCCCAGCGATCCCAACGACGAGCAACCTGGCCAGAGAACAGAGGATGTTATCGGTCCCTATGAGCTTCAAGACTTCAATCTCTATTACATCGCTCGCTTCGGCTATTTGCCTTCGAAAATCGCGTTCCTCGCCTATTGCTCTTGGCGGGATCGGACACTGGGCCAATGGCCCGATATTCCCGAAGGCAGACGAAATCAATACACCATCGCCGACATCAAGCATTGGTTGTCAATCTTCGCGTGGCGGTTTTTTCAGGAAAGCCAATTCAAGCGGAGTTGCATTCCTAACGCTCCAAAGGTCGGCTCCGGGGGCTCTTTGTCGCCGCGCGGCGATTACCGCGCACCAAGCGATAGCGAAGCCACAGTCTGGCTTGAAGAAATCAAACAGATTCCGGATAGCGACCCGTAGAAGGCAAAGGCAGGTCAAACCGATGAACGTTCCGACGCGACCCAAACCTAATTCAGTTGCAGTCAAAGAGTCGGTCAAGGTAAGCTGCGTCGCTCCGGAGAGAAGAGTTGCTATGTGGGTCAACCCGAATAATGTAGTCGATGCAAGAGATCGCCGACTTTGAACGACTTGAATCGTTTGATTGGCGAGTGAGAAGACAACCATGTTGGAGCTTATCGGACAACTGCTCGGTCTTGTTGGGACGTTCGTTGTCATCGCCGCAATCATTCTCATCAGCGGCATCAAGATTCTGCGCGAGTATGAACGAGCGGTGATCTTCCGTCTCGGACGCATGGCCGCGGCGCGCGGTCCAGGAATTACTTACGTCATACCGTTAGTCGAAAAAATGGTCCGCGTGGATCTGCGCACCGTGACCATGGACGTGCCGCCGCAGGACGTCATCACTCGGGATAACGTCTCTGTCAAAGTGAGCGCGGTGCTCTATTTCAGAGTCGTAGATCCCAACCGCGCGATCCGCGAGGTGGAAAACTATCTGTTTGCCACTTCTCAGCTTGCTCAGGTGACTCTGCGCAGCGTCTGTGGTCAGGCTCCGCTCGACGAGTTGTTGGCGGAGCGGGAAAAAATCAACAGCCGGATTCAGGAGATCATCGATTCGCAGACCGAGCCATGGGGGATCAAAGTTGTTTTAGTTGAAGTCAAGCACATCGACCTGCCTCAGGACATGCACCGTGCCATGGCAAAACAAGCGGAGGCTGAAAGAGAACGGCGAGCGAAGGTGATTCACGCCGACGGTGAGTTTCAAGCCTCCCAAAAGCTTGCCGACGCCGCCGAAATAATTGCCAGGCAGCCGAACGCCATGCATTTGCGTTTTCTGCAAAGTCTCGTGCAAGTGTCAGCGGAAAAAAACCACACGATCGTGTTACCGATTCCTGTCGATCTCCTGACCCAAGGACTCAACAAAATCAAAGAATGAAAGAACGGGGAGTTTTGAATTTCCGGGAACACGCCGTTCACCGGATACCTTCTGAAGATAATACGCTTCTCGTGGCTTAACCTGATTTTTTCTCGTCACCTTTGCGAATTGCGCAACGTTTTTTTATCATTGAGGCAACATCGCGTCCCGATGTTCTACGGGAAATCGACGGGATATTTTTCATTACTCACTTCAATCTTGGAGAATCGCCATGGGTTTAAAGAAGCAGTACCTCAAGAAAGCTCGGGTATGTAAGGTTACATTTTCTATTCCAAAGGAGGCTGTCGGCTCGGCAACCAATGTAAGTCTGGTGGGGGATTTCAACGGCTGGAGTCGAGATACGACCCGTATGAAACGTCTTAAAAACGGAACCTTTACGGCCACGCTGAGCCTGGAGCCAAACAAGGAATATCACTTCCGCTACCTCGTGGATGGGCAGCATTGGGCGAACGATTGGAGTGCCGACAAGTATGTGCCCAACGCGCACGGCAGCGACGACTCGGTCGTCGTCGTGTGACCCGTACCGCCGAAGCGGCTCAGAAAGATGGTTTTCTTTTTGCGCCCGCATTCAATCGTGAAATGGATACGTGCGCGCTGCGGTGAGTCACGCGTGATCAACATGCTGAGCTGAGACGGGGAGCGCAAAGGTTATGTGCTTTAGGCATAGTAAGCTTATGCCACGGCCGGGGCCCTTGCATTACTCTTTCGCAATGCGGCAATCACATCCTGCTCCGACACCTGGGTGAAATCTTCGAAGAACTGCCCCACGGCAAAGAAATCCGCGGAGACATTCAAGCAAACCATGGCGTCGCACTCGTGCAACATGGCGCGCGCCGCATCCAGCGATGCTACGGCAACTGCGCCAATGAGCTTTTTTGGTTTCTTCGCACGCACCGCGCGCAAAGCCGCCGTCATCGTCGACCCTGTGGCGATTCCATCATCGACGACAATGACGATCCGATCGTTCGGATCGATAGGCTCGCGCCATGGTGTGTAGCGAGCGCGCCGCCCGCGCAGCACCGTAAGCTGCCGTTGTTTTTCGGCTTCGACAAATTGGGGGTCGACGTCGGCGGCCCATTCCGCGAAGAAAGTGTTACCGCTCTCATCAACAGCGCCGATGGCGAACTCGGGCTGATCAGGATGGCTGAGCTTGCGAACCAGGATGACGTCAAGCTCGCCTGCCAAAGCGTCGGCGATCATTCTGGTCATCGGCACGGCGCCTCGGGGGACGCCCAGCACTAAAGGATTCTGGTTCACGCAATACGGGCTCAACTGCTCGATTAATTGCTGTGCGGCATGTTCCCGGCTTTTGAATCGCATCTTCACCTTCCCTACTTACGACTTACGCAATGGCTTTCGAAGCGATCGACTTTTTTTCCATACTGATCGAAAAGCTCCTGCCTTGATACCAACTCCTGATCCCTCGGAACGCCGGACACTTTGCGCTTCATAATCAATGCTAACATCGCCTCGGCTCAGTGCTTTGGTCCCTGGGTCGTCCCGATCCATTCGGATCGACCGCTTGAATATTTCATCTTTGACCTTTGGATAGGCTTCGATAAATCCGGGGGTGGAAACGTCCATATATGTTATACGTTTTCATGACTTCTAGTTCAATTTTGAATGAATCGACCAGCTGCGATTAAATCGATCTTGGCGTCTTTCGACAAAGTCGCCGTCGCTTCGATTTCCCTTTGCATTAAATGAAATCGCTGTTGAATGTCCGTCTCATTCATAGAACACCTCCTTGAAAAGAAAAGGAAGCTATTTTCACAATAACGCATATAACGTGCCACGGGGTAATCGCAGTATATGGATATATATGGGTATTCTTCAGCTCCTGGAATTATCCGTAAAGTTTCGCCAACCCGATTACGGGTGATTTTTTCAAGTTTTGCGAACTCTCCTTGACAGCCCACACAGTGGTCCTTATCTTTATATTTGGCTGTTTCTAAACTCGCTCTTTGATGTTTTGGCTATCAAATGACCTGTGCCACTTTTGGGTACCGGCAACTAGCATTAGTAAATTGCATAACATAAGAACATATGTTGAACGAAAAGATCGCCCGGAGCGTCTAACTTCTTACCCCCAGGAATTTCTTATTGTAGGGCGCCGGAGCATGGAAACATGACTAAGGAGATTACAATGTCCCCCCCCTTCGACACGGAAAGAGAGACAGACGAGAATTTTGAAGACCGCGAATTGGGCGTCGGTTCATTCGACGATCAAGAGCAGAGTGCGCCCGATATCGAGCCGGTCGACGATACTGAGGATGGCGACGAGTCAGAGCCGGCAGGTTCGGATATCGCGCTCGGCTCGGTGCAGCAGTACCTGCGCGACATTGGCTCGGTTGCGCTATTGACGCGAGAGCGGGAGGTAGAACTGGCTATGAGGGTCGAGCAGGGTCAGAAACAGATCCTCGAAGCGCTCTTCTCTACGCCGATGACAATGCGTCAGGTGCTCCGACTTGGCCAGGCTGTGGCAAGTGGCGAGCTGTCGCTGGGCGAGATCACCGACAAGCACGATGGCGATGAGGAAGATAGCGACGAGCAGGGCGGTGACGACCCAAAGACATTTCTCAAACTGATCGCAAAACTGTCGAGAATCAGCGAGCGGAACGCAGCCATCGCGCGCGAGCTAAAGCGCTCCCGTGTGTCTCAGCAACGACGTGCCAAGCTGCTCGGGCAACAACAAGTGCTGGCGGCTAGAATGCTCGCAGTCATGAAAGAATTGCACCTCTCGTCGACAAAAATCGATGAGTTAATTGGTCGAGTAAGGCATGTGGCCGATCGACTCAATGTCCTGGAACGACAGTACCGTGAGTTCCGCAATGGCAAGCGGATCAAAATAACCACCGAAATCCATGCATTGGAAGAACATGCTGGGCTTCCTGCAGCGGAGCTGATGAATCAGGCGCACCTGATCCAAGACGGCGAAGCTCTGGTAAGCACATCTAGGAAGGAATTCACCGAGGCCAACCTACGGCTGGTCGTGAGCATCGCCAAGAAGTATATCAACCGGGGTTTGAGCTTTCTGGACCTGATTCAGGAAGGCAATCTCGGACTGATGCGCGCGGTCGAAAAATTCGACTACCGGCTTGGCTTCCGTTTTTCTACCTATGCGAGTTGGTGGATTCGTCAAGGTATCACGCGCGGGCTCATCGACACTGGACACACGATTCGCGTACCGGTCCACCGAGTCGAATCGCGCAATAAGGTCCTCCAGACTGCGCGCCAGATGCAGACAAAGCTCGGTCGCGATCCCAAGCCTGAAGAACTGGCCAGGGAGATGGAGTTGTCCGTTCAGGATTTGCTAAAATTGGTGCAGACCCATGGGGAGCCGGTTTCATTGCAAACTCCGATTTGGGAGGACGGTGATCGGCTTGAAGACTTCGTCGAAGATCGCATTCGGCCCAAGCCTGAAGAACAAGCGTTGGACGGCACTCTCCGCAGAGAAGTTAGAAAAGCCCTTTCTCTGTTGACACCGCGCCAGGAAACCGTGCTGCGTAAACGCTTCGGTATCGAGGAAAAGCGCGATTACACTCTCGAGGAACTCGGCGAGATGTTTGCGGTTACGCGCGAGCGTATTCGGCAGATCGAGCAAAGGTCGCTGCAGATTCTGCGCAATCCGAAGCGGCGAAAGCCGCTGGCGCCAAGTGGCAAAGCGGTGGCTGGAGATCCAACCCTGAATTAATCCGGGGTCTTTTACATTCGGAGGGGTACGGCGTGACGTGCTCCGAAGAGCAAATTTTTTCAAGCGCCTAGAGATCCTACCAGTGGCACATGCTCTGCCTTTAAAACTATTGAGACGATAGACTGGACATGCGAGTTCTTTTCGGCCGGAGGTGTTTATGGCGAACGAAACCGAACTCATTTACCTGGTGCTCCTCGCGCTCTTGACGCTAGTCATCCACGGGATTCTTTCGGTAAAAAATCGTCGGCACGATCGACATGCGCATCGATAGTCGGCGTGCAAAAACTCAACCCTTGTTGGCGCCCGGGCCGCGGGGTTGATTGTAGGTTGACTCAAGCGGGCGTGGTCCAATCTGCAACATATTTAACGGCAAGGATTGCAGATTCGGCAAGGCGCAGAAGTGTCTCAGGATATTCACTCCGGCGCTGTACCTGTGGGGAAACCGGTGTTGATCGGCTGAGTGGGAAAGCTTCGAAGCTCCTGCGGCGAAAACTTGATACTGTTTCACTCATTCCCATTCAAAGTTGAGTTTGCTGTCAGCTTAAGTAGCTCAAATGAGACTGCGGATCGCTTCTCATCAGCAGTTCACGGAGAGTGTCGCGGTGTCTTCTACCGTCTTCATAGATCCGCTCCAAGACTTCGGCGACGGCCGGCAGCTCTTCGCGGATGCTGCGCGCCTGTTCGATCAGCTCCCCTGAGCACTGCTGCTCCTCGTTCAGATCTTCCAATAAGTACTGCCAACTAGTCTTCTCAGTACTGTTAAGCGGCGGGACGTCAGGCAATGTCCCACCTAACAAGTTGATCTTCTCAGCAATCCATTCGACATGTTTCGCTTCATCCACGGCGATCGCCAACAACCTCTCGCGAAATTGACTGTACTGCATCCGATCCGCGTGTTGCTTGTAGTGCGCGACATGCTGGCTTCCTTTGACGTATCGGTCGTTCAAAATTGCTAGCGCTTTGGCCCTTACGTCGAGGGAAAACCCGAGAAACTCGCGCCACCATTCACCCCAACTTTTACCGACCGCCATAGAACCTCCGTCGAAAGCAGTTTCTGCAACGAGAACCAAACAAACGTCACGCCACGGACAAATTCCCAGCGGATATAAGTATCTTCAGATTAACGTATTGTCGAGCGTTGCTATCATAGAAACGGCAATCAATGATCTTGCTCACATAAATTTATGGGGCACTAAAAATGCGTTTCTCCCAATGGACAAAACTGAAGGTGTCTGGCGAAATTGACGATGGACTCAGCGACGGTGCCGTTTGACTCCATTAAATGCTAAATTCGGTCCATGATACCGACCGAGTTTCAGTCGCCATCAGTTGAGTCTCCGGTCATTCAAAGCGGAGTCTGTTACGTCGTCTTCGCCTATGACGCGGCGCGCACGATCAATCTTGAAGTAGCCGACCGCCGTATCCATGAGACGACCGAGCGGCCGAGCATTGCACACAAACGGCGCACGCCGAGTTATTTCGAATTTCAGCCGCCGCCGCTACGCGTGAGCCGGGACGCGGAGCTGTTCCAGATCGGCAAGTTCACGACGCGCCCAAGCCTGGATGTGATGGTTTACGATTTTGGCGCCGTCGCGGTCACTTACGCCCTACCCATTGACGGGTCCTTTGACGATCTACTCGGGCTCAGCGAAGAGCTTTACGACAACGAGGTATTGCTTGCTGATTCGCGGTTGCGGGTGAGTCAACTCTTAACGGTTATCGGCGACGCGGCGAGCCAGGCACACGCGTCTCCCGTTGTTGAAGATTACGTGATTTTGCACGTACAAAGCTTTGCCCAGCTCTTCGACGCGAACCGTCTGTGCGCAGACCATGGTCGCAGGATCGCCCAGATTCTGCGCGCCGAACGACAAGCACTTTCCGACCAGGAAGTCGATGACGCGTTAGCCGTACGCATCTCTTATGGCCTCCAGGATCTCACCATCGTTGACTGGAACGCAACACTGTTAATCGACCGTGAGGGGGAGGATGTTCGCGCGGTGTTGGAGTTTGCCAACGTCGAATTGTTGGAGATGCGCTACGTCGATGAGAAACTCGATCGCGCGCTGGCTCAAGCCCATGAGACGTTGTCGCGGCGTTCGTGGGGCCTCCTTCGGATACTCGGACCCTACGGTGCCGATCTGCGTAGCGTGGCCGAATTGCAGGTCGACAACGCCGCCTTGTTCGAAGGCGTCAACAACACTCTAAAACTGCTCGGCGACCAGTATCTCGCGCGCGTCTACCGCCTGGTCAATCGCCGCTTTCACCTCGACGAGTGGGATTCGAGTATTCTGCGCAAGCTTCAGACGCTGGAGAGCATTTACGAAAAAATCTCCGATCAAGCGTCGAACCGGCGCATGGAACTGCTGGAATGGGTGATTATTTTCTTGATCGCCTTTTCCACCGCTTTGGAATTTGTTCGCTAGCCGTCGGTCGGCCAGCTGCTCTGATGGAACGCTTCTCAACCTGGGGGTTTGGCGCTGGCTCTTGGGCTCCTCTTCGAGCTTTGGCTTGGCGGCTGAGTAATCGTTAGCTTTAGGTCGATCCCGTCGGTTTCTCCGGTACTGCCAACACCGGACAGCGAGCGCGGCGCAGGATGCGCTCGGTGGTGCTGCCGCGCAGTGCGTCGAGAAAATCTATATGACCTTGGGTCGCCATAACGATCAAATCTGGCTTCCAGTCGGTTTCTTCTTTGAGAATGAGCTCCACCGCATCTCCTGGCAATAAGCGCTCTTCCCACTTCCAGTCCGGTCGGTGCGGTAGATAAAGCGTGGGCATGCCTCCTTCCATCCCGGCATGTAACAGCTTGAACTCGACCTTGGGGCAACTCAGGCCGGTGGCCAAGAAGTATGCCTCCTCAAGAGCTGCTTGAGCATTGGGCTCGTGATCCACGGGAATGAGAATTCGCCGTAGTGTTACAGCGCCATTGGCCGGAGAAATGAATCCCTTACTCTGGCTCGGCACGAACAGCGTCATCGCGCGCGAACGGCGCGCCAGCGGTTCGGCGACCGGCTTGTGGAGCCAACGGGAAAGTCCCTCCCTTTGGTATATCGCCAATACGAGCAGATCAGGAGGATGCTCTTCGCAATAGCGCACCATCGATTCCAGCGGGTCACTATCCGAGTTGAGAATCTTTTTCACGCGCAAACCGGTTTGGACCACGTCTTCCACCTTCGCGCCCGCCGGCAAGATTTTCCAGCGCGCCAAAGTCGCGCGAACGCCCGGGAACTCGGTCCAGTGCACGTCCTTATCGGCGCCAAGTTTATGGCTTTGCACATGCACGATCTCCAACTCCGCCTTGGACAAGAGAGCGATCTTCAGCGCGTGGGCAAAGGCGACTCGGCTGGTCTTGGAAAAATCCGATGGATGTAAGATTCTGATCAGAGGCTCGCCGCCAGTTGTAGTGTCAGCCACGTCAACCTCCTTGCGCAGGTGTCTTCTCCGAGCAGCCGGTGACTTGAGGCTCACCGTCAGCACTGGGCAAGACGCCGCGACGAAATGCGAATATTACCAGAAGAGACCTCTATAACCTTTCACCCGATCATCTTGATCACGGAGTCTAAGGTATGCTTACATTATATCTATGATCGGGCAGTATCTATTAACGGGCATCCCATATAACATAAGAGCAATTACTGGCGAGGTGCAAATGATGATCTCAGCACTATCCAATTTGTTTCGTGTCCACAGGCTGATTGGCTTAAGCGCTTTGCTGAGTGGAGCGATTTTTCTCGGGATACCTCACACGGGATTGCCACAAAGCGTACGCGCTCGCGAAGACATCGCGCGCATTTTGGCGGTCGAAAAAATTAATGTTGCTGATGGTATGGTGTCGGGCGAGGTTTACAATCGATCTGCCAACACGGTCCGCGACGTGCAGCTCTTCGTTCGGTACACGTGGTTATGGGACAACGAAACGAAACCCGGCAAGGACGACCCAGGCACGTCGACTTATTATACTCTGCCGAAAGAGATTCCCCCCGGCGGAAGCTTGCCTTTCACTTACAAGCCCTCGCCTCCGCCACCCAAGATGGCGGGCGGCCACTTCGAAACCACGGTTTCCGTTGCTGGCTTCACCGAAGTTATACCCCAAACAAGGTAGCCCCTTCCGACTAAACGCCTTCCTAATTTGCACTTCTCTCAATTACGGCAGGGCGCGCTACGCCTCTGTAACATGGACGAATTCATCGCGAGCCTTCCCGGGATGCGAGATGGCAATGGCGCCGCTGCAAAGGAACGAATGCAAGCTCGGACCGTCGATTGAATGCGAAGTTTAATTCAGGTGTTTTTTTAGGCGCCACACAGGTTCTCATGGCGCATCTCTTGCCGTCCGATTATGGGGTGAATCCGCAAAAAGTATTTATTCAAGGAGGCGCAACCGGTATGAACATTCCTTTGAAGATCACCTTTCGCAATATGCCGCCATCGAAGGCTATCGAGGATAATGTCCGCGAGAAAGCCGCCAAGCTCGATAGCTTCTTTGACCGAATCATGAGTTGTCGAGTCATCGTCGAGGCACCACATCGCCACCATCACAAAGGCAAGGCATACGAGGTGCGAATCGATCTAACGGTACCGGGTGCCGAATTGGTGATCAACCGCGCACCGAAACGTTTGGCGGCGGCGAAACTGGAGTTAGCAAGTGACGAGAAAGCTCTGGCGGAGAGCCATGAGCCGAGCAAGCATGCCGCGCATGAGGATGTCTACGTCGCGATTCGCGACGCGTTCAATGCCGCCGGCCGCAAGCTCCAGTACTATGCGCGGCGTCACAGCGGCGCAGTCAAAGTGCATGACGACGCGCCGGCTGCCCGGGTGGCTAAGCTAATTCCGGAAGGGCGCTATGGTTTTCTTGAGACTGCCGATGGGCGAGAGGTCTATTTTCATGGCAATAGCGTCCTACAGCCCGGGTTTGACCGTCTCGAGGTGGGTACCAAGGTATATTTCTCCGAGGAGCTCGGCGAGAAGGGGCCCCAGGCAAGCACGGTGCGAGTCGCCGGCCGATAGCGTTCGAAGGCAAGAGATCTGACGTGTTCGGCGAGATAACTGCCTTGATGGCTCATCCTGGGCCGCACCGATTGGCTCGACTAGGCGGCACATGACAGGAGATTCAACCTCGTTAACCTGACTGATTGGTCTAGGACAGAGAGAGCGCGTATCGATGAAGCTCTTACCCGACTTGCCGGGTGGAAATTATGGCGCTTGCAGGGCGTGCCACGAAGCCGTTGAATCCAAGCGTCAACTCCCGAGACGGCATTCTGCTCGAGAAGCTTAAACAGAATTTGACGGACCGAACCAGCTCACGCGGACACATGAGAGTTCGGCTTGGCGTTCGAACAGGACGCGATCGGCTACTTGGGTTGATTGACGGCCTTGAAGCGATCGAGTTTGATCTCGTGTTTTCTTAGAAGATCATAGAAATCGGTCCGGCACTTGCCGGCGAGTTTTGCCGCGTCGCTGGCTTTGCCGGCGCAAGATTCCAACAATTGGGTAAGATAGGCTTTTTCAAACTCGTATTTGGCCGTCTTGTACGTGGTCAGAGGCCCTTTCACAGAAATCTCCAAGTCGCTGGCGGTTCTTTCGGCAGAGGATTTTGTCGAAGAATCTTTTCTTTGAAGAATCAAATCCTCTGTAATGACGTCCTGCTGGCTCATGGCGACCGCATACTCTAGAGCGTTTTCCAATTCTCGAACGTTTCCGGGCCAATCGTAGAGCATGAGTTTGCGCAACGCCTCGGGCGCGATTCCCCTTACATTTTTTTTCATTTGTTCCGACAGCTGCTTCAAAAAATGCTCGACGAGATACGGTATTTCTTCCTTACGCTCCCGTAGAGTCGGCAGATGAATCGGGATGACGTGCAGTCTAAAGAACAGATCTTGGCGAAACTTTTCTTTTTGAACTTCTTCTTCCAAATTTCGATTCGTCGCGACAATGAGTCGCACATTGACGTCTATGGGCTTTTCGCTGCCCAATGGATAGAACCGTCGCTCCTCTATAACGCGCAGCAGCTTGGCCTGAATAGAGAGCGACATATCTCCGATCTCATCTAAGAAAATCGTTCCGCCATTGGCCTGGCTGAATAAACCTTTGGTGCTCTTGATTGCGTCAGTAAAAGCCCCTTTTTCATGACCGAAGAGCTCACTTTCCAGGAGCGTTTCAGGTAAAGCCGCGCAGTTAATCGCCACAAAGGGCAAGTCGCGTCTGTGGCTGGCGAAGTGAATTGCTTTGGCAATGACCTCTTTGCCCGTACCGCTTTCGCCGTGCAGGTACACGGTTGAATCCGCCTTAGCGATTCGACCGACTACATCCAAGACGCTTTTCATCTTGCCGCTTTTAGCAACAAGATTGGGAAAGGAATATTTTTCCTCGAGTAATCCTTGGAGCCGCTGGACCTCGAAGTTGAGCCGACTGTTCTCCACCGCTCTTTCGATCTGTAACAGCAGCTCCTGCGTATCAAACGGCTTTGTCAGGTAACTGTACGCGCCCTTTTTCATCGCGTCGACAGCGCTTTCCACGCTACCGTAACCGGTAAGAATGATGACCGGCATGTCCGGGCTAATCGAGTGCAATTCATTCATGAGCGAAATACCATCGCCGTCCGCCAATCTCAGATCGGCAACGCACAAATGAAAACTTCCATCCTCAACCGCTTTGATGGCTTCGCTTGCCGTAAGCGCGGTTTTGATTTCATACTCTGCGGCGCTCAGCTTCCGGCGAACGAGTTCTAACAGATTAGTGTCGTCATCAACCACCAGAAGTCTTTTATCTGCCATTTTTTATGCCTCTTTTTTCGATCCTTCTGCGTGCTTTGGAAATTTCAAGGCTTGCAACTAGCACTCGCGGAAGTTGCTGCCTTCGGCCGAAGAAAAAATCTCAGATGGTTGCTTCATGTTGCCGGCTAATCGCCAAGGCCGCCAATAATGGACTTAGCAGAAGGCGTTCCAACTCGGCAAACAGCGTTAGGATAATAAAAAAGTCATACAATCCCGCCATCTACTCGTCGGTGAATCTTCTCGTCCATGGTCGGACTTGTCGGAGATCTCCTACTTTTGCTGTTAGAAAAAGACTTACACGAGACAGGCTACTGACATTTTCTTGTTCATTATCATGTCGAGGCAAAAGGAACTCAGCGCGGCAGATCGAGGTGGCCCAGAGCTTCGGCGAGCACGGAGAGTTGTGCCGCAGGCGCGAACAAGCCAACCAGGAGTGCGCCCTCGCATCGCACGGTTCAGTCAACCCGTGTGTCGGGACGATCTTTCTTTCCTTTAAAAATAGTTCCGTCAGTCCCAGTTTTCCCGCTTTCGCGACACGAAAAAACCGACAAAAAACATTCCTTCTACAAGCCACCGAAATTTTAAGCCTCTAATATTAAAGCACTCTTGCCATGATTCCAGTTCTGGCACATTCTTTGTACAAGAAATAAATTTGCGCAGTGCGTAAAAAAAACTCCCGGAGCCGGCTGCATATCTAGCTGGCTATTGCATACCCTAGGCGAAGGAGGGGTTCATGAAAAAATATTTACCTCTATTATTGTTGCTGTGCCTGCCACAGTGGGGGTGCGAGTTCCTGGGTGGGGCCGCTGTCGGAAGTCTGGCCACGGGTGCAGGCTACGAAATTAACAACAAGCGGCAGATGGACCGTCTTGAAGAGGAGTACCGGAACGAGAGGATCTCTCGCCGCGAATATGAAGAGCGCAAGCGTCAGATAGAGCACGGCTCGATAATCTATTAGCTCGGAACCTAGCGTAAGGGGCGCGCGGCGAGCGCAAGACAGGAAGCTTCGACCAAACGGCACGAAACCTTCATGAGTTTTGACAAGGAGAATCATATGGCATGGAAGACGATAATTTTTTCCATGATGTTGGCGCTTCTATTGTCAGTCGCCGGATGCACCTCGCTGACCGGCGAGACAGCCGGCCAGTACGTCGACGATCCGACGATCACGGCCTCAGTAAAAGCGGAACTGGCTCTCCAAGTCAGTGGTGTGACGCGAGTGGAGAACAAATCTGCAGATCCAGAAAATTAATTAGATAAGCAAGGATGCCGCCGATCCAGGAATCGATCTATTAATCTAAAAGGAAAGAGAAAATACTATGAGAACGACTCGCGAAACGGGTATTCCGTATTTGATAATCGGTGTTGGCTTGGGGTTGGTGGCCGGAGTTTTGGTCGCCGCGCGTTCCCGGACGGAGAGCTGGGAACAATTTCGGCGCGGCGCCAGCGATAGTCTGGATTATCTGAGCCGGGAAGGCGAGAAAGTGCGCGTCGGCGCCGATGAGTTCGTCGGCAAAACAAAAGAATGGCTCACGCGCATCGGTAAATCGCTGCGCGGCGTAAGAGATAGCGAAAAGGCAAACTCCGGAGCATCGGCTTCATTCGATTAGCGGTGGAGAGCTGTAATAATTCTTGGACTCGAAACACCATTGTAAAACAGTCGGTATTGCCGCGTGAATTGGATTAAATTCTGCTCTTCTCCACCAATAACACGGCAGCCAAACGATATTTTGCTTTGCCAAATGCCGTCGAACATTTTTTCTGACGGTACGTGGTCGTATGAGCGTCTGAATGATCTCCGTGGCCGATTTCCGACTTGAAAGTTAGTAGAGCCGCAATGAAGACATCGGTGTTGATTGTTGACGACGAAGAGAACCTATTGGTGTTGCTTGACCGAATTCTCACCAAGGACGGGTTCCAGGTTAAAACCGCTACAAACGCATATCAGGCCCTCAATTTACTCGAACAAGAAAATTTTAACGTGGCGATCCTCGATATCAAAATGTTTCCTATCGACGGCATCGCCTTGCTCGCTGAGCTAAAAAAACGCTCCCCTTTGACTCGAGCCATTATG
>DASPXM010000335.1:0-19038 GCA_035637295.1 Verrucomicrobiia bacterium
GCCGTTCGTCGTGACCATGGCCAACAGGCTCCGCCTGTAGCTGATCTGATTTGTGAACACACCGCATGAGAGGCTGACCCGCACCACGTTCTCGCTGCCGCTCGGCGAGGTTCACGCGCTCGTCGGCGGCGCGGTCAACGCCCGTCCGCTACTCTTCCTCCACGGCTTCCCGGATCACCCGCCGACCGCCGTCCCGTTCCTCGAGGACCTTGCCGAGACCCACCGCGTCGTTGCGCCATGGCTGCGCGGCTACGCTCCCTCTCCGATCGTCGGTCCCTACGACCTCGACACCCTCGCCTCCGACGCCCTCGCCCTGATCGATCGCCTCGGCGGCCAGGTCGACCTCGTCGGCCACGACTGGGGCGGCATGATCACCTACACCGTCTGCGCCGCCGCGCCGTCGCATGTCCCTCGCGCGGTCACGCTCGCGATTCCGCACCCGACCACCCTCATACGCTCGCTCGCCCACTCGAAGCAGTGGAAGACGTGACGAGCTGCACGCCTGTCTCAAGCGCAGCCTCCCCGCACCGCTCCGAGTACTACCGCGCGATCGTGCGCCCGCTCACGACGTTCGTCGATCGCGTGCGCAAGGCCGATGCGCACATTGCAACACCCCTGTTGCAGCTCCATGGCAACGACGATGGCTGCATCGTGCCGCCGACCGACGAGGACCGTCGATTGTTCGACGCGCGTGTCCTCGAGGTCGTGCCGAACCTCGGTCACTTCCTGCATGTCGAGGCTCCCACCACGATCGCCGCGCGCGTCGCCTGCTGGTTGGCGTAGCGCTACGCATGCGTCGGGTACGCGGCACGGCGCGAAGCTGCCTAACAAGTCGACGTGAACATTGCTCACTGTTTCACGGCGAGCTGCGAATTCGCATTCGCGATGGGCTCGTAAAATCGTAGCCCTTCGATGTCGCTGCCAAGCTCGCGGAGCGGGTAGAGGCCTTTCGCGGAGCCGCCGCCGGGATCTTGCACGAGGTAGTCAAACCCGTCTTTGCCGGCGATAACGACAAAATGCGTGATGCCGCTGGGCTGCCGGACCCGAACGATGACTGGGTTTCCGCGAGCCAGGTTCGAATCGATCAGCTGATACGAAGCCAAATCTTCGTATACGTGCCGGACGCGGTCGGGCGCGAACCACGCTGCGCGGTCCCAGTAAATCCACCCTTGCTCGGTGTATCCGCCGACGTTTGTTAAAAACCAGTTTAACTGCTGCGGATCGACCTCGATGCCGTAAAACTTGAACACCATCGCCGCAGCCGCCACTGCGCAACCTTCGCCGCCGATCGTGCCATTGGCTTCAACTCCACCCAACGGATCATCGCTCCATTTTTCATCTCCCTGACGGAACGATGGCACTGTCAACGCGACACGATGAAAAAAATAGCGCCCGCCGCGCGGGGAAAGTTTTCGTTTCCACGTCCAATCAATTTCCAACACCAACCCAGCAACGAGCAAAAGAAGAACGAGACCGAAAATGATGAAAGGCCAACGACGTTTCAAACTGTCGAACTGTAGCAGCGGCTGCCTGCTCGCGAAAGCATTCGGAGTGTCAGCCGCAAATTCTGTGAGCAGCGCCGCGGTCCGTAGAGCGGACTAAATAAAACCGAAGCCGCTGTAGCCACGGCCCTGTGGGCCGTCTTTCTCTCGCCGAAATCAGAACTGAAGTGGGACCGGCCGCAGGCCGGTGGCTACAACATTTGTGAAACCGACCTGGTCTCAGCGCCATCGTCGTAGCGAACTCTCCAAAAAGACAAGTTGCGCGAGCGCGTTGATAAGGCTGATTACGGGTTCATGACTCAGGCCCGCGAACTCCGCCTGGCAAAGCGCATGGCGCGTCTCGGAACCGAGACCGCCTTCGAAGTACTTGTGAAGGCGCGAGCGCTGGAGGCAAAGGGGCGCGACATTATTCATCTCGAGATTGGGGAGCCTGATTTCGATACACCGGCCAACATCGTCGACGCTGCGTTCGACGCCCTTCACAAGAGCTTCACCCATTACGGCCCTTCAGCGGGCTTACCCCAGCTACGCGAGGTCATTGCACAGCACGTGAGCGAGACGCGACGGATAGACGTTACACCAGAAGAGGTCGTCATCGTCCCCGGTGGCAAGCCCATCATCTTCTTCAGTATCCTTGCACTGGTTGAAGAAGGTGATGAAGTCATCTATCCGAATCCCGGTTTTCCCATCTACGAATCAATGATCAACTACGTCGGTGCGAAAGCCGTGCCGATCCGACTGCGCGAGGACCTGGATTTTCGGCTCGACGTCGATGAACTAGCCGGACTGATCAACGACCGCACAAAGTTGGTCATTTTGAATTCACCGCAGAATCCCACCGGCGGTGTGCTGGAAAAAAAAGACATCGACGGTATCTCGCGCACCATCGGCGATCGCAACGTCATGGTATTGAGCGACGAGATCTACAGCCGACTGATTTTCGAGGGTGAGCATCATTCCATCATGTCGGTCGATGGGATGAAGGAGCGCTGCATTTTGCTCGACGGTTTCTCCAAGACTTATGCCATGACCGGTTGGCGCATGGGCTACGGCGTGATGCGCGCCGATCTCGCGGCGCATGTCGCTCGTCTGATGACTAACTCGAACTCGTGCACCGCGAGCTTCACGCAGGTCGCCGGCATCGAAGCGTTGCGTGGAAACCAGAAGTCGGTGGACGCGATGCGCGCCGAATTCAAAAAACGGCGCGACGTGATGGTCGCCGGCCTCAACAAGATCAAAGGTTTCTCCTGCCGTCTGCCCAAGGGAGCGTTCTATGTTTTCCCAAACATCACGAAGACCGGCTGGCCATCGAAGAAACTTGCCGACGCGTTGCTTGACGACGCGGACGTTGCGGCGCTCTCTGGCACGGCATTTGGCAATTTCGGGGAAGGTTACTTGCGCTTCAGCGTGGCGAACTCGATCGAGAACATCGAGAAAGCACTCAATCGCGTCGGCGCCTGGGCGAAAAAGAATCTGTAGTCGATTCGTAAGATGGGCTGTGACTAACGAATCTCCCGATGCGAAAGCGCCTCCAGTCGGACGTGCGTTGCGTGGCCTTTTTGGCATTTTGCTGATGGCATATGTAACGCCTGTTTACTTCCGAATCCCGCTGCGAACTTCGGTGAGCGTCGTGCTGCTTATCATTGGATTGATCGGCATCTACAGTCTGATTCATATTTTCATATCGCGTCGAATCATCGGTTTTGGCCCTCGCCTTGGAGCTTTCACGGCGGTGGGATTGCTCGTCGTGTTGTGCGTTCTCAGTTGGCCGGCGGTAGCGATTCTCGGCCGCGGTGAAGGTGAGCTGGCAGTAGTGACTTTCCTCGGTATGTCGTTGCTGATCGCGGCGTGGCAAGCCGCTCCTGGTTGCGAGCTGATGGCGATTCCCGATCTCTTCTTTAGTAAGAACGCCGAAATGCCGTGTTTGATTTTTTCTCCTTTGGACCGGCTTGAACGAAAATTGCGGCGCAAGTGATTTCCAAAAACCAGGAGCTGCGCTAGTTGTTGGTTCCATTCTTCAAGTATGAGCGATAAGAAGCGAATTTTTGCTACGTCTCGCATCGGCGATGCTGCCCAGAGCCGGCTGCGCGAGCGCGGTTACGAACTCGAAGTTTTCCAGGGGCCGGAAGCGCCGCCGAAGAAATTAATCATCGAGAAAGTGAAGAGCGGGATCGACGGATTGATCACCACGCTGCGTGATCCCATTGACGCTGAAGTGTTCGAAGCAGGGAAGGGGACGCTGAAGGTCGTGGCGCAGATCGCTGTCGGCTTTGACAACATCAATCGCGCCGACGCCAACAAATACAAAATCCCATTCACGAACACCGCCGACGTGCTCACCGAAGCGACCGCCGAGTTCGCGTTTTTCATGATGGGCATGCTCGCGCGCAAGATGTGGCAGAGCGAGCGACTGGTGCGCGAACAGAAGTGGCCGTCGTGGCATCCGTTCCTGCCGTTCCTCGGCGACGAAGTCACCGGCAAAACGATTGCGGTCATCGGCACTGGACGCATCGGCCTTGCGATGATTAAGAAATGTTCAGGATTCGACGTGAACATCCTTTGCTACGATCCGGCGTATCAGAATCATCAGTTCATCGCTGCGATTCAGGAGTTGATGGACTTGCGCCACGCGCGAGGCATTCAGAACGAAAAGACCTGGATCAAGTACGTGGAGTTCGAGGAAGCATTGCGTGGCGCCGATTACGTGACCATTCACGTGCCGCTACTGCGAGAAGGCGAAACCGATAAGCCCACTTATCACCTGATCAATGAGCAGACGCTGAAGCAGATGAAGCCGACAGCGTACCTCGTGAATTCCTCACGCGGCCCGGTGGTAGATGAAAAAGCACTCGCGAAAGCGTTGAAAGAAAAAGTCATCGCCGGCGCAGCGCTTGACGTGTTCGAAAAAGAGCCGCTACCGCCTGATTCGCCACTGCTCGATCCCGAAATCGCCGATCGCTGCCGCGTATTTCATCATTTCGCCAGCGGCGCGCAAATCACGCGGCTGTCGGTTGATCCCGATAAAGGTATGGCAGGACGCACTGCCCAGGGACTAATCGATGCGCTGGAAGGCAACTACGGCGGCGACCCGGCCAAGATGCCCTACGTGGTGAATAAGGAAGCGTTCGCGAAGTAAGGCAGGAAGCGTTCAACGCGGAAGATCCACGATTCAATGACCGCCGGTAAGTCAAAGCTTTCGCAGGTGGTTGTCCATATTTGCGCGAGCCTGCTCATTCTTTTGGCGTCAGGTCAGGCAAGCGCCGCTGATGATTCACAAGTCGCGGCCCGGGCGAGCTTGGAGCGAATTCAGTCGCTGCGAAAACAACGACCCGATGACGGCTTGCTCGTCTTTTATGAAGCGATCACTCGCATCGGACTCGGTGAACGTGACGCTGCGCTCACGTTGTTGCGCACTTTGAAGAGCCGCAAACTCGGCCTCGTTCCCGTGCGCGATGCCGGCTTTGAAACGGTTTGGGGTGACCCGGGGTTTCAGAAGTTTCGCAAGGAACTCGCCGATGATGAACCGCGAACACCGGATGCACCGGTGGCGTTTCGCCTGACCGATCCTAAGCTGATCCCGGAAGGTATTGCGTACGACGCAAAACACGATCGTTTTTTTATCGGCAGCGTCGCGCAAAAGAAAATTGTCGTCACGGATCGAAAAGGTGATGCGCGCGATTTTTCCAAGGTGGAGGACAAGCTCGATTGTGTGCTCGGGGTGATTGTCGATCTTGCGCGAGAGCACCTGTACGCAGTCAGCACCAATGGGTTTCTAGATGAAGCGAAGGCGCAGCGGCGGAACGCGGTCGTTCGTTACGATTTGAAGACCGGCCGCCTCGCCGACCGATTCGACGCACCGGAGGCGATGCAGCTCAACGATGTCGCGATCGACTCTAACGGAGCTATCTATGCCACGGATTCGATGAGCGGTACTCTGTTTCGCAAAAAGGCGAATGAGAAAACGCTCACGGCGTTCGGAAGCAAAGGCGCGGTCGCCGGCGCAAATGGCATCACGTTCGGTGCGGACGGGAATCTTTACGTCGCGATCTCAACCGGGATTGTAAGCATCGACACTTCAACCGGAGCGCCAACTCGACTGCTGCAGCCCGACACCCTTGTGACCGGCGGCTGCGACGGGCTCTATTGGTACGACGGCGGTCTGATCGGGATCCAAAACGTCACAAATCCCGGCCGCGTCGTTCGGATCGAACTCGCCAATAAAGGCGCGCGTGTCGCAGGACTCGTTGTGTTACAATCGCATCATCATCCTGATTTTGCCGAGCCGACGACTGGCACCATCGCGCACGACGCGCTGCACGTGGTCGCGAACTCCTATGTCGGCCACTTTCAACCGGACGCCACGATCAAGGATGAGGATCAGCTCAAAGGCACCGTAATTGTCGGAGTTCCACTCGCGCAATGAAACTGGCTGAGTTACCGCCCAAACCGTTACATCAAGCGTCATGCGGACGTTATTTCACCGGATAAACTAGACGAAACGTATGAAACACTTAGTCACTATTTTGTTTCTTACCGTTTGTAGCTTTGCGAGAGCTCAAACAACGGTTCTGACGACAGATACCAGGTTACCGATTCCCAAATTAAATTTTGACGAGAAGGGTGACTTAAAAATTACGGCGTCAGCGACATCGTCTCCGAGTGACTTCGATTTTTTAGTCGGCAAATGGAAAATGCACAATCGACGGCTCAACAAGAGGCTCGAGAACTGCAAGGATTGGACCGAATTCGATTCGTACGATGAGAATTCCAAAACCCTCAGCGGCTCGGCGGACATGGATATTTATTCCACCACCGAAATGCCAGGCCAGGAGGGTAAACATTTCGAAGGGCTCACGCTGCGACTCTTTAATCCGAAAACCAGGTTGTGGAGCTTGTACTGGGTTGCCAGCAACTCAGGCGTCCTGGATCCGCCTGTAGTCGGCTCATTTGAAAACAACGTAGGGCATTTCTTCTGCAAAGACACGTTCAAGGGAAAGCCAATTATCATGATGTTTAGATGGGATGCGCGAAATAAAGATCGTCCGGTATGGAGCCAGGCGTTTTCTACCGACAACGGCAAAACCTGGGAATGGAATTGGTATAACGTGTCGGAGCGAGTCCCCTGATTAGTTGTATTTGTTGGCTTCGGGGGCCTGATCAAGTTGACGAAGCCAACCTGATTTGGACGCCGGCCACGGCCATGCCGCCTTCGCCGACTGCAGCGGCGCATCGTTTTACCGACCCCGAACGCACGTCGCCCGCGGCAAAAATTCCCGGGAGACTCGTCTCCAGTGGACCGGGTTGATGTTTGTTTGCCTGCCACGCTGGCGCCCCGGCGACGCTCGTCCCGGTCTTGATGAACCCTTTCTCGTCGCGCTCGATTTCCGGCGGCAACCATTCGGTGCACGGTTTTGCGCCGATCATGGAAAAAACAGCCGGCGTTCGAACCATTCGGCGTTCGCCCGTCTGCGTATTTTCCAGCTCGATTTGTTCGAGCTTTTTCGCGCCAAACATCTTGCGGATCTCTGTCTGACAAAGGATCTCAATGTTCTCGCGCGCTTGCACCCGGCGCGAAAGATAGTCCGACATTTTATTGGTAATGTCTTTCCCGCGAACGACGAGTAATACCTTGGCAGCGCCCTCGGAAAGATACATCGCGGCCTGGCCTGCCGAGTTGCCGCTGCCGACGACAGCAACCGTCTCGTTGCGACAAAGCTGCCCTTCCATTGCCGTCGCAGCGTAGTAAACGCCCATGTTCTCAAATTGCTCGCGCCCCTCCGCGTCGAGCCGGCGGTAATCGGCGCCGGTCGCGATCAGGACAGCTTTTGCGCGTAAAACAGCCGAGCAACCTTCCACTTGAAGACAGGCGCGGTATTTGTCGGCGGCATTGTACTCAAGCGAGAGCGCTTGCGAGGGCGTGGAAAATTTCGCGCCGAACCGATATGCCTGAAGCTGCGCGAGCCAGGTCAAATCGCCGCCACTGATCCCTGTGGGGAAACCAAAAAAGTTTTCAATCAGCGAAGAAGAACCGGCCTGGCCCCCCGGAGCGTAACTTTCCAAAACAACCGTATGCAATCCCTCGGAGGCGGCGTAAACAGCCGCGGCTAGACCGGCGGGACCTGCACCGACGATCGTCAGGTCCGACATAATTTCATTTTGATCCTCGAACGCGAGTGGACGCAGCAAGCCGGCCACTTGCGCGACTTCGCGCAATGAAGGCCTGCGCAAAGGAGTGCCGGCCGGTGTAATCAGCGCGGGCAAATCGCGAGTGGTTAAATGCAGACGTTTGCTGAGTGTCTGTCCTTGTTCGCTCTCGAATTCGATGAGCCGATGAGGAATGCGATTCTTGTCGAGAAAATCATCAAGCTGATGTCCTTCGCGCGTTCCGGCTGCCGCGAGAACGCGCAACCCGGCAAATTCCCGATCACGTCGCAATCGTTTGCGACGCATGATCAATGCCTTTACGATCGGCTCGCTCACGCCGGGTAATTCGGCGAACGCGCGCCGAAGTTCAGTCGCGGGCACGTGGAGTATCTCCGTCTCTTCCGACGTCACCCTCGCTGTCGCAAGGACCGACGTGCCTTGGAGCATCGCGACATCGCCGAGGAAATCGCGCTCGCGCGCGGTGCCGAGAATCTGTTCGACGTCATCGCGTTGCTCAAACGCCTCGAGTTCGCCGCGCAAGACAATGGCCAGGCCGACATCGCGCTGCCCGGCTTTGAAGAGTAGCTCGCCACGTTTAAGCACACGTCTTTTTCCCAAAGGCTCAAGCAGAGAAAGCTGGTGATCGTCCAGTTTGGGAAAGGCGATGCTTTCCGTATCGCGATAGAACTGTTCGTCCTGTTGTTCGTCAGTCATTTTACAGAGTTTACGCCGCGAGGCCGACAATCAAACCGGAACAAGGCGCTCGATCGAGGGATTCGCACCTGTCCCTTACGGTTGTAATGGCGGGTGCCGGCTCGCTCAGGCTCGCCAAAGGACGAGTCCGTCCGACCGGCGGACTTTCGGAGTGTCAGCCGCAGTTTCCCCGCTCTCAGGACGATTTCAGGGGCCGGCGCAGAAAAATTTTAAATTTTTTGAAATGTCCGCCCAAAAAATCTTGAGAAAAGGAGAACCCAATCGAGTCAACCAACCGAAACCCACATGAACCTCCTCGTAGAAGATCCCCTTAGTAAGACCGGTTTCAGCGGTCCAATTGCCCTGTTTCCGACCAGTTCCGCGGTCGAAAACAGCACAGAACAGCCCACATCACGGCTAGCGCGCGATCAGATGAATGCATTTTCAGATGCGAAATCTGATAACGCTTACAGCGGACACTTTTCTGTTGCTCCTGCGCAACCGCCTGGGCCCACCCCTGAGAAAGATCTGGCTCTCGGCGTGCTGAAACAGGCTGCTCGCGATTTGCGCCGGTTTCATTCGGCGACCAAAGGCGTCAAGCAGGAGCTCTACCTCGATGCGTACAGTTGGGTCACCGCAAACGATTTTTTGTGGTCCTATTCATTCGTCAATGTTTGTAAATTGCTGAACGTCTGCCCGGAAGTTGTCCGTGCTGAAATCTTCGCGGATGCCTCGTTGAGCTGGCTCAATTACTGGACAAAACGGGCCGGCAACGTTTCCCGGAGAGTGCGGGCCTCTTTCGCCCACGTCTTCGCAGGCCGTAACCACCCGGAGGGCACCGAGGTCAAACCAGTTGGCTTCATGTATTTGAACGAATATGAAAAAACAGTGCATCCGATTTGTTGAATGGCTGCGCGACACCTGGCAGTCGCTCGCCAGGGCCGGCGGCCGCGGTCACGATCCGTTGCTCGTAAATAGCATGGCTTCGTTTAATTTCGAAGGCGGTTGGAGGGAACTCCTTCTGAAAGTCTCTCCAGAGCACATGCCCGCCGAATCAACCATCGTTCTCGTCAAGGAGCCCTCCGGCATATGAAGTTGTCTATCGAAGCGAAAGTGGCAGCGGCTGTGGCAATCGCCTTCGCAGCCTTGACCGTAGGCGTCATCGCGCAAGAGCAGAGCGAACATGGAACCGCCGGGCTGAGCCAGATGAGCTCGCGAGGATCCGAGATTTCGTCCGCCGGGCAGAACGGCAGCGGCGAAGGCCAGCTTCTTGTCCAATACTGAGTAGAGTCCAGGGACGACCGCGACCCGAGTGGTGTAGACCACGCTGTCCTCAGCGCGTAGGTACAAAGGGCAATGTGCGCGATTTTTCTCGCAAAATCGCGTTCATCCAGCGACCCTGCGTGAACGAAAGCAATTCCGGGAACGCTACAGGAGGGTGGTGCTTCGTTTCAAACGACGCATTGGACCGTCGTATTGCGTGCGCGCGAGGAGGATTCAACCGAATCTGCTCACCAGGCGCTCTCCGGATTTTGCGAAGCCTATTGGCCACCGCTTTACAGTTTTCTCCGGCACCGTGGTTTTTCATCGGCGGACGCACAGGATCTCGTCCAGGGTTTCTTTGCCCATCTGCTTGAGCAAAACGCGCTGAGCCGCGCAGATCAGCAAAAGGGCCGGCTTCGCACGTTCCTGTTGGGGTCGCTGCAGAATTTTCTGTACAATGAGTACGACCGCGCCCGGGCGATCAAGCGAGGCGGCGGCCGTCAGATCGTTTCGATGGAGGACTACCTGCCCGAGGCTGAGGCAGCGATGTTGGCAACCGCTCATCTCAGCGACGCCGGTTGCTACGACCTTGTCTGGGCTTCGACAATCGTTTCGCGGGCCTGGCAGAATTTGCAAACAGCATTTGTGGCGGAAGGCAAAGCTGAGTGGCTTGAAGAACTAAGACCGTTCGTCGCGGGCGGCAGCGTCAGGCCCCTGAATCAGGAGGAAGCTGCGGCTCGACTCGGAGTGCCGATCGCCACCCTGCGCACATGGCTTTCACGCCTGCGCCAGCGTTATCGTGAATCGTTGAGAACGGAAGTGGCCAGCACCGTCTCTGATCCCGCAGATGTCGATCAGGAGCTACGCCATCTCTATCAAATATTGATGGCGTGAGCTGACTTCTACAAATGGATGATAAGGGTATCGGTCTCGGAACTGCGGACGCCCAGCCTCAAGCTGCGGCGACCTGCGCGAACTGTGGGCGACCGCTGACGCAAATTGGCCCGAAAGGTGAATGCCTGCGTTGTCTCGTTGGCCTTGGCTTTCTCGCGGACGGCGAAGAACCGGAAAGACCAGCGGGACGAGGTCGACTAACGCCCGGACCATTGAAATACGCACACTTCGAGGTGGAAGTAGGTGCCGATGGTTTTCCGGTCGAGCTCGGTGCCGGAGCAATGGCCATAACTTACCGCGCTCGCGATACAGTGTTGAACTCGGAGGTTGCTCTCAAGGTCATCGACTGCAGCGTGGCGCAGAATCCCGGTGCGCGGGCGCGTTTTCTACGCGAAGCACGCGCGGCTGCGAACATTCATCATCCAAACGTTGCTCGGGTGACTTATTACGGCGAGCAGGACGGCGAGTGTTTCTACGCCATGGAGTTGGTCAAGGGAGAAACACTGGAAGCCCGTGTACGCCGTGATGGGCCAATGCCGTTGGCCATCGCGTTGGAAGTAATTGAGCAAGCTGCGCGGGCGTTGGCTGTGGCGGAAGCGTGCGGGGTTGTGCATCGCGACATCAAGCCATCGAACATCATGCTCGAATCCGATGCGAGCGGGGCCCCGACGGTAAAGCTGATTGATTATGGAGTGGCGAAAGTAATGGGTCCTCAAGCAGAGCCCGGTATCGAGCAAACCCAGGCGGGCTTCATCGGTACTCCGGCGTTTGCCAGCCCGGAGCAGTTCGCCGGCGTTCGGCAATTACCGATTGATACGCGTTCCGACATCTACTCACTGGGAGTTACTCTTTGGTATCTGCTTACCGGCCGGACACCTTTTGTGGGACGTACGATGGAAGAAATCCGCGCGAGACAAACCGATGAGTTACCCTTGGAACAACTCAGGAACCTCCACCTGCCAGCGCAGGCTATTGCGCTGCTGAAATCGATGCTGGCCCCGGACCCGAAGGACAGACCGCAATCAGCACGCGAGTTACTTTCTGCTGTGCACAACTGCTCTGAGCGGTTTAATCCTGAAGCCCGGTCACGACGCAGGCGAGCTGTGCTGGCGGGCGCCACGTTGATACTGGCGTTGGCAGGCGCGGGGATTGCCTTTGGCGTCTGGTTGTACCAGCGCACGCCGCCGTTCTCCCCGATCGAGCGATCGATCGCGGTGTTACCTTTCGAAAACCTGAGCAGTGATAAGGAGAACGCTTATTTTGCCGAGGGAGTACAGGACGAAATACTGACACGCTTATCCAAGATCGCCGATCTAAAGGTGATCTCACGCACTTCGACACAGCATTACAAAAGCGCCCCGGAAAACCTGCCCGAGATCGCAAAGCAACTCGGTGTTGCCCATATTCTGGAAGGAAGCGTGCAAAAGAGCGGCGACGCCGTGCGCGTCAATGTGCAGCTAATCAAGGCGGCCACTGATTCTCATCTTTGGTCCGATACATTCGATCGCAAAATGACCGACATCTTTTCGGTCGAAAGCGAAGTATCCAAAGCCATCGCCGAGCAATTACGAGCTAAACTCACGGGGCAGGAACAGGAAGTCATCGCCGCTAAACCGACCGAGAATCCTCAGGCTTACGATGCCTACCTGCGCGGACTTGCTTATACGTTAAGGCCCGGCTTCGCACCTGGGAACTCCCTTGCTGCGCAGAAATATCTGAAAGAGGCGGTGCGATTGGATCCAAAGTTCGCGCTTGGTTGGGCGCTGCTCTCTTACGTGGATGCGAGTGGCTACCTCACCCAGAGTCTTCAACCAACTGCCGCTCTCCGTGAAGAAGCGCGCGAGGCAGCCGACACGGCTCTCAGACTACAGCCCAATCTTGGCGAGGCTTTATTGGCCAAGGGTTTCTATCACTACGCCTGCCTGAAAGATTACGACACCGCGGTCAAGTACCTTGAGCAGGCAGAACGCCTCCTGCCCCACAGCAGTCGCGTTCTTCAGGGCCTGGCCTATGTCGAACGTAGGCGAGGCAACTGGGAGAAGAGCGAGGCGTACTTCAACGAAGCTGAGAAGCTCGACCCACGCAATGTTAACCTGCTTTCACAACACGCGCGTTCCTACATCTGCCTTCGCCGTTTCTCCGAAGCCCTGGCCAAGCTTGAGCAGATTCTCAATATAACGCCCGACGACATAGACACTCTCGTGTTAAAGGCGCGAATTGCACAAGCGGAGGGCGATCTCCCGCGTGCTTCGGCGCTTCTGGCTCCTCTTAGGCTGGGGGCTGACTACGCCAACGCCTTGGAAACACAAGTTTACCAGGCGATCCTGGAGGCCCGCCCCGCAGCGGTCATCGCGCAGCTAAAGGAAATATTGGCCAAGCCCGATCAAGCATTGGGTTTTTACGTTGGCGAACTGCGCTTTTGGTTAGGTTGGGCGCAGGAAGTTTCCGGCGACCATGCTGGCGCCCGTGAAAGTTGGAGTCAGGCTCGCAGCGAACTGGAACCTTTCCTCAAAGAACAGCCTGAAAATTTTATTCTGATGGGAGATCTCGCTCTTACAAACATGGGTCTAGGTGATAACACTGCGGCGCTGGCTCTGGCCGAGCGTGCGATCACCCTGTTTCCAGCCGACAAAGACGCGCTGACAGGTCCCAGGCCGCTCGACATCCTCGCCCGCGTAGCGGCCCGGATAGGCGACCCCGACCGCTCCATCTCTACCCTGGAGAAGTTGCTTTCGATCCCTTACGAAGCGCCCCTGGCCGCAAACCCGCCGCTCACTCCTGCCTTGCTCCGGTTGGATCCAATGTTTGATCCACTGCGCAGGGACCCGCGCTTCCAGAAACTGGTTGCCTCCTCCGCGCAAAAGTAGAGTTCACAATTGGCTGCCTGCTCGCGAACGGAGCCGACGGGAGTCGAGCGACATAGATTGCAAAAACCCGAGGGGCGAGGGTGAGTGAGCTGGGGAGCGAACGAGTCAAAGCATCGGGAGTCTCAGCCGAAAATTCTGGAGACCTCACACCGGTGGCGGTTTTAACGGGCAAAGGCGGAATCACGAAAAGAGGACAATCTAAATTAATTATGCGAACGGTTCCGCCATGACGATTTCCGAAACAGTCCTCATCATGGGAGGCGGAACCGCCGTCCTTGTAATCCTCTTCGGCATACGCCTCGCCATGCGGGCGGTGGCGGGTGGTGACGCAGCGGCGCCGCGACCGGCGGGCGGATCGGGCGCACCCGATGTGGCCGGCGTCATCGCGCTGCCGCCTTTGATCTTTCTCGGCTTCCTGGCGGCGGCAACGGTGCTCGAGGCGGTCGTTCCGCTCCCGCTCCTGGCCGCGCGTGCTTTTCCCCGCTATCTGGCCGGAGCCGCGCTCGCGGCGGTCGGCTTTGTCACGATCGCCATGGGCATGCGGCGCTTTCTGGCCGCCGGCACCAACATTCCGCCGACCCTGCCGACGACGGCGCTGGTCGTCGACGGCATCTATCGGCGGACGCGGAACCCTCTCTATCTGGGAACGACCCTGGTCTACCTGGGCTTAGGCGTCGCGGCGGGAAGCCTGTGGGCCATTGGGCTCGTCGTGCCGCTCATGTGGGTGATCAATGTCGGCGTCGTGGCGCGGGAGGAGCGCTATCTGGAACGCAAGTTCGGCGATGCCTACCGCGCCTACAAGGCGCGGGTGCGGCGCTGGATCTGATGGGGCGTTCCGGGGCAATTGATAGACCCGTTACAGGTGCGAGGCGACGGAGTGGGCGGGCGTAGGCAACAAATACCGCGCGTGGATGACGCTCTGCTGCAGCTCTCAGCATCTGGATGCGATCCGGAGCGAGCTGGGCCACGCGGTACGTCTGACAGAGGTGAAGCCTCCTGGTATTGCACCGGCAAGTGGTGTCGTAGACCGCGATGAAGGCTCCCAAGAGGGCGGACAGGGCGTCAGCTTCGCCAGCGACATCGCTCTCATACGCGAGGAAGTCCGCCGGATCCAAGCGGCTTGCTGTTTCAAGGGGAATCCAAGGCGGCAGTTTGTTTCTATTTCGTTCCAACGTGTGAGTTTTTATTGGACCATACTCGGAGTCGACAAGTTAACCGTACGAAACCGATGAACCAAAGCATTGCACCAGCACGAGTCGAAACGCCTAGGCTCACTCTGCGTATGTTTCATGAGGCAGACTGGGATGCTGTATCTGAGATTTTCGGGGACGAGGAGTGCGTACGCTACACGATTGGTAGCACCCTGAATCGCTGGCAGTCATGGCGGGCGCTTGCGGGTTACATTGGGCACTGGTCGCTTCGCGGCTACGGTCCGTACGCGGCGACGGAGAGGTCGACGGGCGAAACGATTGGTGCGGTCGGCCTGTGGTACCCGGGCGAATGGCCGGAACCAGAGGTGAAGTGGGTCCTCGCCAGACGGTTCTGGGGTCGCGGGTATGCGACGGAGGCAGCGGCGGCGGTCATCTCAATGGCTAGAGTCGATCTTGGCTGGCGACGGCTAATCAGTCTGATCGTTCCTGGAAACGAGCGTTCCAAGGCGGTTGCCCGACGTTTGAGCGGCACCTACGAGAAGACAATCCCATTTCGGGACCACGTTGCGGAGATATTTGCGTACGCACTCGAGAGCGAGATTGTCGACCGGCCCCAGCCTCCTCGCGGATGATTGCTTCGACGAGGCGCGTCCGCCGCTACACACCAAACAGTCGAGCAATCGATGTGCATGGCGAGCACGGTGACGAGCAGAACAAGAAGGAAAATGATGAAAGGCAACCGCCGCTTCAAAGCACCAAACTGTAGAGGCGGCTGTGTCAGCCGGAATTTCCGCATTCGGGTTTCCGCTATCCGAAATCGCATTACTCCGCCTTCCACATTCCGAAATCGTTTCGTCTTCTTAACCTTCAATCGAAATGCGGGGACGCGATGAGATGGACGGGTGGCCCGAGAGCGCGAGAATGCGGGCCTCATTCGAGTCAATTTGTCAAAAAAGGAGCCGAAGTTTAGGCGAAGGCGTGAACCGCAGCACCGTGAAAAAAGACTCGCAAACGTTGGGGAATTTTCGCCGCTATTTTTCTAACTTTTTTGGCGGGCCCGTCGGTATCTTTTCACCTCCCCTCCAGCACCAACGGTTTTCGTCGTAGTCCCAGTAGATGTTCTCTGCGCGGAGTTTTTCGAATGCGCTAATGTATTGAGAAATGATGAGGAGGACATCGCTCGTTGATGGCATCGTCGCTTCATCAAAACTCTCAAACTCCGCAAAGGGTTGCCGCTCTTTGCCTAAGATTGTATTCGCTTTTTTCAAAACGGAATTCACCAAGCCGAGTTTGAACTTGTTCAGGGCGTCATTCGGATTCTTTTTCACTAACGTGTTCATCTCAGTATGAAAGGCCTGGAACTGACCTTGTAGCGTTTCGAATTCGTAAATTTCTTTCTTCTTCATCGCTTTTTGGTCTCCGGTTGCCGATAGCGCGATGGCGCTTGTGTTCTGAGATTATCGCCGGGAACATTCCAGTACCAACTGTAGCTGGATTCATGAATGTTCGCACAGCGCCACGCCTCGAGGCAATCTAAGTATTGGGACAAAATCATTACGACATCACTGTTCGTCGGCACATCATCGACGTCGAATACTGTGAAGTCTTTAAACGGCGCAAACTCGCCCGTTAGAATGGTGTTGGCTTCGACGAGCTTTTCGTTGATAAAGCCAAGTTTGAATTTGTTGATCGGATTGTCTGGCTTGCTTTTCGAGAGCACGCTGATCTCGTTTTGAAGCTGGCTGAGCTGGGCTTTGACCTTCTCAAAAAAGTTTACGTCGCTTGCTTTCACAATTCAGGACGGGCACGCACGACTGAAATCTACATATGCCCGCTTTAGAACTTCGATTGGAAGCCGCTGTTTTGTATCGAAAACCGTGACCATCATTTCCAGATCGGAATCAGTTAGTGCGAGAATACAGCGTCGTTGACCCGCCCAGAGGTCGATCGTGTTTTTGAAGATGTGTCTTGGCAGCGGATTACGAGTTACAAGAACGCCGAATCTTCCAAACTCATCTTTGAGGTAGCGATTTAACTGATTGACGTGTTCGCGCTCCATCTCCTTAACATTCTTTAGCTCCATCACGATTTGGCGGCTGTTGTAGAGATCATAAATGTCCCTTAAGAAATCAAACGAGCGATTGTTATAAAATATTAAATCACGAATCAAAACGCCGGAGTCAGTACGACTTTGCTCATCAGCGAAGTCAAGTTGTGGGTAAAGCAGTGAGGCCAAGAGTTGGCAAACGCTATCTTCGTACTTCTTATCGGCGTTGCCGCCCTTACCGCTGGATAGCTTCTTAATCTCATCTAACTTGCGTTTCGCGTACGTGACTGCGATTGGCTTGAAAAGCGGGTCGTTCTTGCAGTCCGCTTGCTTCAGTTCTTTTTGCTGAACGTAAGTTTGCACCATGCCGTAATTTTGCCGATTGAACTGAAGCACCGCTACCCGGTCGGTGGGTATCGTTCCTTCCTTTACGCAGGCCTTTGAAAAGTAATCGTCGTAGTTGATCCACGGAGAAAACCGTAACCAACGTTTGGGTACCAAGAGAAGTGGCGCTTTGGTTGTTGGGTTGGCAGGTAATGTAACCTTTTCGGATTTAAACGCTTTCGCCTGATAATCAAATACCTCAACAGTTACATTCTCCGTTGGGATTCCGTACGTAGTGCACTGATCAATAGTGAAGTCGATGAGAAATGATTTGAGTAGGCTGCACGCGAGGTCGCTGACCCGATCTTTTGCGATCTGATCGACGAATAGTTGGATTTCTTCGATATGTTCAAATCCAGCTTGCTTGATCTGCGGAATTTTGCGGAAGAGCTCCAATATCTCGCGCGCGGTAACTTCTCTAATTCGCTTACCCTTCTTCGCCCGAGCCGAGCCTAACCCCACCTCCTGACACTCGGAGATTCGAACCAACGCTTCGACCGCCTCGCGCTCCTTACCTCTTTTCGCGAGATCGCCAAAATGGTTGAACGAGCTAACTAGCGAGGTGTGAAGGGCCTGGTCCTGCTGGGATGGCGATTTCCAGAGCAGAAAAGGATCCACATAAAGCGGAATATCGTCATCCAGAAACGGGATAGCGAAACCCGCTTCTTCCTGAGTGAACGGCAAGGAATAGTAGTCGTTAAGCCGGGGGCGAACCAGAGCCATTTGTCAGACACGATGTCGAACGACGCGGTCGAAGCAACGGTTAGATTAATGCAACAAAGGGTCGAAGATTCTCACGGAAGAGGCGTTGTAGGAGAAGATCGGATTAAGAAGTGGAGTGACATCTAAACCAAGAATGGGGAGAATGGGGTCGCGTCTAAACTCCGAAAGCTTTCGCGAGCAGAGCATTTGACGTTGGCAGCTAATGAGCGAGTCGTCGCCGATTCAAATTGTCGAGGCAGATTTGAGATTGCCCGAGCACCAGGAGGCGGTGCTTGCGATGGTTGACGCCTATTCGAGAGACGCGATGGGTAGAGCTAAACCACTTGATTCCGAAGTTCGGACGCGGCTGATCCCAGGATTGCAGAAGCACCCGACGACAGTGATCTTTCTCGCATTTGATGGTGACCACCCGGTCGGAGCGGCGATCTGCTTCATTGGTTTCTCGACTTTCGCTGCCAAACCGCTTGTCAACATTCACGATTTCGTAGTTCTACCGGCGTCCCGCGGCAAAGGCGTCGGACGGCGTTTGCTCGATGCCGTGGAAGGCAAGGCCCAGGAACTCGGTTGCTGCAAGTTAACGCTAGAGGTGATGGACAATAATCATCAGGCCCTGCGCATGTACCAAGCAGCTGGTTTTGTGCGCTACGCGCTGCAGAAAGAAGCAGGCACCGCAATTTTCATGTCCAAACCGCTGTATTAACCTGATCAACCATGTTTGCGCGCCTTCAAGAAGATCTTGAGCCGGCATGAATGGGAAGAGTGGGGTCGCCTCTAAACATTTGACATTCTATGCAGTGCACCCGGCGGGATCGCCGCACTGGGATTTCACAGCGGATTTGAGAAACCTATCAATTTTTTTCCTTGTCCCCGCGCCCCTGGAACGGCTATCCTCCGGTTCACCGCGAAAAAGCAAATTCCTATCAATTATCAATGACTTCCTCAAGTGATCCTGACGCAGTTTTCCTTGGAGCATTTCCACAGGAGTGGTGAACATGAGCGTCAATCTCGTCACACGGGTCCGCAATTTCGCGATCAGCACCCAGACCTTCAGCGCAAACGATCACGACGTACAGGACGGCTGCGTCACACCCGGCGCGCACCGGATTATGCGCTTCGACTTTCTCTCCTATAACGCCGGCAGCTCGGACCTGGTGATCGGCAGTCCGGCGTCGCGGCCGGACTTGTTCGTCTGGTCTGCCGGGCACGGCCACTATCACCTGCGCGACTTTAACGAGTTCCTGCTCTTCAACGCGCAAGGCGGACTGGCGACCATCGGCTACAAGCAAGCTTTTTGCGCCATCGATATCGAACGAATCAGTCCGAATGCGAGTGCGTCCGGGCGCTTTCATGATTGCAATAATGATCAAGGC
>DASPXM010000336.1:0-3537 GCA_035637295.1 Verrucomicrobiia bacterium
TACTATCCGCATGGATACGGCTATTACCCGTACGGATACTACCGACCTTATCGGTACTACGGCTATTACAACGGCCCTAGGTACTACTACGGGCACCGTTACAACCGCCACTATCGGCATCATCATTACTATCGCTACTAATATGTAAATCGTTTGAGCTGGCTCGAAACTGATTTCGAGCCAGCTCTTTTTTGTCGAGATCACGTCGAACCAAACTGAATTAACGGCAACCGCCCAATCATCCGTGTCCGATTCCTCGATAGAAGGGAGGGTGATAGCGCCAAGGAAATTCCTGGCAGAATGTCCCATCCTCGCAAAGCAAAAACAGAAAGGCAAAGCTATGAAAAAGCTTCTCTTAATTGGATTGGCGGTAAGCGGATTGGCTTTCGTTCCCGCACAACGTTCCGATGCTCAGATCTCGCGCGGACTGCCGGGAGTTGGAGGAATCAGTTTCGGATTTCCGGGCGGTTACTATGCTTATCCGACGGCCTACAATTATTATCCGTATGGATATTACAGGCGACCGTACTACTCTTATTCTCAACCTTATTCATATTATTACGCAGGCGCTTCGTACGGCGGGCACCGAACGCACCGTCATCATCGCCATTATCATCACTACCGTTAGCGAGTTGGCATAACGTCGCTCCGGCGAAAACCGGCATCTGATGTTAAAGCCACGTCTGGGTGAAGCCGGCAAAATTTGGAAGAAGATCGCCGGCAGCGTGAATGAGCATGATCGCGAAGAGATTTTTCGTTCGTGCCCAGATGACACCGAAAGTGACTCCGCTTACTGCCAGGACAACGATGGAGTAGGCAACCGCGTCGAGTGCGCTCGGATTGGAGCCAAGTCCTTCAACTTCGCCAGCGTGTCGGAAGATAAAGCCAGGTGCGTGCGCCAGTCCGAAAATCAGCGACATCAGTACGACCCCGCTTACTTCGGATTTAAACGCGGCGGCCAGGTGTGATTGGACAAGGGCGCGAAAGAAAAATTCTTCGACTAATCCGGCTTCGACGAAAAGCCAAATGAAGCAAAGCGGCAGACCGAGAAGCAGTTGATAGACGGTAAAGTGTCCATGTCGAAACGCGGCTCCGCCGCCGCTAAGAAAATATTGGAAAGCAAGGAACGCTCCGCCCACAGCCAGAACAACCGGCAGATGATTACGAAGGAGCGCTCGCAAGCCCTCGCGTTGAATTCCGAAATCGCGAATTCGATAACCGAAGCCGAATCGAAAGATCGCGAAAGGAATAACAACGAAAACGACGAGCTTCTTTGTGAGCGTGATAAAGAATTTGATCCGGACGGACTCGGTCCAGGAAGAAGGAAGATGTTGATCAATCCATTGCGGACCGCCAATCAGGTAGGCAGATAAGAGAATAATATATCCGATCAGGACGATTAATTGGGACTTGCTCGGCGTTACGGAAATCGAGAGCGGAATGGCGCGCCGGGTCGCGATCCATGCGATGAACGGAAATACAATTCCGAAGACGATGAGCACGACGATGGCGTCGGAGACCTCGAAGCTCTTGTTCCGCAAAAGGACGCCGAAAGCGAAGGCATAAAGGATGAGGCCGCCGATAAGGATGCGATTGGGGACTAAACGCTGGGAGCTATTTACAGGTTGTGGCATTTCACCTGTTCGATGCACTACAGAGTGCCCGTGGATTCAAACCAATTTGGATGAACGGGCGGCAAGAAGTTCCGCTATTCGTTAGTCCAAACGCGCGCCACCAGGTTTTGCGACGGGGCTATAGCTTGGTCGCCCGGCCACTGCTGCAATGTTCGTGTGACTCGCCGATCTATCTGCGATTATTGTTTATCGTAAACTGCGACGTTCTTGAACTTTTTCCCTTTCGGAGTGGTGCCGTTCACAGTCGCAGTGCGGGTTTTGCCATCAGCAGAGACCACAGTGTGTGCCGTCGCGGTCACTTTCCCGTTTTTCTTAACAGTTACGTGCAAGGTCCGATCGTTCACCTTCGCGTAAGAGCGGGTGTCTCCGTTCGGGTCGCCAGTGACGGGATAATCTTTTCCGTCGAACTTTCCGGACCACTCAACATGGACGGGTTTACCGTCCGCGCCGATACCGTCGTTAGCCACTTTTATGTTTCCGAACATGTTTTTGAAGGTCACGGTCGTGAACTTCATTGTGCCGGGTGTGATCTTCGATTTCGCTTCGTTTAGCTTCCAGGTACCCATGGTTGGATCGGCGGCGAAGCACGCCACCGCCGACAAGAAGCAAAACGCCAGGGTTACGCCAATCGTTCTTATTTTCATGTACGCCATCGAGACAGGATTTCGATCCGCCGTCAATATTTTTCCAAGCTGACCGCAGACTGATTGCGTTGTGGCGCTCCAAGGGTCAGCAAAAAGGACCAAGAAACGGCACACGCAGAATCCATCGGCCCACGGGTTCGTTTGGTTGTGACCGATTAAGCGCCCCTCGAAGGTGGGCTTTGTTGTTTCGCCGTTACCGCGAGCGATTTCCCTTCGGCTGCAGGTAATGGCTGCCGCTCCATTCACCTATGCTGATACCGGCTTGCAGGCCATCCTCGTTTGCCGAGCGGAAGTGAATGCCACCGTAGAGACGGCTGACCGCGGCTTCCTCCGCTGCAGCGAGACAGGTTGGAAAGCTGCGGTACACCCCGGGCAGGAAATCTGAGCCGGTGGTGAAGGGCAAGTCGCCTGTGCCGTAAAACAGTGCGAGCACGGTCGCCGCTGCGCCGCTGAACGTGCTGTGGCCTGAGACGTAATCAGGGAATGGTGGTGTTATGATGAACGACATCCAGTTCAGTTCTGGTTCGGCGAAAGCAATCGCGGTCACCGGGCGCCAGAAATTGAAGACGTACTTGGCGTCCCAAGAGCAAATCGCAGCGTCGGCCATAGCGATGTTCAACAAGGCAAACAACCTTGCGTTCTCTTCCAGTGTATTGCCTCGCGCATCAGCAATAATCTGAGCAATGCTGTTCCAGTGACCAGGAGGCGTTTCCGTGCCAGCGCCGTCGGCCCAGAACAGGGCGATCTCGGTTTGGTCGTCTGTGCGCGTCGAACCGTCAGCCGCGCCGAGTTCCTTGACCTCCTCGTAATCTGCAGCGTATCGCTGGCTATCGAGTGAAGGCGGGCCAGGCGGACGGAATTGCGAGCTGTCTCTCATTCCAAACGGCACAACAAATCCCCATTGCGGCAGCAAATAAGGAAGAAATGCCGGAGGAGTCGGGATCCACACCCCAGGACCACTGCCCCCAGGCGGCGGCACGATGGCGTCGGAACCATCGTTGGCGCGCGCGGCGAGGATTCGCCCAACGACGAATTCACCCCACACGATGCCTGCGGTCTTATGCGGGCTATCAGGGATTGTCGCGAGAATCGCGGCATGAAGTGTATCGAAGCTGGACGCGGAAGCCGGAAACAAATTGACGAGCGCCTCATGCGCCGCAGCACTGGCAGCGGCTTCACGCGACGCACTGGCCGGCACTGCACTTTGCACCAGGTAGGGTTCGTGCGTGCGGGCGATACCGTTCACCGCGTCGTAGATT
>DASPXM010000337.1:0-4372 GCA_035637295.1 Verrucomicrobiia bacterium
AATCCTCAGATCCGGGGGAGGCTCCGCGACCCAGACTCTGCTATCAGGTCAAATACACTTCAGCTCGTCAGCAGGATCCGCTCTCAGCGCAGCGCTGCGCGGCGGTCCGGTCAAAATTATTTACACCAATCAATCACGACCGACTTACAAATTGCTTTCGAACAAACCTGAGATTAAGACCCTGCAGGACCTGATCGGCAAGAAGATCGCCATCAACACTTTTGGCGACACCGGCCATCTGTCCACGTTGCTGCTGTTAAAGAAGTATCGGCTGGATCCGAAATCGTTTCTCTTCATTGCGGTAAGAAGCGAAGCGCGATTTCCGGCATTCCTTTCCGGCTCCGTCGATGCCGCCCCGCTATCGCCGAGAGATATCACGCAGCTCGGATCGATTCGCGCGAACACCCTCGCCGATATCAGCAAGGAAATCCAACTCGTTTGGAACGGCGTCGCGGTATCAAACAAATTACTGGCCGACAATCCCGCGTTGGTTGAGCGATTTCTCCGCGCATTGGCGAAGGGCAGGGAATTTGCGCGCCGTTACAAAGAGCCGACGATCGCGATGGTGTCCAAGCATACTCCATTGCCGCCGGATGCGCTTTTGGTCGATTATGACACGGCATTGAGCAGCATGACCGATGAAGGGTCGGTGGCGGACGAAGTGCTGAAGGACGAAATTTTGACGCGCGCTGAATTGATCCAAGCCGCGAACGTTCCCGATCCAAGCAGGTTTTACGACTATAGCATCATTAAGAAAATCTACGCTGAGCTTAAGAAAAGCTGGAAGCCTAAGTTGTAACGTTAGTGTGCTTCGATGTAAGAGAGTGGACATCGTCATTCGGCAATGCGTTTAATCAATAGGAGGACAAGATGGCTAAGAAAATACGCGAGTTCATGACGCATAGGGAGCCGCCCGAGCATATCTGGATGGAACGGGATGAAAGCGCGGTCATCGGCACGGCCCGCATGGGGCAAAGAATGGTCCCGAGAATTCGCCCGTTCGATCTGCTTCGGAGCACGCCGCTTTCGGGCAATCGCGCGCGAGTTGCGATATTCGAGGGCGACAGTTTGCGGGTCGCCGTCGAACATATCGCCGGACGCGAGGCGCAGCTCACACGGGCGGCGGATCATGACGTGGTTTATTTACAATTCTGCGGGCGCTCGAAGATCGAAAGCGAATCGGGCGTCGTTGAAGTCGAGCCCGGCGAGATCGTCCTCGTTCCGGCGGCGATCTCGCACCGCACGACGGGCACGGACCAATGCTTGCGCGTGCGCGTGGCGACGCAAGAGTGTGTGACCGAAGGTGTGGATCCGGAAAAGCCGACGATGCAAAGGCAGTTTGCCGTACGGCCTTCCGAACCGGTCGGGCTCGCGAACGGCGGCAAATCGGACTCTGACGGTCAAGGACTGGTCTTGGAGCATATCAGTTTCTGGGATCCACAGTCGGATCTTTGGGTCGAGCGTGATGTTGCGGCACTCATTGGGTGCAAGCGGGAAGGCGGTCGCGTCGTTAAGAAATTAAGTGCGTTCAATTATTTTACCGGCATGACCGGCAAGGGCGGAGCGCGTGCTCCGATACTTTACAACGGCAAGGAGTTTCGCGTCGATGTTTATAATCTCGAAGAAGAACAGAACGGCTTTCATCGCGGCTGCGATGAAGACGAGATCTGGTTTCAGTTTCGGGGTCATTCGCTGAATCACACCGAGTGGGGCGCGCTCGAGCTGGATCCCGGGCAGATGTCCTACATTCCTCGTGGGGTCGCCCATCGGATCACGGGTAGCCCCGGCTTTCTGCGCATGGTGCTTTACAGCCGCAAGCTGGTTCATCCCAAAGCATTCAACAATGTCTCTGAGCGCGAAACGCGTTTTGACGTGCAGTAAAGTCTTTGTTGCGGCGGCGGTGTCGAAGAGAGAATTTTCACCACGAAGCGAAGGATTCGGATTATTCACCGCTGAGGCGCTGAGGACGCGGAGGGGGAGAGTTGGAAAATAAAATCTCTGCGAATTCTGTGTCTCTGCGGTAAATGTTCCTTTTCATCTTTGGTTGCGGCTTTGCCGTGCTAGGACCGTTGCAATCAAGACCAACATGAAGGAGCTATCTCGCATCTCTTCAATCATTCTTGCTTTCGTATTCGCGATTGGGCACGCGAATGCGCAGACATCATGGCAGAGCGAGTGGGAGAAAACGCTCGCGGCGGCAAAGAAGGAAGGCAAGGTCGTCGTGGGTATTCCGCCGAGCCAGGAGTTGAGAAAAGAGCTCGAGAGCGCGTTCAAGGCGAAGTTCGGTTTTGAGTTGGAACTATTTGCCGCTACCGGGCCACAGATCGCCAACCGCGTCGTCACCGAAGGCAAAGCGGGTGTGCGTTACTTCGACACTTTCATCTTTGGCTCGTGTACCGGTGTGCCGCTGATCAAGACCGGACTGTTCGATCAGGCTGAAAATTACATGGTTCTCCCCGAAGTGAAAGATCCGAAAAATTGGTGGGGCGGTCATGTTTTCATGGACAATCTGAGCGGCACGCGGCTCTTTTATTCTTTCATCGCGACCAAGACTACGGAAGGCTTTTGGTACAATACGACACTGGCGAAGCCCGACGAGCTTCGTTCACTGGATGATTTTCTCGATCCGAAGTGGAAAGGGAAGATCGGATTGAGCGATCCTCGCGTGCCGGGCTCCGGTTTGTCGGTGTGGTCGTATCTTTGGGACATCAAAGGGGAGGACTATCTCAAAAAACTCGTGCAGCAAGATCTTTTCGTCACACAGAACCTGCGGCAGCTCGCCGAAGCGTTGGCAAAAGCGAAGGTGGCGCTCACACTCGGTATCGGTGTCGCGCAGACGGAACCTTTCGTCAAAGCTGGCCTGCCGGTCAAAAGTCTTCCCGAACCACGCGAGGGAACGCCTTCAAGCAACGGCTATGGCAGTCTGGCGATACTCAAGAATCCGCCGCATCCCAATGCCGCAAAGGTTTTCGTGAACTGGCTCTTGAGCAAGGATGGGCAGGAGCTTTACAGCCGAGCGCTGCTGCATGGCACGCGCCGCTTGGACGTGGATACCCAGTCGATGGTCAAAGAGGGCGTTGAAGCAGCCAAAGATTATCTGAGTGTGAAAGACAACGAGCGCTTGCGCAATTATTTGGAAGACAAGTGCGTCGAGGTGAGACTCCGGTCCCAGAGATTCGCGGAAAAGATACTCCAATAAAAATACGCACAGACTCGATGTGCTGTGCAGGTCATTCCGGCGAACGCCGGAATCCAGAGGGTGACGATTTGGCCAACGGCCTAGTTGCGGATCAATAGTCAGTGACCGTCTATGTTCGTGAACCTGTGGATTTGAGAAAATGATGGAATCACTTCCCTACCGAGATTTCCGCGGCTTCATCGAAGAGGCCAAAAAAATCAGTGAGTGGCGACTCATCGAAGGCGCCGATTGGGACAATGAAATCGGCGCTTTGATTGAATCGACGGCCGAGCTCGATTCTCGGCCGATGCTGCTATTCGATAAGATCAAAGGCTATCCCGCCGGGTTTCGCCTGGTCAGTCTTGCCTTTGCCAATTACAAGCGGACCGCGCTTGCCTTCGGGATTTCTCCCGAGAAAAGCAAGCTTGAAGTCGTACGTTTGCTGGCGCGGAAGATGAAGTCTGGCAAAGCGATTCCGCCAGTGGAGGTAAAGTCCGCGCCGCTGATGGAAAACGTGATGGAAGGCGACGCAATCGATCTGTTCAAATTTCCCGCGCCGCGCTTTCACGACGGCGACGGCGGCCGTTATATCGGCACCGGCAATTGCCTGATCAACGCCGATCCGGAAAGCGGCTTTATCAATGCCGGTACTTACAGAATGCAATTGCACGATCGCGACCTTCTGGGACTATGGATGAGTCCGGGGCAACATGGACGATTGATTTGCGCGAAATATTGGGAGCAAGGGAAGAGTTGTCCGGTCGTCGTGGCGTTTAGCCCGGATCCGCTACTCTTTACCTTAGCGCACACCAAAGTTGCTTGGGGAAATTCCGAATTGGATTATGCCGGCGGCCTACTGGGCCGCCCGTTGGAGATCATTCGGGGCCCTCTCACCGGTTTGCCGATTCCCGCCGGATCGGAAATCGTCATTGAAGGCGAGGTGCCGCCACCTAAAATAGACTCCCGCGCCGAGGGACCTTTCGGAGAATGGCCAGGATATTATTCCGGCGGCACTCTCGGCACAGGCGAACCACAACCGGTGATCAGAGTCAAAGCGATATATCATCGCAGCGAGCCAATTTTGGAAGAAGAAGCGCCGCTGTGGACCGGCGCGATGAAAATCGACGGCAATCCGACGGCGGGAATTCTCTGGGATCAGTTGGAGGCGGCGGGGATTCAAAACGTCGTCGGCGT
>DASPXM010000338.1:0-5894 GCA_035637295.1 Verrucomicrobiia bacterium
CTGGGCATGCTCGGCGGCATGCTGCCGTCCAATGGTGAAGCGATCCAGGGTCACCTCGGCAACAAGATTTACTGGCCGCTTTACGAAGAAGCGGAGAAACTCGGCTGCGCATTAGCGGTGCACGTGGGTTGTCTTCACAACATGGGCCTTGATGCTTTTTCGACGTATTACCCCGGCCCACGCGCTAGGTCATCCGTTCAGTTTAATGATCCAGGCCGCGGGGATGCTCGCCCATGGCGTATTCGATCGATTTCCCAAACTACGCGTCGCCTTTCTCGAAGGCGGAGCCACGTGGGTGCCATTCATGATGGACCGCCTCGATCGTTCCTATCACGGTGGGCACATGCAGCTTAATTTAAGGCGATCTGATCGGCGGACCGAAACAAGGCGAAAAAGCCAGCGATTATTTTAAGACGCAACTTCGCGAAGGTCGGATCTTCGTTGGATTCGATTGCGACGACGACGGTCTCGGCACCGCGGTAGCTAAAGGCGGACGCCAATCGTTTCTCTTCGGCAGCGACTTTCCCCACGAAGTCTTCGATGCCACAAAATGTCGACATGAGATCGACGAGCTGCTCGAACGCGAGGATTTAACACAGAAAGACAAGGAAGCAGTCTTGGGTCAAAATGCGTTGAGATTTTATCGGCCTGCTCTGTGATGGGAATCACTACCAACCGGAATATCAGCGATTGTACTTCTATCCGGAGCCCTCGACGAACGCTTCTTCACGGGTCTTGCTGAAAGCCGGAATTAAAACCGAGCACATGGCGAGTCCTGCCAAAACCAACAACGTTGCGCTGATCGGACGCTGGACAAAAACCCACGGATTGCCGCGCGACAGCAGCATGGCGCGCCGTAAGTATTCTTCCATCAACGGCCCGAGGATAAATGCCAACAGCATCGGCGCCGGCTCGCAACCGAGTTTGGAGAATAAATAGCCGAGCGCGCCGAATAACGCCATAAAGTAAATATCGAATTCAGTATTTTTGAGGCTGAAGACACCGATAGCGCAGAAAACCAGAATTCCCGGATACAAAAATTGGTAGGGTATCATAATCATCCGCACCCACATGCCGATGAGTGGATAATTGAGGATGACTAGAAATAAATTGCCGATCCACATCGATACGATCATACCCCAAAAGAGTGCCGGCTGTTCCGTAATGACCGACGGTCCTGGCTGAATGCCGTGGACAATCATTGCTCCGACCATCAGCGCGCTGACCGGGTTGGACGGAATCCCGAGGGTGAGCAAGGGAATAAAAGATGTTTGCGCGCCGGCGTTGTTGGCTGACTCCGGCGCGGCAACGCCCTCGATGGCCCCTTTACCGAACTGGGCGCGATTCTTCGAGACCTTCTTTTCAATGGAGTAGGCAGCGAAGGAACCCAAGATCGAACCACTCCCGGGAAGAATGCCTAATACCGAACCGATTGCGGTGCCGCGAAGTATCGGCGCGACCATGCGTTTGAAGTCTTCCTTAGTCGGCCACAGTCCAGTGATCTTTGTGATCAGCACCGATCGCTCTTCTTCGTCTTGCAAGTTGCGTATGATCTCGCCTAAACCGAACATACCCATGGCGACGGTGACGAAGCCAATGCCATCGGCGAGCTCAAAAATCCCGAAGGTAAAGCGTTGCGTGCCCGAATTGACGTCGGTGCCGATGAGTCCCAATAGCAGCCCGAGGACCACCATCCCTATCGCATGGAGCAACGAGCCCTGCGCGAGCACCACGGACGCCACCAGGCCGAGGACCATCAGCGAGAAAAATTCCGCCGGTCCGAACTTGAGCGCCGCGGCGGCCAAGGGCGGACCAAAAGCGGCGATCAGAAATGTTGCAACCGTGCCCGCAAAGAATGAGCCGATGGCCGACGCCGCAAGCGCTGGGCCTGCCCTGCCCTGCTTTGCCATTTGATAGCCGTCAAGAGTCGTAACGACGGATGCCGCTTCACCGGGTAAATTGACGAGGATCGAAGTCGTGGAACCACCGTACTGTGACCCATAGTAAATCCCCGCGAGCATGATAAGAGCTGTGACCGGTGGCAAAACGAACGTCACCGGCAATAGCATGGCGATGGTGGCGGTGGGGCCGAGGCCGGGCAAGACACCGATCGCAGTGCCGAGAAATACGCCGAGGAGACAGTAGAGTAGGTTAGCGGGAGTCGCCGCGGTTTGTAACCCTAGGGCAAGATGACTCAGTAATTCCACCGGTATGTCCCTCGTTCTCAGTACACACGTTTAACCGCCGAGCCACGGACCAATGATCGGCAGCGGGATACCCAGACCTTTCAGAAACACGAAGACACAGAAAATAGTGAGCCCCGCCGCCATCACGAGCGTGGGACGCCAGCGAAATCGCGTGCTGCCGTAGGCGCTGACGATAATTAGCAACGGCAACGCAATCGCCACGCCCAGACCGCGCACGACAAACCCAAAAGCGACAACCGAAACGGTAACCAAGAGAAGCCCCTTGAACGCGAACGCGCCAATCGGGGTACCCGGTATGACAAAAGATCGAATCACTGAAATTACGCCGATGACCAAAAGCAACCCGCCGAGAATGGTGGGAAAATAAGCCGGCCCCATCTTGATTGCCGTCCCCATACCATAGTCACGGGCGATAAGAATCGCGCTTGAGCCGAAAAAGATATAGATCAGCCCGGTCCAGAAATCTCTTGCGTTACGCGTCATGAGTTCACCACGCTTAGGCTATCGAGCGGTGCCGCCACCGGAGTCGACTAGGCGCCCTTCTACATCAACTGGCCCACAAAAAAAAGGCCGGGCAACGCCCGGCCTTTGCTGCTATAACCGATTCTGCTGAAAAACCCCGTCAAGCTTTTTTTCCTTTCTTAGGTTTTGAGCGTTGGCGGATAAGGTAGAGTTTGTAGTTAGTGTCCCCTAAGCGGTCTTCTGGTGCGGTACAGAACCCGTATGATCCCGATGCTCATTCCGCGGATAAGGCGGATAAGGGGACAAACCTGACGCCGCGGACTTATCCTATCCGCTTTTTCTCTCAATTAAGCTTGTCGGGAAATTGCACGTACGGTTGTGGCGGGACCTTGTCGGGAGGCACGAAACTCGGTGCAGGCTTACCGGCAGGGCCAGCCAGTCCTTTTCAGGAGTTTTGCCGCCGTTCAGCAGGAAACCCGGCGTGTGGCAATCATTGCAGCCCGAGATTGCGACGACATAACGACCGCGCTCGGTCTCCTTATCAGTAGCGGTTTTGGCGCTTGATCTTGCCGGTGCGTCGGCAGCGATTGATGCCGCACAGAATGCGGCCCACGCGCAGGCCGCAACGATCCGAAAGATACTTCTTGTTCCCATCTAATCCTCCGTTATTAGTTATTGCAACCTCCAAGAACAACAAACGTATTCACCGCCCACTCAGGCTAACCAACGGTCGCGGTGGCGGAATTCCCTATGACGGCGATCTTAACATCTCGCCATTCCATTTTGTGGTTGCGTTCCATCGCGCGTTCGAGAAAGACTATGTGGTGAATTTTCGGGAAAACAATAGAGCTGTGACCGTCGTCGACCTTCAAGCCGTTTTTTATCGATCGCCAAACACGCTAAATCCGATTTGGCGCTGGCCGAGTTTAATGATGCTGGGCCTTTCCCGATTTTGCCTTGGACAACCGCGTAGTAATGACCCGCCGCAATAGTCTTGGGCCCAAGTCCGATGATCGCAATTTCTCCTCTATTCGGGCCGATTCGGGACGCTAATGAAGCGGGCCTCGCACCTTCTTGTAGCACCTGGGTAATAGTTCGGTGCTTTTTACACCAAGTGATAAGAGCTTGTCCAGCGCTATAGTTCTTTCGATAAGCGCCGTTCTCATGCCAGTGATTCGTATTCACTTTCAGTATCTGACCAAGAGCTACCTTCTCCGGAAAACTCAAAGAGAAAGATTGGTTGGATTAGCCAGAAGCGAACAAGGGAAACGTGCAGTCGCCTTGGTTCACCGGCGGGGTCGGTCTATCGCATTACCTGACGGGGGGCAGCTTGCAACGTGAAACGATATCTAAATCTACTGGCTTTCCAGGTGAGACAAACGGCTCTTAGCCCCCGCTTAAGGGTGAGGCGCGAGCCAGTTTTCCGGGCTGTCGCACATCAGCAGATAAAATTTTCTCAATCGGTCACATGATACTCGTATCGGCACCATTCTTGACGCCGATCACAAATCACAATGAGAGGTTCTTCAGCAGAATCTTTAACTACGCGAGATCCGCAATTAGTCGGCATAGGCACCGGCCTTCTTGATGATCGGACTCCACCTATCGATTTCAGCCTTGAGATGGGCGCGCAACGCCGCAGGCGTCGCGCGACTTTCGGCGACCGGTTCGGTGCCCAACTCGCCGAAGCGCTGCTTCACGTTATCATCCTTTAACGCGACATGCAGAGCGTCGGTCAGCTTGTCGACTACCGGTTTCGGAGTGCCTTTCGGCGCGTAAAGGCCATGCCAGACCGAAACCTCGAAGCCCTTTAACCCAGCCTCATCCATGGTCGGAACATTGGGTAGCGAAGCAACGCGTTTTTTGGTCGTCACGCCGTACACTTTGATTTTTTCAGCTTTGATTTGGCTGGTCGTATTCGTAGTCTGGTCACACATAAAGTCGACCTGGCCGCCTAGAAGATCATTCATAGCCGGGGCGGTACCACTATAGGGAACGGTGGTGACGTCGGTCTCGATCGCGGTCATGAAGAGCATGCCGCAAAGATGCGATGCGGCACCGAGGCCTGCGTTGGCATAATTTACTTTGTTCTTGTTCGCCTTCACGTAAGCGATTAGCTCCTTGAGATCCTTGGCGGGAAAATCTTTTTTCGCCACCAATGTCATGGGCACCTCGTTGATCAGGCCAATGGGTTCGAAGTCGGTTATCGGGTTGTATGGAAGCTTGCGATACAGCGCCGGAGCAGTGGACATACCGATATGATGTATCAAGATTGTGTAGCCGTCTGGTGCCGCCTTGGCCACTCGGTTGGCTGCGATAGTTCCGCCGGCGCCGCCGACGTTCTCCACGATGACCTGCTGCTTGAGTGTCTTGGTCATCGGCCCGGCGATCAGCCGCGCGACCGTATCCGTCGGACCCCCCGCAGCGAAAGGAACGACCATGGTAATCACCTTGTTCGGATACTCTTGCGCACCGACCGGCGTTACGCCGAGCAGCATTAGCCCTGCGATGATACCGAGAAGCCTCTTGTTCATAATCTCTCTCCTTTATGTCATGTTTCGATTCACCACGGCCTCCTATTAGACGAACTGAACGTCATTATCCCATCGGCGGGCCTAATTCAACGGTTAATTTCGCCCCTGTTTTGTCCCGATTCCAAGCGTAACAGCAATGGCGATGCCATAGAAAAGCTTGATCTTTCGTCTCACCCTCAGCGAAATCTTCCCAAGAATTGGAAAACGCGCGCAGTTTTTAGAATTTTTGCAATAAGTTTAATGTCATTGACGACAACATCGGGTGCGCCGATAGAAAAAGCAGAGTCAATCGACTGGGTGGATCGTTGAGACGAGTCATGAAGAGCATCACAACCCACACCCCAAAGATCGCGTCGTCAAATCTGATGGTATTCGGCATACTGATGCAATTAGTCTTATATCCATCAACCGATGCCCAGGAGCTCAAAAAAGTTCGGATGGGCTGTACCGCCTTCAGTCTGACCTTTCTTACGTTCTTCGTTGCCAAAGACGCGGGCATTTATAAAAAGCATGGCCTCGACGTTGATATGTCCAGTTGGCCGGCGCCGTGCAAACATCGGCTCTGGTCGCAGGCGAGATCGACTACCTGACCGGTATTACTAGTCCGCTCGTCGCCGCCGCGCGGGGCTTGCCCTTCAAGGGCATCATGGTCACACACGAGAAGACGCTTTTCTGGATCATCGCCCGTCCG
>DASPXM010000339.1:0-4223 GCA_035637295.1 Verrucomicrobiia bacterium
TACAACGATCTACGCGGTTGGATGGACAAAGTCGATGAGTTCGGCGAGCTGACACGAGTCGAAGGCGTCGACTGGAAATACGAAATGGGCGCCGTCACGGAAGTCTACGCGCGCAATCCGCCCTATTCGGCGATTCTCTTCGACAAGATCAAAGACTATCCCGCCGGTCATCGCGTGCTTGTCGGCGTGCATCATCAGTCGCTCAGGCGCCAATGTCTGACGACGCACTTACCGCTCGACTATGACCGTACGCAATTCATTCAGGCGTGGCGAAAGCGCTTGAACAATCCACAATTCATTCCGCCGCGAGTCGTAAAGACCGGGCCGGTGACCGAGAATGCTTACGAAGGCAACGATATCGATCTCTATTCGTTGCCTGTGCCGCATTGGCATGAAGAAGACGGCGGACGATACATCGGCACGGCTCACGTGGTCGTCACGCGCGATATGGACGAGGGATGGGTCAATCTCGGCTGCTATCGCGTTATGGTGCACGACAAGGATACGCTGGCGCTGTACATCTCGCTCGGTAAACAAGGCCGGATCATTCGCCAAAAATATTTTGATCAAGGCCGCCCCTGCCCGGTGGCGATCAGCTTTGGCGATGATCCGCTGCTGCTAACGGCCGCGGCGAATAGTTTGCCGTGGGGAAAATCCGAGTACGACTACGCTGGCGGAATCCGCGGCGAGGCCATCGATGTCATTCTCGGTAAGCACACCGGTCTGCCGATTCCGGCGTTTTCGGAAATAACCATCGAAGGCGAGTGCTTACCCGATCAGCAGAGACGTGAAGGGCCCTACGGCGAGTGGACCGGCTATTACGCCAGCGGCGAGCGCACCGAACCGATCATCAAAGTGAAGCGGATGATGCACCGCAACAATCCGATCCTGACCGGCGCGCCGTCTTCGCGCCCTCCGGGCGGCTCTGATGACAACCTCGTGCGCTCCGCGTTTATCTGGGATCATATGGAAAAAGCCGGCGTGCCGGATGTTCGCGGCGTCGCTTGTTTTCAAGGCCGATTTTTTACCGCGGTGTCGATCAAGCAACGCTATCCAGGCCACGCCAAGCAAGCCGGCGTCATTGCCGCCCAGTGCGGCGCCGGCGCATATCTCGGACGCTACATCGTCGTCGTCGATGACGATATCGATCCCTACGACATGAACGACGTACTGTGGGCGATGTGCACAAGGTCGGATCCGTCGAACGACATAGACTTTATCCGCCGCGCCTGGAGCGGCCCGCTCGATCCGGTGATTCCGAAGGACAAAAAAGGCTTCAGCACTCGCGCCATCATCGACGCTACGCGGCCCTATGAATGGATGAAAGATTATCCGCTCGTCTCGGGGTCCAGCACCGAGCTTAAAGCGCAGGTCACGAAAAAGTACGGCAAATATTTTTCTTGACGCATGACCATTATCCTTTTCACTGGCGCTTGTCGCCATGAAGAAAGGAATATTGTAGGGGCAACCCCCCGTGATTGCCCAGCGAGGCAGGCACAGGGGCCTGCCTCTACAGCAAGAACGCAAGAACCCCAATGGGTTTCATGCAAATAATCTGTTATCCCGAGCAGAAAGAGGGATCTCGCGCCCGAAGTCGAGATTCTTCGGCGGAGTTATCCTGAGCATATCGAAGGGTCTCCGAATGACACTTCTGAGGAAGCTTTCATGACAAAGACTAGGCTGATTATTCTCTGCACAATTATGGTCGCAGCGATTCTGGAATGAAACTCGACCTATGCCCAGCAGCTCGTCCGCGTCGGCTACAGCGGCACCGGGGTCGCCAAGAATCTTCACAAGACCATCGAGCGAGCCGGTTTGTGGAAAAAACGCGGCCTCGACATCCGGCTCATCTATTTCACCAGCGGCGCGACCATGGCCCAGGCCATGGTCGGCGGCGATCTCGACATCGCCGATTCCGACGTTCCGGCCATGTTGAATGCGGTATCCTCGGGTGTGCTGGACGGCAAGCTGATCAGCGTCTACGTCAACCGTTTTCCTTTTGCCTTCGTCGTGCGCAACGAAATCAAATCCGCCGAAGATCTCAAAGGCAAACGCCTCGCCATCAGCCGCTTTGGCTCCTCTTCCGAAGTCACGACAAGAATGTTGCTGCGCCATTTTAAACTAGACCCCGACAAAGACGTGCGCATCATCCAAGCCACCGGCACGTCCCGTCTTCCCGCCATGGTGGCCGGGCAACTCGATGGCACGCTGCTCGGAACTTACGACGTGCCGGCGCTCTTGGAGTCGGGGTGCTGCCGCGTTTTGGTGGACATGTTAGAGATGCCGCTCGACTATGCCCGCTTCGGCCAGGTGGTACCAACGAACGCACTGAAAACTCGGCGCGATTTATTCTTGAAGTTCGTCGAAGGACTGATCGAAGGCATCTATGTCTTCAAAACCAATACGGACCTTGTTCTTTCGGTTCTCAAGCAAGAAGGCATCAAAGGACGAGAGTACAGCTACCCGCGCATAGCCGCCGCCATGCGCGAACGCCCCTTACCCGAGGTCAAAGGAGTTCAAGCGGTGTTAGATTCCGTCAAGACGGCAAAATCCAAAGTCACACAGGCCAAAGACGTCATGGATCCGAGCTTGGTCGAAGAGATCGACAAGAGCGGATACATCGCCAAGTTGTATGGAAAATAAGCGCGGGTGAGCGTATGAATACCATCGGAGTGATAGCGCCTTACAGGTATGAGGGCATGTGGGTCTTCGACGACCCTCGGGTGGGTCTTTCGAGAGAGCCATTCGTGGCCGGTATCGACACCATGATTGATCGATTGGTCGCGTCAATTCCAGGCGCCGAAAAAGGTTTTCGCTTGCTTTTTTCGGCCACTCCATTTCCCGGATACACGGTCAATTTGGAATGGCGCCGCGAAGAATATGGCGGTAATTGGTATTATTCCCCAGAGTTCGATGTGGAGGGCTGGCTGTGCCCGGCGCTTTTTAAATATTTCGACAAAGCTCCGGGAGAGTTGTACGTTCGCGCAGAACCGCGCCCTGTTCCTTCCCCGCCTTGAGACTATGTCGCAATCACCAAATTAGCTGCAATGTCATTCTGAACGACAGTGAAGAATCTCGACCGATCCAAACGTTACAAAAGGCGAGATCCTTCGGCGGCGCCTCAGGATGACATTACGACACAGTCTCGTGCGGTGAGGATGAATGAGGAGGAAACACCGCGAGGGTGAGGAAGACCACGAAGATTCGCTCTGCGATTTTTACGTCACATGTATGGTGCCCGGCTAGTTTGATCGTTTGCCGGGCACGTTGCGACGGCGTTATAATGACTCTGCGTTGCTGAATATTGGGACACTGAGGTGAGTCATGTCTGAGTCGGTGAACTTGTTAATGCTAGAGTTTCTCGCCTGGATCTCAAGTCGTCGGCGGACCTATGGTGATGTCATGGAAGCGTGGCAGACCACCTGCCCCCGACACACCGTGTGGGAGGACGCAATGATTGACGGGTACGTTCAACTCAACCGTCACGACACACTCCGCGATCCCGAGGTGACTCTGACGCCTCGCGGCATAGCCCTACTCGATGGCAAGAACGGTCACCGCTAACCCACCTCCAAAAGCTCAGCGTTAAATAACACACAGCAATTTTTCATCTTCCTCGCCATATGCCCCCGTCCATTTCATCTTTCAGCGCCTCTCCTATTCTTGCGTTTGATGTTGGGCTGCCCTCACCATGACTACGTCCAAAGACGACGAAAGTTTTCTCTGCTTGAACGCCGAGCCTGCGGAGATGGATCAGTTTTGGTCGGAAGGGTGGCGTCACTTTGGCATTATTTTCGTCCGGTATGGCAGCGCATTTCACGGCGGGAAACTTTTTTCCGTTCTGCCGTTGCGAGTAGATATCAAGCGATTCGCTCTCACGCGTAGCCAGAAGCGTGTGCTGGCAAAGAACCGAGACGCCGAAATCGTCATTCGGCCGTCGTTTGTCGATGAGGAAAAGGAAGCGCTCTTCGAAAAACACAGACTTCGATTCGACGAGAATACGCCCACCTCATTGTCCAATTTCCTATCGGAATTTCCCGATTCAGTGCCTTGTCCGAACGTCGAGATCTGCATTTATCTCTACGACAAGCTTTGCGGCGTCACTTTCTTGGATCTCGGTGAGCGCGCGACGTCCGGCGTATATGCCATGTTTGATCCGGCGCTGCCAAAAAGAAGTCTCGGTATTCTGATGATGCTGCATTCCATCCGATTTTCGCAAAAGC
>DASPXM010000340.1:0-4644 GCA_035637295.1 Verrucomicrobiia bacterium
TACCAGGAATTGCTCAATCCGAAATGGAAGGGGAAAAGAATTTCCGTCGATGACGAGAGCTACGAGTTGCTCGTGGGTTTGATGCAAGCTTGGGGGCGCAGCGCGGCGATCGAGTATCTAAAAAAAGTCGCCGCCCAGGAACCGATGATCGGACGCGGCAACACCCAGAGGACACAGCTTTTGGCAGCTGGAGAATTCCCTCTGGCGATCGCCTACACGCATACCGTCGAATGGTCCAAGTCCCAGGGAAACTCCGTGGATTGGGTGAATCTTGAGCCGGTAGTCATCAAATTCGACGGCATTATGCTCGGCGCTAAGGCAGCGCATCCCAATGCGGCTAAACTGTTTATCGACTTCATCCTGTCTCAGGCGGGACAAGAGCTGTTGCAGAGCTTTAGCCGGGTCACGCTCCGCGAAGGCGTGGAGCCTAATCCGCCACGGCTGATTAAAGGTTTCAAGCGTGTCGTTCTTCATCCGGAAAAGGCCCAGGACGCTCAGGAGAGCTTGAAGCTTTATCGAGAGATTTTCGGTGTCCCTTGAGCATTTTATTTTTACGCCTCGGATGGGATATGGTTACTCATTAAGCCGGTGACCCTTCATCGGTAAACACAAAGGGAATACCAAAGGGGGAAACTATGAGTCTTTGGCTGAAGGTAAGAGAGGAACTCAACGTTATCGTCAATCGTCACTTCGACACGCCGGAGTATCATCAATTATTTTCCGTGAAGCTCACACCGGCACGGCAGAAAATTTGGGACCTGCATTATCCGCACTACATCAAAAGCCGGCGCGATTGCTGGGGTGCGGCGGCCGTGAAAGCGCCGCTCGATGTCAAGCGCGCTATTTGGGAACATGAGAAAGACGAGCTGATCTATGACAAGCGGATGGGATCGGCGCACTTGACCGACCAGCAGATGGCCGAGGCCACGGCGGAATCCAACCTACTTCCCGGCGTGCGCGCCGCGCTCATGGCGTGGATGTATTTGTCGACGACTCGGCCGTGGATCGAAGCTTTGACGGTCAACCACATCACCGAAAGAAAAAATAATCCCGCGATCGTGAAGGGTGGCGGTTTTACCGCGCGGTTCGCGCATAAGCGCGTCGCGGATCAGGGTGGAACGATTGAAGGGCTGGACATCAATACAAAGGTCCACATGGTGGCCGACGAAGATCACTCCGACATGTTCGAACCGATCTATGATCGTCACATTACCGATGAGCGAACAGCACAAGCCGTGATTCGCGCGGCGCTGGACAGTCTCGCCATCGACCGCGCGTACCGCAGCGCGCTGGCAACCGGCATGGCCCGGATCGAGGAGTCGGCGGCGGCGTAGGGCGCAAAGCGCGACCGTTCAAGGTTCCATGTTCAAAGTTCAAGCAAAGCGCGGCTCGCGTTCTGATATAGGCAATTAAGAGGCGGTTTGCGATAGATTTTGTCCGACCTCTTCCCCCTTGACGGGGGAAGATTGAGATGGGGGTGACATTCACTCGGGCACCCCCTCTTTTGTTCTCCCCCGTCGAGGGGGAGAAAATGAAATCGGACGACGCATGGTCGCGTCCAGCCAAACACCTGCGACGCTGTCTGGCCTGAAGATTGTCCAGGAAACGCTATGGAAATTAAATTCGGTCTGATCAGCTCCGACTCTCATGGTCAGCTTGGCAAGGACGCTTACACGACCCGCATGTCGAAGACAAAGTGGGGCGCTCGGATTCCTCACGTGATCGAGGTGCGTGATGATAAATTCGATTGTCCGGTCGATCGTTGGGTGGTGAACGGCGAAATCCAAGGCGGCAACGTTTGCAACTGCCCTACAGCGATGGAAAAGCGTGGCTACTACCCGCAACGTTGGGAGGAAGTGCCGCTTGAAGTTTACCAGCCGGCAGAACGCCTCAAAGCTTTGGATCGCGATCGTGTCGATGCCGAGGTGTTGTTTCCCAACGGTCCGGGAGGAACTTTCTTTTATGACGATGTAGAGTTCGAGCTCGACTGCGTCAGGGCTTACAATGATGCGCTGGCGGAATTCCGCCAGGTGAGCGAGCGGTTTATTCCGCTAGCGGTCATTCCGTTCATGAGCCCAATGGAAACGATTGTCAGCGAAGTGGAACGTGCCGTGAACGCCGGACACATGGGCATCAACATGTTGGGCGATCCGAGCGTTGCGGTGAAGGGATTAAAAAATCTTGGCGACCCGTTCTGGGAGCCGCTATGGGATGTGTGCCAGGAGCTCGGCGTCGGTGTCCACTTGCATGCGTCGGCTGGCCTTGCCGGGAAGCTGTCGTTGCCGCGATGGAAAGGGTTTAGCCACAGGCAAGCTCATTGTGTCTCGACCCTGCGCAATTTTTGTACAGCCACACAATTCGTGCCGTACTTGATTTTTTCCGGCATGCTTGACAAATTTCCGCGGCTCAATTGGGTTTTTGCCGAAACCGGCTTGGGCTGGGTGAGCTCCGTTTTGGAAGCTTGCGACTGCGAGTGGGAGAAGCGTCACCTTTGGACCGAAGGGATTCTCACTCGGCCAAGCGACCTGTTTCGGCGCCAGATCTACGTCGACTTCTGGTTCGAAACGGTCGGTATCCAACTGCGCGATTGCATCGGCATTGACAACATCCTGTGGGAATCCGATTTTCCGCACATCACTTCCACCTATCCGCGATCATGGGACGCCGTAGAGCATTCGCTAAAGGGTGTTTCGGTGTCGGATCGTGAAAAAGTCTTGTTTGGCAACGCAGCGAAGTTGTATCGATTGATCTAACCGGCGCATTGAAATGCGTGGAAGTAACAGCTCGGAATATCTCGCGCAAAGGGCACAAAGGCCGCCAAGGGATAAACAAGCAAATTCGAAGCACGAAATCCGAAGCTCGAAACAATTTCAAATGACAAAAAGACCCAATGTTCCAAACAAACTCGATTCGGACTTGTGTTTTGATTTTATTCTACCTTTGAACTTTGAAATTGTTTCGGATTTCGATATTCGAATTTCGAATTTAGGAAACAAGCTTGGCGCGAGCATTATCGAAAATTCGCGCAGGCCGTGAAAACTCTCAACTATGGGTCACCAATATGGAACTGAAGTACGGACTTATCAGCGCGGATGATCATGTGCAGGAACATCCGCAGGTTTGGACTGCGCGCATGTCGCGGGAAAGGTGGCGCGACCGGATTCCTCATATCACACGAATGGCCGATGGCAGTGACTGTTGGATCGTCGACGGCCAGCCTAGCTCTTTAGCGGGTGTCGCTCTCGCCGGCGCGGCAATGGCAGACCGTGGCGAGGAGCCAAAACGCTGGGACGATGTGCCGCGGATGGTATTTAGCGCGGCAGAGCGGTTGAAAGCGATGGACATGGACGGCGTCGACTGCTCGATACTTTATCCCAGCGTGAGCGGTTTGGCGGCTGAAACCTTCGGCAAACTTGACGATGCCGCGTTGGAACTGGCTTGCGTACAAGCTTACAACGATTGGCTGATCGACGAATGGGCCAACGTTAGCCCGCGTTTCGTGCCGCAATGCATCGTGCCGATCTGGCCAATGGAGTGGACGGTGGCCGAAATCAAGCGCGCCGTGGCCAAGGGGCATAAGGGTGTCATCTACCCGGCATCGCCGATGGAACTTCGCGGCGTGCCGCATATCAACGAGCCGGCTTACGATCCGCTCTGGGCAACTTGCCAAGAGCTCGGCGTGCCGCTTTGCTTTCACGCAGGAGCGTCGGCCAAAATTCAGTTGCGTCCGGGAGATGCCTTTAAGCCGGCGGTGGCCGCCGCATTCAGTAGCGTCGTTCGCTCGGTCAGTTCGATTGCGGTGGTAGCTAATTTTCTTCTTTCCCGTGTCCTCGACCGCTTCCCCAAACTGAAAGTCGTGTTCGCGGAAAGCTCGCTCGGTTGGGGCGCTTACGAAATCGAGTATGCGGATTACCAGTCGGATGCCGACGGCTTGCCGTCGGAGGGTTACACTTTGAAGCCGTCGGAACTGTTCCAACGTCAGTGTTATTTCACTTGCTGGTACGATCGCATGAGTCTTCGGGTGCGGCGCTATCTCGGCAGCACGAATATTTTGTGGTCGAGCCATTTTCCTCTGGCGACCTCGTCTTGGCCCAACACCCGGCAGTACGCCGACCTGAGTTTTGTCGACGTCCCGGAACAGGAGAAGCGGCAAATTCAATGGGAGAACGCGGTTAAGCTTTATTCGCTTTGATGAGAGTATATCGCGCGTAATTCGCATATGGCTTATAGCTTATGGCATATGGATCGAACCATAAAATTATAACGGGCTGTAAGTAAAAGAAGGAGGCTGAAAAAAAATGCGACCAAAAGTTCGGCATGTCGCGGTGATGACGAAGAATCGCGATAAAATGGTGGAGTTCTATCAAAAAGTGTTTGGCCTGGAGCCGAAGCGTGGATTCGGCGGGGCGATCTATATGTCCGACGGCGACGTCAACGTTGCGCTCATCGAAGTCAAGCGCGACGATCAACGAGAGGGCATCAATCATTTCGGCTTCGAGGTTGACGACCTCGACGACATCAAGCAGCGTTTGCAGGAATCGGGCTTTCGCGCCGAGATCGATTCCAAGTCAGATAAAGATTCCGACCATCGGATACAGGACCCCGATGGACATTGGGTCGACATGGCGGTCCATCGCCGCTGGC
>DASPXM010000341.1:0-10592 GCA_035637295.1 Verrucomicrobiia bacterium
ATCGTCACTAAAGAGATCAGCTTGACACTCCATCCGTCGCGAAAGGACCTTGAATCACACATCAAGTGCATGGACGAAGCCGGAATCAGCGTTTGTATTCTGACGGATCAAGTCCAGGTGATGGGCGCCGAGGTGGCCAGAGCGCTCAACGATGGCATCGCCGAAGTCGAAAAGAAACACCCGACGCGCTTCCGCGGCTGTATTCACTTGCCGATTCATGAGCCCGAAGCTGCGAAGCGAGAGCTTGAGCGCGGCATCAACGAGCTGGGGCTGCGCGCCGTGGCGCTCCTCGCCTGCCATCTCGACGTCCAGCTCGACAATCCGATCATGAACCCGCTTTTCGAGATCATTCAGAAAAACAACCTGCCCATCATCATTCATCCGCAGTCTAAACCGACAGGCTCGGACACGCTTTACAGCCTCGACCGCTGCGTCTTCCGACCGCTCGAAACCACCCAAGCGATCGTCCGTGTCATGAACAGCGTCCTTCCACGTTACCCGGAACTGCGGTTCATCATGCCCCACCTTGGCGGCGGGACTTCTTCTCTCAAAGGTCGAATGATGGCGTTCTTTGAGACCGACGACGCCGACATTCCCGCCGACATGAGGGGTTACCTAAAAACTCAATCCGAGCAGAAAAAGTTCGGCCTCACGCAACGATTCGAAAAACTCTTTCAGCGTCTTTACTTCGACACAGCGGGAACCGGCGCATGGTTGCCTGCCATGGCCGCCGCCTTCAATATCACTACGCCGGACCGAATCATGTTTGGCAGCGACTATCCGCTCGAATGCAAGACCGCAGCGAACCTGATCGAATCGCTCGAGATGGTTCGCCATGCGCCGTGCTCGGCGGCAGATAAAATCGGCATACTTGGAAAAACGGCGGCGGCATTATTTAAGTTATAGACGGTATTCGCAGGAAGATCTCATGACAAAGCTCTACGAGTTGACCGCTGCTGCCGTAATGTTTTTCTCAACGATTACGTTCGCGGCGGAAAGTCCGAAAGCCAATCCCATGCGCCCCGAGCAAGTCCAAAAACTTCTCAGCCCGGATGTGCCTCGAGTTCTCTGTTTGGATGAAAACTTCGCGACGGGCGGGCAACCCACCGGAGATGCTTACACCAAGGCCGCGGCAAGCGGCTTTAGCTCGGTGTTGAGCCTGCGGACGGCGAACGAAGGAATCGATCTGGCCCGCGAACGCGCTCAAGTCGAAAGCAAAAAGATGCGCTACTTCAACATCCCGGTAAATGGCTCATCGCCCCGTGCAGAGCAGGCCGACGAATTCCTGCGCATCACGCGCGACAAAGCCAATCATCCGATGCTGGTTAACTGCTCCACCGCCAATCGGGTCGGCGCTTTCATGATGATTCACCGCGTCGTCGAACAAGGCTGGAGCGAAGAAAAAGCTCTGGAGGAAGCGACCAAAATCGGCTTGCGTGGCGAAGAGCTGAAGAAATTCGCGAAAGATTACATCGCGAGTCACAAGGTCAAACAGTAATAGTGCTGCAAGCTAGGATGATTGCTTGACGTCCGCCATCGCGCTTTTGAACGTTTCAAGCGCGATTCCCGATAAACTCAGTCGACCCATCGTGAAGAAAACTATCGGCAGTCTAGCTAGTTTTGCTCTGGTCATTGCGTTGGTCGGGGCTGCTCCAGCCCCGCAAACCGAACGCCCTCTACCAAATCGGTTCGAACGCTCGGCGAATGTCGATGTCCCCGTCGTCCTCTGCATTGATGATAAACCATCGGCCGGCGGCCAACCTTCAGGGGCGGCATACGCTAGGGCTGCCGCCAGTGGATATCGGTCGGTCTTGACGCTGCGGACCAAGCAAGATGGAGTTGATCTTTTACGAGAACGATTGACGGTGGAGCAGAACAAGATGCGCTACTTCAACATTCCGGCCAGCGCCAAACTGCCTCGCCATGAGCAAGTGGATGAATTCCTCGCGCTGGTTCGTGACAAGGCGAACCACCCCATGCTGATCAACTGTGCCTTCGCCGAGCGTGTCGCGCCCTTCATGATGATTTTCCGCATCACCGAGCAGGGTTGGAATGAAGATAAGGCTGCCGAAGAAGCTCATCGGAACGGATTAAAGCACGAGCAATTGAAGAAATTCACCAATGACTATCTGCTTCGGCTGAAAAAGAAGCAAGCTTGAGTCGGCTCTATGACGCGATTCATCGTGGCTAAGAACAAAGCACATTCATGCACTGCTCCACGAGCTTTTCCGGATCGCCGCTAAAGAAAACCGCGCCCGTCGTAGGCTTGTTGCAAAACCTGACAATCTCTCGGATATGGTCGGTCACACCGCCGCTGCCTTCGAGCACGCCGATAATTTTTCCTTCGTCATAGGCGATAGTGAACTCGTTGAGCGTACCGGTTGCCCCTCCAACGATCAGCACGATGTCCGCTGTGCGAACGTTGATAACGTTGCGGCCTTTGTAGCCGAACCCGGTATAGATGATCACATCGGCGCCGTCTTCGGGCAATCCAAATCGAGCCAAGTGATCCTGGCGATTTTCGGCGGGAGAAATTCCCAGAGCGAAGCCGCCGTTCATGCGAAACGCTTTGGCGACCAAATCCGGCAATCCCGTCGTCGCACCTGTGACCAGAATACATTCCTGCTTCGCGACTGCCGCGCCAAGTTTTTCGGCCAGCGCTTTGAGGCGGCTCGCTTCCGCTTCTGACAGCGCATCGTTGGCCGAAGCGCCCATCACGCCAACAACCGGTTTACGCATGCATCGAGCCTCCTGCAGCAACTGTTTGACACCGATCGGCCATCTGATAGTTTTCGCCCGAATAATCCTAAAGAACGCGATATGACATTAACCATCGCAAATGCTATTAGCCTGGCCGTTATCCTATCAACCATTCACGGATTCGCAACGAGTTATTGCGCTGAAGTGTCATTGGCCGAGAAAGCAAAGGAAGAAGGAAAGCTCGTCGCTTATCTGGCGATGAACGCCGCGGATGCAGTGACCCTCCAAACCGGTTTTGAAAAGAAGTTTCCACAAATCAAAGTCGATCTCGTCCGAGCCGGTGCGCCAGCAATGCTGCAGCGCGTTTTGACCGAGTATCGCGGCGGTAAGGTTTTCGCCGACGTCGTCCTCGGCTTTGGCTTCATCCATTACGAGCTCGGGCAGCAGAAGCTGCTCGCAAAATACGAATCGCCCGAACGGAAAAATTACGTCGCCCAGTTTGTCGATGCTGAAGGCCTCTGGACGAACGTCATGCCGATCGTGCACACCATCGCTTATAACCCAAATGCTTCCGCCCGCGGAGCTCCCGGTTCGATACACGGATCTGCTCCTGCCCAAGTGGAGAGGGAGAGCGGGAATGAACGGCAACAACATCATGTTTCTGGCGGCGATGATGAGCCATTTCGGGAAAGAGAACGGTATGGATTTTTTGCACAAACTTGCCGCGCAATCGCCTCAAGTCCGTGGTGGTGGCACGCTGCTCACGACGTTGGTCGCTGCCGGCGAGTTTCCCATCGCCTTCTCGATCAATGAAAACAACGTGGAGAATTTTAAATTAAAAGGCGCGCCCATCGATTGGGCGCGCCTTGCCGATCCGCTTTACGGTGAATTGGTTCCAATCGGCATCATGGCGGGAGCGCCGCATCCAAGCGCGGCGCGGCTGTTTGTCGATTATGTTTTATCCAAAGAAGGACAGGAGCTGTTGAGAAACTTGGGAAAGGTCCCCGCGCGGAGCGACGTTACGCCCAGAATCAACATCGACCAGGAGAAAATTCGCATGATTCCTCCCGAAGAAGAGGCCCGAACGGGTTACTACGCCAAACTGTTCGACGACCTTTTTGTGAAGCGGGCGAAATAAGGATGGCAGACATTTACCACCAGTGCGTGCCTGAGGAATGCGCCATCTATTTCAGACGTCATTCCGACAAATCTGTAGGGGCAGGTTTCAAACCTGCCCCTACCAAATGGGCATGCATGACGGCGAAGGCGAAAGAGGTATTTGACATACTCTTGAGACAAGACACTAAATTACTTTGTCCCGCTTCAGCGACTCGATCGCACCCGTATCGCAACCGAGCTCACGCAGAATCGTGTCATTGTCCTCGCCCAACGCGGGTATTCGATCGTAGCGCGCTTCACTGCGCGACATCTTGAGCGCGTTGGCGATCACCGGCACTTTGCCTACCGGCGACTCCGCTTCCCTAATGAGTTTGCGCGCGACCACTTGCGGGTGCGCGAGCACTTGTGCGATGCCGCGCACGATGCCGTGCGGCAACTCGGCTTTCTTCAATTGTTCCAGCCAGTGCTTGTGATCTTTTCCGAGAAAGATATTTTCAATCGTTTCTTCCAAGAGTCCGCGATTTTTCCGCCGGCCTTCTACCGTGGCGAAGCGCGGATCGTCGAGCAGCTCGGGTTTTTCGATGACCTTCTTACAGAAGATTTCCCAGTCCGACGCGCTGGCCACTGCCAGGTTCACATACTCACCGTCACCGGCGAGATACGGACCATAGGGAGTCACATAGTGATGGCGCATGCCGACCCGCGCAGGCTCTTCACCCGCATGCCAATAATGGTGCGGAAAATATCCGAGCCAGGAGACGATCGAGTCGAGCATCGAAACATCGATGAGCTGGCCTTGGCCGGTTTTCTCGCGCTCATAGAGCGCGAGTAGGATGCCGATGGCCGCGTACATACCGGAGGCGATGTCGGCGATCGCGATTCCTGCGCGAGCCGGTTTGTCGGGATATCCGGTTGTCGCGATGATGCCACCCTCGCCTTGAATCAGCAAATCGTAGGCTTTTACATCACGGTACGGCCCGTCTTGGCCGTAGCCGGAAAGCGAGCAGTAAATCAGCCGTGAATTAATTTCACTGAGTTTGTCATAACCGAGGCCCAAACGCGCCGCCACACCGGGTGCATAATTTTCGAAAAAGATATCGGATTTCTTTGCCAGCTCTTGCAGAATTTCCCGGCCTTTTTCTTTTTTGACGTCAACGGTCAAGCTGCGTTTGTTCCGATTGAGCCAAACGTAACCGGAAGAGAGTCCCTTGACGACCGAATCCCACGAGCGAATCACGTCACCGACGCCGGGCCGCTCCACCTTGATCACGTCCGCGCCCATGTCCGCGAGCAAACAGGTCGCAAACGGCCCTGACAGCACCTGCTCGAAGGCGAGGATTTTCACTCCATCCAGCGCGCGTTGTGGGAGGTTGTTCTCGCTCATAATTCTCCGCGTTCACTTCTCTTTCGGAAGAGATCCTTCACTTTGTTCAGGATGACACTCCTTCTAAATGTCATGCTGAGCGCAGCGAAGCATCTCGACTTCCGCTCTTCGTGGCCACGCTTCGCTCCAAACAACTCGTCAGTTTATTTATTTCTTGTCCTCTTTCACTTGAGGAAATAAGTCAACCTCCGGCGCGTGCGCTTTCTTCCACACCATCACGCTACGCGCGTAGTCAATGACAACTTTCCCTTCTTGCTGAATGCCGCGGGTGCGCACTTTGATGATGCCAAATTGCGGTTTCGATTTTGACTCGCGTTTTTCCAGCACTTCGGATTCCGAATAGAGCGTGTCGCCGGCAAACAACGGATTGGGCAGTTTGATTTCGTCCCAACCGAGCGCGAAACCATTCTCACTCACGTCGGCCACACCCAGGCCCGCGACGATAGCGAGAGTCAAAGCGCTGTTGATCAGGCCCTTGCCGAACTCCGTGCGCTTGCCGTACTCATTGTTAAAGTGAATTTGATTAGTGTTGTTGGTCAGCAACGTGAACCAGATGTTATCCGCTTCGGTAACCGTCCGTCCCAGACGGCAGCGATAAACATCGCCAACTTCGAAATCCTCAAAGAACCGGCCTTCCCATCCCGGTTTTACAGCCATGATGTTCCTCCTCTTTTGGCGCTGAAAGCATTACGTTATAGTCCAGCAGAGCGCTGAAGTTGGCTTATAGCATATGGCCTCCTATGGCTATGCGTTCCATCTATCCACCATATGCTATCAGCCATACGCCAATTGGCGCCTTGCCTCCGAGATACCGGCTAATTATAGGAGGAATTAATGGATTTCAACCTAACCGTCGAACAGCAACAGATCCGCGAGGAGATCAAGAAAGTCTGCAAAGAGTTTCCCGACGCGTACTGGCGCGAGATCGACGGCAAGAAAGCCTACCCCGAAGCTTTCGTGCGCAAACTTTCGGAGCTGGGCTGGCTCGCGGCGTTGATCCCGGAGGAATACGGCGGCACGGGACTCGGCATCACCGAAGCCAGCATCATCCTGGAAGAAATCAATCATTCCGGCGGCGTCGCTACGACTTGCCATGCACAGATGTACACCATGGGCACGCTCTTGCGCCACGGAAGCGAAGAGCAGAAGAAACGTTATCTACCCAAGATCGCCGTCGGTGAGCTCCGCCTACAAGCCTTCGGCGTTACCGAACCCGACGCAGGTTCCGAAAGTACGCGCATTCAGACGACGGCGACGCGTAAAGGCGACAAATACATTATCAATGGCCAAAAAATCTTCATCTCGCGCGTGCTGCAGTCCGACCTCATGCTTTTGCTCGCGCGCACCACTCCCTATGATGAGTTAAAGGATAAGACCCGCGGCCTTTCCGTCTTCATTGTCGATTTGCGTGAAGCTAAAGGAAAACTTGAAGTCAAGCCTCTCGATCTAATGATTAATCACCATACCAACGCGCTATTTTTCGATGGAGTTGAAGTGCCGGTTGAGAATTTGGTCGGCGCCGAAGGCATGGGCTTTCGCTACATCATCGACGGCTGGAACGCCGAGCGCATTCTGGTCGCCGCGGAAGCCATCGGCGACGGCCGCTGGTTTGTCGAGCGCGCCGCCAAGTACGCCAGCGAACGAATCGTATTCGGACGGCCCATCGGTGCGAATCAGGGAGTCCAGTTCCCCATCGCTAAAGCCTACGCGAATATCGAAGCCGCGGACCTGGTCCGCTTTCAAGCGGCGACGAAGTTTGACCGCAAAGAGAAATGCGGCGCCGAAGCCAATCTTGCCAAATACCTCGCGTCGGAAGCGGCGTGGGAAGCAGCCAATGCCTGCCTGACGACGCACGGCGGCTACGGTTTTGCCGCGGAGTACGATGTGGAACGCAAGTTCAGAGAGACCCGCCTATTGACCGTCGCGCCTATCAGCAACAACCTGGTACTGGCGTATTTAGGGCAGCATGTTTTGGGCATGCCGAAATCCTACTGAGACCCACGCCGGAATTGTCCAACCTCGGTCAGTGGGGCGCACCAGATCTCGCCAGCGCGGAAAATATCGAGCCGTCTCACATCGTGGAAGCAATTTCAGTAAAAGAAGCTTGGATCAGAGAAGATCGCGCGTGTGACAGTCAGATCGAAGTCGCACGTCATCTGAAATTGCACTACTCGACGGTCAGCCGACTGATCAAGAGTGTCAAGAGCAAAGGTAAAGACCGGACCCCGCTGCTCCTGTGGGACCCCGCTGCTCCTGTGCAGAACGCGGATTGCTCGCCGCGCGCTCAAAAGGACCACCAGCCAGGACCATACGGTATTTCCCTGTAACGACAGGGTCTCTCGAGGGAGAGGGTTTCAATCTATAAGACCTCTGGCGCAAGCGAGAGAAGAAATGCGTTTTCGGACGGATAAAACCGAACTGATCTTCTAGCGCTCTTCCGCCGGTTTCCACCGCCGATTCTTCACGCCAACGTATTCTGAATCCGGGCGTATCAGGCGATTTTGTTTTTGTTGCTCAAAACAGTGCGCGAGCCAACCGGCGACGCGGCTCACTGCAAAAGTCGGCGTGAACAAGTCGGTGGGGAGATCGAGCCCGTGCAAAAGCAGAGCAGTGTAAAATTCCACGTTGGTTTGTAGTTTTCGTCCGGGCTTATACTCATCGAGTAGCCGCAGCGCTGTCCGCTCAACATGGCGGGACAGCTCATAGAGCTTCATGTCGGCCTCGGTCTGATACAAGCGTTCGCACGCGGCCGCAAGCACGTCGGCGCGCGGATCGCGCACGCGATAAACTCTATGGCCGAATCCCATTAATCGCTCTCCACGCTTAAATTTCTCGCGTAGAACCGCTTCCGCACGGTCTGGTTCTCCGATCTCAAAGACCATATCAAGCGCCGGTCCGGGAGCGCCGCCATGCAAAGGTCCCTTGAGCGCGCCGACAGCGCCGACTATGGCGGAAACCAGATCGGACTGGGTGGAGATAATGACCCGGGCGGTAAAGGTGGACGCGTTCAGTCCATGGTCAACGACCGTGTTCAGATAAGTTTCCATCGCACGCACTTGTTCCGCACCCGGCACTTTGCCGGACAGGATAAACAGATAATTAGCCGCGTGTCCCAGATCAGGCCGGGGAGCGATCGGCTCGCTTTGATTGAGCATCCGCGCATACGCAGCGACGATCGTGGGAAAACTTGCGACTAACTTCACTGCGGCACTCATGCCGTTGTCATCTTCGCGGGCCGCGTCTAGATCCGTGATCCCGGCGACCATGCGCAAGACGTCCATAGCCGAGACCTTTTGTCGCGCCGCCGCTTCCAAGACCTGTAGGGCTAGAGGTGGAATGGAGCGCCGATTAATAAGCGCCTTGCGGAAATCCGCGAGTTGTTCGGTATTGGGTAACCTATCGTTCCAGAGCAGGTAAACCGTCTCTTCAAAGCTCGCCCGGTTAGCCAATGTTTCAACGGGAAACCCGGCAATGATCAGCTCGCCAGCTTCGCCATCGACGCTGCTCAGGCGAGTCTGCGCTGCCACCACGCCGTCCAACCCAGGCTTCACGATTCGATCTATCGCCATAAAACCTCTTTTAACGGCTTCCTTCCGATTTGTATTGCAGGTGGACCAATAGGTTGTCAATCTTGATTATAAAATCAATGTATGGTAACTCGTGGCTGTGGTTAAGGCGAGACGGGAATCAGGAAATCACGAGATGAGCGGCGCTCCGCATTTCGCGGCCGGCGAAGCGGCCAAGGAGTTGGGTATCAGCCTGCCAACTCTCTACGCTTATGTGAGTCGGGGGCTCATTCGATCCGAGGCGGTTGGCGGCAGCAGTCGCAGCCGGCGCTACCGAGCTGAGGATGTGCGGCTACTGAAACAGCGCAAGGAACTGCGGCGCAATCCCGCCAAGGCGGTCGAGGGGGCCTTGCATTGGGGTGAGCCGCTCATGGAATCGGGGATCACGTTGATCGCGAATGGTCATGTGTACTACCGCGGCCATGATGCCGTAGCGCTGGCCAAAAGCCGCACGGTGGAAGAGGTAGCCGCTTTGATCTGGACGGGCGATTTTGCCCTGGCGGAGAAGCTTTTTGCATCGCAACCCGGTCTTTCGCGACACTCTCTCGCTGTTCGCAAACACTTATCCGAATTAACGTCGGCAGAGGCCTTTCAGGTTCTTTTGCCCCTGGCCGCTGCTGACGACATCTCTGCGTGCGATCTGCGACCGGCTTCGGTGACCCAGACCGGCGCTCGGATCCTACGGTTGTTATGTGCGGTTGCGGTAGGAGATCGTTTCTATAGCAAGAGCATCGCACAAGCCCTCCAGGAAGGCTGGGCTCCCCTCAAGCCCAAAGTCGCACAATTGATCAATACGGCGCTCATTCTTTGCGCCGATCATGAACTCAATGTTTCTTCCTTTACTGCGCGGTGCGTTGCTTCAGCCGGTGCGACTCCATACGCCGTAGTCATGGGAGGTTTAGCTGCCTTGCAAGGTGTAAGGCATGGAAAAGCCACCGAGCAGGTTGAGGCCTTCTTGCAAGAAGCGAGAACTCCGGCCGGTGTGGGTAAGGTCATGGCCAGCCGTCTCAGGCGCGGCGAAAAAATTCCGGGGTTTGGCCATCCGTTATATCCTGGAGGCGATCCACGCGGGAAAGCTCTCTTGGAATTGGTCGCGACAATGTTTCCCAAGTCACCCGCAGTGGCGATCGCGACCGCAGCCGCCGAAGAAGCATTCAAGCTTATGGGCGAGAAGCCCAGTATCGATTTCGGTTTGGTGATTCTCGCGCGCGCCTTGAACTTGCCTCCGGGCGGAGCGCTCACCCTGTTTGCGGTCGGCAGGACAATCGGCTGGATCGGCCATGCCATCGAGCAGTATCAGAGAGATCGCATCATCCGTCCGCGCGCGCGTTATATCGGAGAACGGCCGGCGATGATTTCAGAATCGTAGTGGAATGAGCCTGCCACGCGCTCTATAGCGTCCCGTTTGTAATTTCGTTTGAGAACTCCGACCGCGATACGGGCTAAGGTCCTCTTCAGAAGAGACCTTATGGGATTTTGTGAAAAGACCTCTTCCGCCTCTACTAGCGCTTCTGAGGCGGTAAGTTGTCTCGCCCCACAAAATTGGCGTGCAACGTAACCCGCTCGGTTGAGCCGCGAGAGCTTCGGAGCGGCGTATCCGCGCGGCCTCTTAAAGTATGCTCGCTGCAAACGGTTTCTGGAGACGAGGCTCCCTGATCAGTAGAACGACTTTAGATCGTTATGTCTGATAATCATCTAGCAGGCTTCTCCGAGAGGCACTAGGGTTGGTGATGAGCCAACCCCATAACTCAACGGAGGAGACGAAGATGAAACTGTACGGAGCGATCGATCTGCACTCGACGAATAACGTGACGGTGGTGATC
>DASPXM010000342.1:0-9463 GCA_035637295.1 Verrucomicrobiia bacterium
ACCGACAATTCGCCTCGGGTTGCTCCCCACGCCGCTTCGAGCCGACGCAGTTACCTTTGGCTTCGGAGCTGTGGCATACTCCGGCACGGACTTTCACCGTGCTGATGTGGCGCCCTCACAGGCGCACTCATTCCCGCATGCTTTAAGCGGGAATCCATGCGAATTTCGGGCTGGACCCCCGATTAAAACATCCGCGGGTGACAACTGGGGAAAAGTTATCCAAGGACCTCTTGAAACCCTGCAGGTTGCTGCGGGGTTGTTCACTATTGGAATCGTTCCCGACCGTTGTGTCTTGGTGGTGAGATCGTCGTTTCTCGGGAAGTACAGACTGGATGAATGACGATGGATTTCGGACTGCATTTACCGGCATCATCGGCAACCGTTACGGCAGAGGATCTGGTTTGCTTCGCACAACAAGCCGAGGCATTGGGTTTTTATTGTCTGACGGTCGCCGACCACGTCATCGTGCCCAAGAATATCTCGGTTCCGTATCCTTATACAGTTGACGGCAAATATCCCAGCACGGGTTATCATCTCGAAACGCTCATGACCATGGCATTTCTCGCTGGCACCACCAAACGGATTCGCTTCATCACGAGCGTCATGATTCTGCCTTATCGTAACCCGATCGTTACAGCGAAGATGCTCGCGAGCCTCGACGTTTTGTCCGGTGGGCGGGTGATCGTCGGCGCCGGGGTCGGATGGATGAAAGAAGAATTCGAAACCATTCGCACCGAGCCCTTCGAAGAGCGCGGCAAAGTCACCGACGAGTACATCGCCGCGTTCAGAGAACTATGGACCAGCGATAATCCGAGCTTCAGCGGCAAGTATTGCAGTTTCTCCAACATCCTCTTTCTCCCCAAGCCGCTACAGAAGCCGACGATTCCCATCTGGATCGGCGGCCACAGCAAGCAAGCGATCCGCCGTGCCGCCCGTCTCGGCGACGGCTGGCATCCGATCGGCGGCGTGCCGACGATTCCGCTCGAGCCCGAAGACATCGCCCGGGACATGTCGATGTTGCGCGAATATGCGGAAAAGGCGGGACGTGATCCTAAAAACATCCGCGTCGCGCTGAAAGGCTCGCTCTTCGATCGCGAAAAACAAATCACGCCAGGGAAACGCCGCCGCTTTATCGGTAGCGCTGAAGAAGTTGCCTCGGACATCCGCGACTATCGCGCCGTCGGCGTCGACACGATGATCTTCGATGTGCGCCAGCCAACCACCTCCGAAACGTTGGAACGCATGGAATGGATGGCGAAGGAAGTATTTCCGCAAGTCTAGTTATTATCGGTTACAGTAAAGAAGATGAGCGGGAAACTAAAGTTTTGCTGGCTCGTCGTGGTGGTCGCCTTGGTGCTCGTTTCGGGCTGTGCGACCGGCGGCATGGCGGTTTCCTATCGCACCCCGGGTTCGGAGCCACTCACCATTCCCGCCACCTTGAGGCTGCCCGAGAAGCGCACCGGGCGGGTGCCGGCTGTCGTCATCGTTCACGGCAGTGGCGGTGTCGATGGGCGCGGTGCCTACCACGCGGCCGCACTCAACGCAGCCGGGATTGCCACTCTCGAGATCGACATGTGGGCGCCCCGAGGCCTTAGGGGTGGTCCGAGCGGTCGCCCCCGCCGGATGTCCGAAACGCTGCCCGACGCCTACGGCGCACTCCTCTACCTGACCGGCCACCCAACGATCGATCCGGCGAAAATCGGAATCATGGGGTTCTCGTGGGGTGGTGCCCTATCGCTCCTCACCACATCGGCATGGCTCACCGAGCAGTGGACGGCGGGACGAGCCAGGTACGCCGCCCACGTTCCGTTCTACCCGGTCTGCTATTCCTTCCTCTCGAGATACCGAACCGACGTCGATCGGATGACGGGCGCTCCAGTGCTGATCCTCGCCGGCGCCAAGGACGACTATGAGGAGCCTGACACGTGTCCGAAGTTCGTCGACAGCTTAACGCCCGAACAGCGTGCTCATGTCTCGCTGATAGTCTATCCAGACGGGTATCACGGGTGGGACGCTTCACGCGCCACGACGTTCCACGACCCGGCCGCCAACAGAGGCCAGGGCGGGAATATCCGCTTCTACCCCGACAGCCGGATCGCCGAGCAGTCGCGGAAGGAAGCCGTCCAGTTCTTCTGCAAGGCTTTCGCCATGTGAGCGCCAACCGCAAGAATATGATTGGTACCTGTGGACGGATCGCATCGATCTGTCTTCGGTCGATTTGATACGAGAAGACGGGAATAGGGTCCACTACGTCCGAAAGAACCCAGGTACCGGTTATCAGCATGCGGTGTTTGTAAGTAAATCATCAGCAAATAACTTTTTAAACTCGGAGATGCTATGGGAGGCCGGAAAAATGGAATGTAAAACTAATCGACAGAACCGTTTACAGATTCTTGCCTTGTGGAAATCAGACACGACCTCAATCACAATACGCTCGAAGGGTTGGAAACCTTTTCGGTTCCCTCTAGGGATTCACCAGACGTTCACGTCTTTATCATCTTAAAGCGGCACGCTTCCGCCAATTCTTTCCAAACCAAAGAAAACACGGTATGAGAAAGCGAACCAAACGGACGAGGTCATGATGGCGAATTACTCGGTGGTAGGGCAATCGGTTTATCGGACGGACGCCAACTCAAAAGTAACCGGGCGGGCGCTGCATGTCGGCAACATCGAGATGCCGGGAATGCTCCATGTTGCCGTGTTGCGAAGTCCATATGCGCATGCGCGGATTACTCGCATCGAGAAATCTAAGGCCGAGGCGCTTGAAGGTGTCGCAGTCGTACTGACCGGTGCTGAGATCGCCAAGATGCCCGGGGTTGATCCGCATTTCGGCCCGGCGTTTCGCGATCAGCCGATTCTCGCCGTGGAGAGGGCTTGTTACATCGGTGATTCCGTCGTCGCAGTGGCGGCGGTTGATCGACGCACCGCGGAAGACGCGGTTCAGCTTGTCGAGATCGATTACGAACCGCTGCCGGCTGTGCATGACGTCCTTGAAGCGGCGAAAGCTGGAGCTCCTCTTGTGCATGAGCAGCATCGGCCGGCCAAGGCTTTCGCCGATCTTGCCCATGTTAAAGCGGGGCAACAGTCGAATGTCTGTTACCACTTCAAACTTCGCACCGGCGACGTCGAGAAAGCCTTCGCCGAAGCCGACAGGGTTTTCGAAGACTGGTTCAGCTCGCCGCCGGCGCAGCATATGCCGATGGAGCCGCATGTGACCTTGGTTTACGTGGACGAGCACGAGCGGATCAATGTCTGGACCGCGAGTCAGTCGCCGTCGTACGTGCGCACGGAGCTTTCCGCGACTTTCGGCATTCCCATGAACCGGATTCGCGTGCGCGTCCCGTACCTCGGCGGTGGTTATGGCGCCAAGCTTTACGCCAAGCTGGAGCCGCTGGTAACCGTTCTCGCGCTAATCACGAAAAAGCCGGTTCGTTACGCGCTCACGCGCGAAGAAGAGTTTTTGACGATCACCAAACACAAAGTCGTTACTAAGATTGGAACCGCCGTCAAAGACGGCGCGATCACCGCGCGTAAGTGCGAGGTCTATTGGGACACCGGCGCCTACGCGGAAATCGGCCCGCGCATCGGACATAAGTCGGGCTACACTTCAGCGGGACCGTATCGTATTCCCAACGTGTGGATCGATTCCTACTGCGTGTACACGAACAAAGTGCCGGCAGGCGCGTTCCGCGGTTTCGGCGTGCCGCAAGTCATTTGGGCCTACGACTCACAGACGGACATGATCGCGCGCGCTCTTGGCGCCGACCCGGTCGAGTTTCGTTTGAAGCCGGCCTTAGACGAAGGCGAGCGCTTTGCCACTGGCACAGTCGTGCGATCGTTCGGAGTCAAAGAAGCGATTCGCCATGCGGCGCAGGCGATCGAATGGTCGAAGCCGAAGCCCGCGCAAACCGGAACCAAGCGCCGCGGCAAAGGCATCGCCGCGGGTGTAAAGGCGGTGCTGACGCCGTCGATTTCCGGCGCCATCGTCATCCTCAATGCCGACGGCACGGCCAATGTGCTAAGCAGCACCGTGGAAATGGGACAGGGGTCGGAGACGACGATGGGCCAGATCGTGGCGGAGGAGTTGGGCATAGCCGCGGACGGCGTCCACATCGTTCAGCCCGATACCGACGTTACCCCGTACGACACGATCACCGCGGGAAGCCGTTCGACGTACCACATGGGCAACGCCGTGCGCATGGCTGCGGCAAAGATCAAAACGGAACTCTGCGAGGTCGTTGCCTCGAAACTGGAAGTCGACCCGTGTGATTTGATCGCGCGCAATGGGCGAATCATTGTGCGCGGCATGGAAGAGCGCGGCATGGCGATCGGTGAGATCTTCCTGGCGAAGTTCGGCAGCCTCGGCACCACGCTTGCGGCGGAAGCCGTTTGTCAGCCCACAGCCGCTCATATGGATCCGGAAACCGGCCAGTCGGAAAAATGCACCGAGTATTGGTTTCCGTCGGCCACTGCTGCTGAAGTCGAGGTCGATACCGAAACGGGTCGGGTGAAAGTTCTACAACTCTTCAGCGTCGGCGATACCGGCACGGCGATCAATCCGCGCCACTGCGAGCAGCAACTGCTTGGTGCCGCAGTGATGCATTTAGGGCTGACGATGTTCGAGGAGATGATTTTTGACGAGGGCCAACTTATCAACGGCTCGCTGCTCGACTACCAAGTCGCTTCGATCAAGGATATGCCGGAGGCGGTTCGACCGATCGTCGTTCAAGTGCCACACGACGACGGGCCGTTCGGCGCGAAGGGAGCAGGCGAGACCGGCGCGTTAACGGTGGCGCCCGCCATCGCCAACGCAATTCACGATGCCGTCGGCGTGCGCATTCGCGATTTGCCGATCACTCCGGAGAAAGTTTTGCGGGCACTAGTCGCGATGCAAGAAGATCGCGGAGACTAAGTCTTCAAACATCGACAAGGATCCTTCGAGGGCTCAACTCTCTGCTCTTTAACGCAAACTTTCAGACGGCCCAAAACTCCGGGAAATGGAGATTTACTCGGCTCAATCTTGTCTAAATTCGAAATTCGAATATCGAAAATCCGAAACAATTTCAAAATTCGACATATGTAAAATCCAAAACTCAAGTCCGAAACGAATTTGTTTGGAACATTGGTTTTTTGTCATTTGATATTATTTCGGATTTCGTGCTTCGAATTGACTGTTTTCCTTGGCGGCCTTTGCGCCTTTGCGCGAGACATTCTGACTTTCGGTCGCGGCTCGGCCGCGCTAGTGGCACATCGGGAGCCGTTTAGTTGCTTCAGTTTGTCGATCAAGGGTCGACGGTGCGAATTGCTTCGCCGGCAAACTGTTGAACCGGCGATGCATCGGGCGCCTTTCTAATTCCTGGCCATCTTCAGAGTCTAGATCGTGGGGTAGCAGACAAAATTCGTATAGACAAAGATGAACGCCTGACAGCGATGAGAATTTTAATCAAAATCGCATCGCTCCTTTGAAGGTAACAACTTCCTAATCCCGCCAATGGACTCCTTATTACATCCCCGCTGTGACCAGAACGCAGCACACTTCGATTGGCACTACTTATGCACTACGGTGCGTACATGGCCGACAAACATAAGATACTCGTCGTCGAGGATAATTCCGACTGCCGCGAACTGTTGTCAATCGTTCTAAGACGATCAGGCTACGAGGTTGCTGAAGCGGCAACGGGGCTCGCGGCCGTAGAGCAAGCATCCGCAACCCATCCTGATCTAATCCTTATGGATCTGGGCTTGCCGGGAATTACCGGCGATGAAGCGACGGCGCGGATTAAAGCAGATCCGTCCACTAGGAACATCCCCGTGATTGTCAGCACCGCTTTTCAAAAGGAAACACTTGTGGAGCGCGCTATCGCCGTTGGCGTGGCGGAGATATTACACAAGCCTATCAGTTTCGAAGCTCTTCGAGAGGTGGTAGGCCGATATTTATCATCGGATTGCGCCCACGATCCGTCGCATAGTCGTGCGAATCCCCAAGTTCTTCGATCGTCCGACCAAACAACTCTATCTGCCTCGAAGCAAGCCTCAATGTAATCTTTAGAACTGACGATCCGATACCCCATGGCCGCTGCCAAGGCTATGGCGGATAATTGCTGGTTATCGGTGGGGATTGATTAACGTGAGCCGCTGCGAATGGACGGAACCGCCGTTCCGTTGCTCAAGACTCAGTTTTCTGGTGTTGCTTTAGCGCCTCCAGCTTTCCTAATTTCTTTTCCGGCCATGATAGATTGAAGGCCAGGCTTCTTTCCTGTTTAAAGTATGCCTGGGGTTAGATCGCTGCCGCAGTATTTGCATTCGAGCGCAGTGTATTTCACTCGTTTGGTCCCAGGCAGGGCGCGCCCGGATCTGGAAACTGCCTTTGCCTTCCCGCGCACCTCGGTCGAGGAAAAAATAGCGAAGATCTGGGCCCAGGTTCTAGACGTGGATCAGGTTGGAACCCACGACCGTTTTTTTTGAACTGGGAGGAGACTCGTTGCTCGCAGCCAGGTAATTTCCCGAGTCATTGACGTATTCCGCATCGAGGTGCCGCTGCGGTCCCTTTTCGAGACGCCCACGGTGGCCGACATGGCGGCAGTGGTACAGCGGAACGTGGCGAAGCACGCCAAGCCGGAAGCGATCGAGCGGGTGCTAGCAGAGGTAGAAGGACTCTCGGAAGCAGAATTGAAAGCGCTGCTGTCAAAGGGAGAGAAATAGAAATTCCAAACGCACCCGCGGCGCCGCTCAGGGCTTTAGCGAAAGCTGATCATCGACAGATTGGTGAATTGAAATAACTTATTCGCCTCCGACGGCAAAACGGTAAATTGGTGAATCGCGTATTCGTGCTCGTATCGCGTACTGGCGTTCACGCCGTCCATGGGAATCACGATGCTGTAGCGATATATTCGCGCCGCAGTCGTCGCGGTGTAAAGCACGGCCGCATTGGTCGACGAGCCGGTCACGATCAAGGTTTTGGCTCCCTTGTCCTTGAGAAAAGCCTGGAGTTCGCCGCCGAAGAACTTATCGAACGCATCGGGGTAAATGATGCTCTCGCTCTCTTTTCGCCGCAGCGGCGCCGCCAGCTCTCCGATCGGCTTTCCTTTAGCCGAGGCCGACACGGTGTAGATGATCGGTATGGCGGCTGCCCTCGCCTTGTCCAGGAAATCCCCCAGCGGCGCGGTGATTTTGGAGCAAACTTGCTTGGGATCATCGCAGCGGGCATTGAGGTCGAGCACCAATACAGCGGTGCTCTTGCTGTCGAGGGTCAGCGGCTTTGCCTCGGGCCGGTTCGGACCTTCTTGCGCCCAAGCGCCCGCGGCCGACAGCGTGACCCAAAGAAAAAGCTGAGCGGATCGGATTGCCATGTTGATATTCTCCTTCCAGTAGGCTCGCAAGGTTATTTCCAGCGTCGGCAAAATGACGGTCAAATCGTCGATCACCTAACACAACGGCAAGGCACCGACAATGCTCGAACTGCTCGAGGTCCGACACGCCGTCCGCGACGAATCGCGATCAATGAACTACCCCGCAGCAGGCTGCGGGATCTCAGAACATAACGCTAAGAATTTATGCCACGGGTGTCCACCCCCGAATGTTTTATCGGGGGTCAAGTTCCGGTCTCGCCTGGATTCCCAATAGAAGCATTTGGGAATGACGAACTCTAAGAAGGCTAAGAATAGCTCTTCACGTAGCAGGCTGCGGGGAATCAAACCCACAGTGATTGAACTTTTTCTGAGGCTGGAACCTTTAAATATTGAACTCGTGAAACCTTCAGCTGCGAAGTTGGTTACGTTAGTAGGCTCTCAAAATGTGTGATTGCAAGGCCTGATCCTCGGCCTCGACCGCCTCGGCTCGAACTCGACAGGGAGTTTGTCTCATTTGTGGACAGACTGCCGAAGGAAGTAATAAGGTCGAATGAGCTGTAAATAGTTAGAACGGAGGAACTGGCCATGGCGACCTACCGCGTCGCGGTGATTCCGGGTGACGGGATTGGCAAAGAGGTAGTTCCCGAAGGGCTGCGAGTCCTCGAAGCCGCCGGACGCAAGTTTGATATTTCTTTCAATTGGGATGAATTCCCTTGGAGCTGCGAATATCGCGCTAAGCACGGTCGTATGTGGGAGCTGCTTATTCCGATGCGCCGTCAGTTCGATCTTTATGTCAACCTGCGGCCCGTACGCCTTATGCCGGGGATCAAGTCGCCGCTGGCCGACTGAAAGGTCGGCGATGTCGAGTTCTGGGTGGTGCGCGAAAATACCGAGGGCGAGTACTCTTCGATCGGCGGACGCATCTTCGAAGGGAGCGCTCGGGAGACGGTGATGCAGACCGCGACCTTCACGCGCCACGGCGTCGATCGCGTGCTCAAGTATGCGTTCGAATTGGCACAGAAAAGGCCGAAAAAGCATCTCACCTCAGCGACGAAATCGAATGGCATTACGATCACGATGCCGTATTGGGATGAACGCGTCCGAGCGATGGCGGTGAACTTTCCCGATGTCAAATGGGATCAGTACCACATCGACATTCTCACCGCCCATTTTGTGCAGCACCCCGACTGGTTCGATGTGGTGGTCGCTTCAAACCTCTTCGGTGACATACTCTCGGATCTCGGCCCGGCGTGTGCCGGCACCATCGGCATCGCGCCTTCCGCCAACATCAACCCGGAGCGCGAGTATCCGTCGTTGTTCGAGCCCGTGCACGGCTCGGCCCCCGACATTGCCGGAAAGAAAATCGCCAATCCCATCGGTCAAATATGGTCGGCGGCGATGATGCTTGAACATCTCGGCCACGCGGACGGCGCTAACGCCATCGTAAGAGCGATTGAAACCGTGCTCGTAGAGGGACCGCGCACGCGGGATATTGGCGGAAACGCCAGTACCTCTGAGGTGGGACAAGCGATCGCGAATGCGATTTGATTGCATCGATCCTCATCAAACTTTGACAAGTCAACAAAAATAGTGGAGTCGTAGAACTTTGAACTCGCCGCCACAAGCCATAGACGCGGTCGAGCAATCGAAACCAACCCAAAGGAGATAAAATGCGCGAGATCCTAGCAGGCATCTTCACTTGGCCGTGGTTTTCTGAACCGCACGGTTACAATTTTAACGGGCACTTCATTCGGCACGTGGATGGGAATCTTTGCGTCGATCCGGTGGAGCCGAGTGAGGAAGATTTGGCGGAGATGGCGCGGCAGGGTGTCGCGCGGATTCTCATCACCAATCGCAATCACTCGCGTGCCGCGAACAAGATTCGTGCACGCACGGGCGCGCGGATGGCGATCCATCCAGCGGACGCGCCCCACGCGCGGAAGGAAGGGGCGGAGTTGGACGATGAATTGAACCCAAGCGACAAGGTCGGTCCATTCGTGGTGATCGACTCACCGGGAAAATCGCTGGGGGAAGTTGTGCTGCACTGGCCGGAGCGAAAAATCCTGCTCGTCGGGGACGCTGTGGTCGGCGATCCGCCCGGGAAGTGCAAGCTC
>DASPXM010000343.1:0-8269 GCA_035637295.1 Verrucomicrobiia bacterium
CGGCTCGATCATATGGTTCCAGATGCCGTATTGGGGACTGGAACTATAAGCGTAGGGATGCAGGGTATCGAGACTGATGCTGCTAAGAATCGTCAGCCGTTCTTTCGACGCCGCGTAACTTGTGCGTACGATGGAATTACCGAGCAAAGCGCCCAGACCGGCGAGTGCTCCTCCTTTGAGAAAATCCCTGCGCTTAATGCCCTGGTTTTTTGGACTCATTCGATCCTCCAATTTGACCGTAGTGAACTCTACCTATCTAACGGAGATATCAAGTCCAACTAGCAGCTTACTGACACTTTTTTAGACTCGCCAAAAGATCGCAAAGGCGCGCGGCCGTCGTGATCGTGTCGGGAAACCGTTCAATGCGAGCACGATCACGCCCCACTAACACGGAAGAAGGTGGGGCGTCGGCATACGAGGGTTTCACGAGGCTGTTAGCGAATCTTCATATCAAAGGCCAGAACCTTTTCCTCCGGGTGCGCCTTCCAAATCACATTGCGAGCCACACCGTAGATTTCGGCTAAGGTGTACAATGGCACCAATGCCGCCTCCTCCATTAGAATGCGCCCTATTTGTTGCAGTAGCGCAACGCGCTTTTTTTGATCGCCCGTCTTATGCTGCTCGTCGATCAGCCGGTCGATCTCGGCGTTTTGAAAACTGACCCGCTTGGTTCTCCCCGACCGATAATATTGGTCGTAAACCGTGTCTGCATCAATGGCTGGGCGGCCAACGTAGTAGAAGGGAATTTTGCCGCCGTTAACACCATCCGATCCCCAGAAGATAGCGAATTCTTGAGAGACGAGCTCGGTCCTTACGCCGGCCTTGGCGAGTTGATCCGCGATGACCTGGCAGACTTCTTTTGCCTTGGGATAACGATCCGGCGAAAAATAAAGTTTCACTTCCAAGCCATTGGCGAAGCCTGCTTTTGTAAGTAGCTCCTTGGCTTTCTTCGGGTCGTAGGGATAGCGCTTGATCTTGGGATCGTAGCCGATCACGTTAGCGCCGAGCGGCCCGCTCATCACATACCCATTGCCTTCGTAGATATGCTTAATCACGACGGTGGGATCAACGGCGTAGTTGAAGGCCTGGCGCACGAACTTATTGTCAAACGGCTTATGGGTGACGTTCATCGCCAAGAAATACATTCGTAGCCCTTCGACTTTTTCGGCACGCAGCCGCGGATGTTTGTCCAAGCGAGCGATCTCTTCCACCGGAACATTGTTGACCACGTCGCCCTGTCCGGCGAGCAGGCCAGATATCCTCGTCGCATCCTCGCCGACTTTTTTTAGGACGACTTCTTTGATATCAACTTTCGACCCCCAATAATTGTCGTTGCGCGTCATGACGAGATTGCCGTCGCGTTGCCAGCTCACAAACTTATACGGCCCCGTGCCGATCGCGTGTTGATCGACGTCATCGCCGTATTTCTCCGCTGCGCTCTTGCTGACAATAAAACGATTTTGCAACCGGTCGAGCATAACGGCGTTCGGCACCGCGCTCGTGAAGACCACGGTATTATCATCAGGAGCTTGAATTTCCGTTAGATCGTCGAAATTGGACTTCTGCAGGCTCCTCTTGTCGTTTCTTATGCGGTTGACCGAATGGACCACGTCCTGCGCAGTAAACAGCGAGCCATCGTGGAAATGAATCCCTTTTCTCAGGCGAAACACCCACGTGTTCCCCTGAAATTTCCACGACTCGGCGAGCACGCCGTAATAGTCCTTGCGCGCATAGTTGATTTCGACCAGAGGCTCGATCATGTGTTGCCAGATGCCGTACTGCGGGCCGGAGCTGTGGGCGTAGGGATGAAGCGTGTCCAAGCCGATGCTGCTGAGAATCATCAGCCGTTCTTTGGACGCCGACCAACCGAGGCGCGGCAAGGCCGCGCCCGTAAACGCACTCAGACCCGCAAGAACACTTTGTTTGAGAAAAGTTCTTCGTTTGATTCCAGCTTTGTCCAAACCCATCGTGCCTCCAGGTTCAGAGTTTGCAAATCGAGCAATAGCGAAAAAATTTTCAGCGCAGCCGCCGCAAGGGATTGCTTACTTTATTTTCATATCCCAGCCGAGAACTTTTTCGTCGGGGCGCTTTTTCCACACGACATTTCTGGCTACGCCGTAAATATCAGCAAGATTGTAAAGCGGTATGAAGAGCGCTTCATCCATAATGAATTTGCCCGCCTGTTGTAGAATCGCGACGCGTTTCTTCTGGACGTCGGTCTTTTGCTGTTCTTCGACCAGCTTGTCGAGATCCGGATTGCTGTAATTCGTCCGTTTCGTCGTTCCGGTGCGAAAATACTGATCATAGAGCGTGTCGGCATCTGTCAGCGAACCTCGGCCGATATAATAGAAAGGCAATCTGCCGCCATTGACGCCTTGCTTGTCCCAGAAAAGCGCCCATTCTTGCGAGATGAGCTCGACGCGAAAACCGCCCTTAACCATCTGCGCGGCCACTACTTGACAAACCTCCCTGTCCTTCGGATAACGGCCGGCGGAATAATACAACTGGATGTCGCAACCGTTGGGAAAGCCCGCTTGCGCCAACAACTGCTTGGCCTTCTGCGGATCGTACGGATAGCGCTTCAGTTTTGAATCCGCGCCGATCACATTGGCACCGACCGGCCCATTGCACGGGTAACCGATGCCATCGAAAATATTCTTTACGATGGCCGGAGCGTCAACAGAATAATTAGCCGCTTGGCGCACCAGTTTATTGTCCCAGGGTTTATGCGTCATGTTGAAGGCGAGAAAGAACATGCGCAGACCCTCGACCTGGTCGACGCGCACGCGCGGATGTTTTTGCAGGCGCGCCACTTCATGCACCGGAATGTTGTTGACGAAATCGGCTTGACCCGACTCCAAAGCCGCCAAACGCGCCGCGTCTTCCGTGACTTTCTTAAAGATGACTTCTTTGATCGCCGCCTTGCCGCCCCAATAGTCGTCGTTGCGGGTAAAAACCATATTGCCGCCGCGCTGGTAGCTGACGAATTTGTAGGGGCCGGTACCGATCGGATTTTCGTAGAGCTTGTCACCGAATTTATCACCGGCCACTTTGCTCAAAATAAATCGGTTCTCTAAACGATCGAGAAAAATTGCCAGCGGCTGCTTAGTAACGAAGATCACGGTTTGATCATCCGGCGTCTGGATTTCCGTTACGTCTTTGAAATTCGGCGCCTGCAGGCTGCCGCCCTTTTCGTCGCGCATTTTTTCAATCGAGAACGCGACGTCTTTGGACGTGAGCGGCGCGCCGTTGTGGAATTTGATGCCTTTTCTGAGTTTAAAGCTCCATTTGTTGCCTTGAAATTGCCACGACTCGGCGAGCACACCGACATAATCCTTCTTATCGTAGTCGAGCTCGATGAGCGGCTCCATGACATGCTGCCAATTGCCGTAAATCGGACTGGAGCTGTGGTTGTAAGGATTAATCGAGTCCGCGACACTCGAGTGAAAAATCGTCACGCGGTCGCGGGTCGCCGCGAAACTCTGGCGCGAAAGATAAGGCGCGGCCAAACCGCCTGCGCCGAGAAGCGCGCTCCGTTTTAAAAAATTCCGCCGGCTTATGTCGGTTTTGCCTTTTCCCATTATCTCCTCCTGAGTTCTTTGAAACTATCGTTGACGCCTTAATTTGGGATCGAAAATGTCGCGCAGCCCATCTCCGAGCAAATTGATGCCGAACACAGTAATAAAAATCGCCAATCCGGGAAAGATCGTAAGCCACGGCGCGCGATTAATATAGCTCCGTCCTTCGCTCAACATCGAGCCCCATGTCGGGATGTGCACCGGTACACCCAAACCGAGAAAGCTCAAACTGGCTTCCGTGATGATGACGATCGCCATACCGAACGTCGCAATCACCGTGACACTGGCAAACGTATTGGGCATCACGTGACGGAAGAGCACGTAAAAATCCCTACCCCCTAACGCCTTTGCAGCCGTTACGAAATCGCGTTCTTTGAGAGAGAGCACCTCGCCGCGGACGACGCGACAATACTGCACCCACCGACTTAGCATTAACGCCATGATGAGATTGCCGACGCCTTGTCCGAGAAACGCCATGATGGCGATGGCAATCAACAAGAACGGAAACGCCAGAAAAATTTCCGAGATTTTGCTGACCACGTCATCCGCCGTGCGTCCGAAATACCCGGCGATAGCCCCAAGCGAGCAACCGACGAACCCGGCGAAGATGACGGTGGCGGCGCCGACCATCAATGAAATCCGGGAGCCATAGATGATTCGACTCAGCATGTCCCTGCCGAGATTGTCGGTGCCAAGAAAATATGCCGCCGAGCCGTTTTCAGTCCAACGCGGCGGACGCAGTCGATCCTCCAATGTCTGCGCCTGGGGATCGCGCGGCGCCAACAGCGGCGCGGCCACGCCGCAAACGCAAAGCAGAAGCAAGATCGCGCCGCCGACCAAGACTTTGAAGTAACGCAACCAAGACATTAAAACGTGATCCTTGGATCGATCCAGCTATAAAGCAAATCGACCAACAAATTCACGACGAAATAAGTGACGGCGAACATCAGAATCAACACTTGAGTGAGCTTGTAGTCCCGCGCCGAAATGGATTGGATTAACAGATCGCCGATTCCGGGATAAGAAAATACGGTCTCGGTGATGACCGAACCGCTCAGCAACGCGCCCAACTGAAGCCCCAGTATGGTCACGATGGTAATCAGCGCATTTCGCAATATATGTCGCCAGATCACGGTTCTTTCGCTCAAGCCTTTCGCCCGCGCTGTTGTGACGTAATCCTGGCGCATGACTTCGAGCACGCTCGATCGCGAGATGCGTGTAACGATGGCCGCGAGCGCCGATCCCAAGGTGAACGCCGGCATCAATAGATGCTGCAACGCGCTCCAGAAAGCGGGGAAATTGCCGGCAACCAAACTGTCGAGTAAATAAAGTCCCGTAATCGTTTTGATTTCGATGCCGTACTCAATCCGCCCGGCGACCGGCAAAAGATTGAGCTGCCCGCCAAGAAAATAGATCAGCATGATGCCGAGCCAGAAGTTTGGCAACGAGACGCCGATCAGAGCGACGCTCATGCCCGCGTGATCGAGAAAAGAGTTATGTTTAATCGCCGAGTAGACGCCAAGGGGCACCGCGATCATGATCGCGATGCACAGACTGACAAAAGCCAATTCAAGAGTGGCGGGCAGCCGCTCTCCGATCAATTTCATGACCGACTCATTGAACTTAAGTGACCGGCCGAAGTCGCCGGTGACCGCACGGGATAAGAAATCCCAGTACTGTACCAGCAGCGGTTTATCCAAACCCCACTCGTGCCGCGTCCGTTCAACGTCGGCCGGAGTGGCGTCGTCGCCCAATAGTAAGCTCACCGGATCTCCGGGCGCGATATGCATGAGGAGAAATATCAGAAAAGAGATTCCCACGATCACGGGGATCGATCCAACGATCCTGCGAGCGAGCGTGTTCATATGGATGGGAATCTAAAAAATGAAACAGACGCAATCATCTCGCGCCAAGACTGCTGATTCGCAATCGCAGAGTCTACTGCCCTAATTGACCGAAGGACTGATCCAAAACTTTTAACGCGTGATCGATTTGATCTTTATTAACATTGAGCGGCGGCGCCACGCGCAGAACGTTACCGTAGGTGCCGCCCTTGCCGACCAACAAGCCATTTTGCCGGGTCAGTTCCATAACCCGTTTGGTGCTTTCCACGTCGGGCTGTTTTTTCTCGCCGACGAGCTCCATGCCCTGCATCAGACCCATGCCGCGGACGTCGCCGATCACCGGAAATTTAGCTTGCAGCGCGTTCAAGCCGTCGCGCAGCCGATGGCCCATCACGCGGGCGTTCTCAACCAGATTTTCCTCTTCAATGACGTCGATGGTCGCGCGCGCCGCGGCGCAAGTCACCGGATTGCCACCGAAGGTCGAGATGGTGTTGCCGCGCATGCTGTCGGCGACTTCGGGCGTTGCAATGGTCGCGCCGATGGGCACGCCGTTGGCCATGCCTTTCGCGAAGGTCATGATGTCGGGATCGACGCCCCAATGTTCGATGCCGAACATCTTACCGCCAGTGCGGCCCCAGCCGGTCTGCACCTCGTCCGAAATGAACAAACCGCCGTATTTGCGGATGATGCCGACGATCTCTTGAAAATATTCTTTCGGCGGCACGATGAATCCGCCCACGCCCTGAATCGGTTCGGCGAGAAATGCAGCGACGCGTCCCTGCGAGGTCATGGTTTGAATCGCCTCTTCGGCGTCTTTGGCGCATTTCAAGTCGCAACTTGGATACGTCAGTCCGAAGGGGCAGCGATAACAGTAAGCATTGGCGATGTGATGCACTCCGGGAACGACGTTCGGCATCAACCGCCAGCTCGATTGCGCGGACAAACTTAAAGCGAGATAAGAGCGGCCGCTATAGGCATGGCGCAGCGTGATGACGTCTTGGCACTTGGTGTGGAGTTGCGCCAACAATACAGCGGTTTCGTTAGCCTCCGTGCCGCTATTGGTAAAAAACGATTTCTCCAGCCGCCCGGGAGTAATTTGCGCCAACTTCTCCGCCAAGCGAACCTGCGGCTCGTTGGCATAAAGCGTCGAGAGATGCTGCACCTTGTGGGTTTGCTCATCGATCGCCTTCGTTACTTTCTCGTTGCAATGCCCGACGCTCACCGTGAGGATGCCGCCGAAGAAATCCAGGAACTCCTTGCCGTCGGCATCGTAAACATACTGATCTTTGGCATGATCGACGACCAGCGGTTCGTCGTAATAGGTTGCCACGCACGAGAACAGATATTTTTTTTGCTTCTCGAGGATTTCGTTTTTGTTCACACCTTCCCCCATCCACTAACTTTGATACCGGGCATTGACCGGAGGATCTTTTCATCCGGGCGGCGCATCGTAAAGTGGACGCCGCGATCATGTCGATGGAACATGGTTTCTCTTCCGTAGGTTAGTGACGCCGTAAAAAGTCTAAAATCGGCGGATGCCCCTTTTCCGGCATCTCGCGCAGATACCCATGCCGGCCGCCTTCGACGAGTATCAGTTCTGCATTGGGTATTTTGTCGGCGAGCACTTTGGCAGATGCAACATGGCTACCAGTGCCGCCCTCATGAGTGTCTTTGCTGCCGACAATGACTAACGTCGGTGCTTTGATCTTGTCTATCAAGTGCGTCGTTTCGTGGCATTGGCGCGCAACCACATGGCGCAGATAACATTTAAGCGGCGGCACTTCGTCGACGATTAGCTCCTGGTATTTTTTTACAATATCCGGGTGGTCTTTCATGAATTGTTCACTGAACATGAAGCCTGGTCCCCAATGATCGCTTTGGTATTTCTCATAGCCCTTCTCGATCATCTCCAATGCCGCGTCCATTGGCACACCGCGCGGATAATCTTCTAGGTCCTCGCTATATTTTCCCGACCCTGGACCCGAGAGCACCAAGCTGCGCACGTTTTCCGGATAATCCAAGGCGATCCACTGGCACACCCGCGCGCCCATGGAATGGCCCATCATGTGCGCTCTTTTGATGCCTAGAGCGTCCATCAAACCGACGCAATCTTTGGCGAACAAACGGGTCGTGTAATGTATGTCCGGCTTATCGCTCCGACCCAGACCGCGATGATCGTAGATCAAGACTTGATAATGTTTGGCGAACTCCGGTACCTGAGATACGCGCCAAGGCGCAAGGCTGATGCCGGTACCTGCCACTAACACGAGCGGATCGCCCTCGCCATAAAGCTCGTAGTACAGGTTAACGTCATCGACTCTGACTTTGCCGCTTTTGATCGGCTTGAGTTCTTCCACGTCTCTCTCCGTTCTCCAGTGCAATATCGGAAGCTAGCTATCGAAATGGTGAAGCTATCGAATAGGCAATTTACTGTCAATATGAGTTAGCCGACCATCACTCGGATATAGACATGTTGACACGAGCCAATCGGCTGGGATAACCAAGAGCCGATTACTTATAGCGACAATAGCGAGGGAGTGGCATGAACTATCTTGCTTCAATTTTGGTTGTGATTCTGGTCGGCACAATACATTTGCCTTGGGCGTATTCTGGAGCGGTCCCCGAATCTGCCGGTCAAGTCCTCGCCAAAGTGAGCAAACTTCCTCCGGACCAGCGGCAGAAAACTCTGGTGGAAAAGGCCAAAGGCGAAGGAGAAGTCTCCTTCTATAGCTCATTGCAAGCGCAGCAGATCGATCCGTTCATTCGAGTTTTTCAGAAGCGCTACCCGTTCGTCAAAGTGAATCCGTACCGTGTGTCCGGCAACCGCCAAGTGATCAAGATTCAAAC
>DASPXM010000344.1:0-9620 GCA_035637295.1 Verrucomicrobiia bacterium
GTCCCAAACGGAATTGGAAAAGCGCGTCCGCCGATATGCGGGGTTCCCTTCGGCACCGTGTGGCAAGCACAGCCGCCCGCGAGAGCGAAAATATACTGCCCTTTGGCGGTCAGGTCGCCGGTCTGCGCGTTAACGAAAGCCGGAACAGAGGTGAAACAACCAAGGAATAGGAGTATGAATACTTTCGAATTAAGCTGACGCATGTTGGTTAGCTGATGCCTCCTCACGAATTCCTTGGTCTAAGCATTGCAGCGTCGCATAAAAAGTTTGATTTATCGGCGCTGGTTTACCGGTCGGGCGCAAGAGTTTCACGACGATGCCATTGAATGCCTCGTATTCGAGCGGCTTTCGGGCTTCTAGATCTTGCAGCATCGACGGCTTGAATTCTCCCAAACCTCGCGAAAAAACGATCGCTTGATCAAACAGCTCACGCGGTAAGTCGATGCCGCGAGTGAGGGCCGCTGCCTGAACTTCCGCCATGCAATCGACGGCCAGATTGATCAACGGTTCGGACTCGACGATCTGTTTCATGTTCGCGCGGGTCAAACAGCTGATTGCGCAAAACGGCGCATTCCACAACAACTTGTTCCATTGAATTTTCTGAATGTCACGGTCCAGCTCGCATGCTATGTCAGCGTCGACTAAAGTTTGGGCAATCGATTTCGCGGTTGCGTCGGCGCCGCCGTCCAGCCCGCCGAAGATGATCTTCCCGCCAGCCGAGTGGCGAACTACACCGGGCGAGTCGATACCGGCGCCGATATAGACGACGCCGGCAAGGATTCGTTGCTGGCGCCACAGTCGAGCAATCTTTTCTGGATTATCGATACCGTTTTGAAGAGATAAAATAGCGCTGTCCGTCGCTATCATCGGCCGTAGGGATTCAGCCGCCGATTCCGTGTCGTAAGATTTTACGCAAAAGAGAATCAGATCGGCTATGCCGACATCACTCGTGTCACCTGTGAAACGAGCATGCTGTATGTGGAGGTCCCCGAAAGGGCTAATTACTCGCAGTCCATCGCGTCGCAGCGCTTCAAGATGTCGGCCACGAGCGATAAAGACGACCTCGTGCCCGGCGCGGGCCAGCCGCGCACCAAAATATCCGCCCACCGCGCCAGCGCCCATCACAGCGATGCGCATGATTTTCCTCCCATCCCGCGTAACTCTATTCTTGGGTTTTGGTGATGTCAATTTCGCGGCCCCTATGCAAGATAGAGCTTTGGCGATTTAAGCTTTGCGCGCCGATATGTTATGAAACCATGCCATGGAAAGGATCGATCCGCAGCAAGACCATGAAAAGCTGAAAGGTTTTGGCTCCGGCCAGCGAGTGACGTTCAAGGGAAAGCCTTACACCGTTCAGTGCCGCACCACGCTTGCTTCCGGGGAAGCCGCGGTCGTGCTTCAAGGAGGAAGGGAGCAATTCGTCATTAGCGCTAATCAGTTCCTCGCCGGGGTACAAGTCATCGATTGAGGGAAATTCTAATTTTTACCAGGAGAAAATAATGGGCAAGATACGACTCACCATGTCATGTTGGGAATATGATCGCACACGTGCTCTTCAGGAAGGAAAGGTTCAGGTTGAAGGTGTAGATTTAACTTATCTACCACTTCATGTCGAAGAGACATTTTGGCGCATGCTCCGATATGGCGAATTTGATGTCGCTGAATGCTCCATGAATTCTTATCTTATGTCGCGCGACCGAGGCTATCCGCGCTTGATTGCCATACCGGTTTTCCCCTCTCGGTTTTTTCGCCACTCTTTCATTTTTGTCAACACGGACTCAGGTGTTGAGGATCCAAAAAATCTAATTGGGAAGCGTGTGGGTGTCCCTGAATACCAGATTACCGCCGCGGTGTGGATCCGCGGGATCTTGCAGCACGATTACAACGTCCCGCCGGAAAAATTGAAATGGTTTACCGGAGGTGCTGAAGATGCGGGCCGTGAAGAAAAACTCCGACCTGATTTATCCAGCGACATTGACATCCGATGGATCGGGCCGGAGCGAACGCTGTCAAATATGTTAGAACAAGGCGAACTTGATGCCTTGATCTGTGCACATATTCCGTCTCCCTTCGTGCGGCGATCTCCCAAGGTGAAGAGGCTGTTTCCAAACTTCCGTGAAGTCGAAAAGAACTACTATCGGCGCACAAAAATCTTTCCCATCATGCATGCAATTGTCCTGCGCGAAGAGGTATACGAAAAATATCCTTGGGTAGCCCAAAGCTTGTGCAAAGCCTTTGCTGAGTCCAAGAAAATTTGCGAGGAGTCGATTTATAAGTATTCGGCCCTCAAATACATGCTTGCCTGGTCGTTTGCGGATATAGAGGAAGAGAGGGAGCTCTTTGGAGACGAATTTTGGCCGTACGGTTTGGAGCCAAATCGTCATGTTTTGGAGACGCTCATCCAATATTCCCACGAGCAAGGTCTGATTAAGAAACAGCTGGAGTTAAAATCACTATTCGCTCCCAATACTCTAGAAGAGTTCAAGGTCTGAAGACTGATCGCCCGCGAATTATCCGTTTCCCGAGCCGATCGAGAAATCATTAAGTGTCATGGCAGACGAAAAAACAGCAAACTTCGAAGAGACTAAGTGGTGGATCGATCGCGGACCGGTCAAGGAACGGGACAAATCCGCCGAACCCATCAAGGGCATCATCGAGAAGTGGGCCTATGAGCTGCTTAAGAACTACAACCAAGATCAAGCCGCCAAGAATCTGGTCGACATCAATTCCAAGATCCTCAATGGAATGTCCGTTGGTCCCGGCGAGTATGGTTACTACTCACTGGACGTGGGTACCTATCCCCCGGAAAAGTTGGCCAAGATCAAAAGCAGTCTGCCGCTTCCGCCAGGCACACGGGGTATCGTGATCGATGCGGGTTATTCCGTGCGCGTGATCATCACCGGCGAGCCGGTCGGCGAACGCTACATCGATGTCAATTTTACCGATGCGCCATCCTTGGACTACTGGGTGAACGGTCAATTGGTCGAGGAAAGAGTGTTTTCGAATGTCGGTGAAGCGCTGAAACGAATTCGCGCCAATCTGCCCGACTACTTGAGACCGCCGGCAAAAGATTAATGACAGCCACAAGTTTGTGGCGTGCAGGCGCAGCCACCGGCCGACGCGCCCGAGTCTTTTCCTGATCCGGGCGAACTAAATACCGACAACTGTTTTTCCACCGCGCTGCTCTCGCACTCCGGGCAGCTCACTTGCTCGCGCGCCGACCGCACGATGGTCTCGAAGCGGTGCTGGCAACGGCGGCAGCTGTACTCAAATATCGGCATGAGACCTCACTTGCGGACAGATCTGGACGTTTATTTCTAAAGTTCTATGCGCTTCGGATTTTCGGTTTCTTTGGTTTGACGACTTCACGAATCGGAGTTTCCCGCGGAATCGATTCAAGGGCGACGACTTCTAAGCCGTAACCACGCAGTCCGACCAGATGTTTCTTGTTGTTGGTCAGCAGGCGCATTTTGCGCACGCCTAAGTCGCGCAGAATCTGCGCGCCAATCCCGTATTCCTTGAAGTTCGCCTGATAAACAAAGGAACGATTCATGCCCCTCTGTTGTTTACCTTCAAGCTTGGGGTAGGTGACCATGTCGGGGCGTATTCCCTTATGCTCAGGTTGGAGGTAAAGAATGATCCCTTTGCCTTTTCTCGCGATGATTTCCATCGATCGTTGAATCACCGCGCCGGTGTTGAGCAGCTCGAAGCCGAACACGTCACCGGGCACGTACTTGGTGTGGACTCGCACCAAGGTTTCTTCCTTGGGCGAAATATTACCCTTGATCAGCGCTAGATGCTCGCTCTGATCGACGAGGGTGTTGTAGACGATGGCCTGAAAATCTCCGCCGAGGCGTGTCGGAAGCGGCGCCGCGGCGGCCCGATAAACCAATGAATCGTAATTGAGGCGGTATTGGATGAGATCGGCGATCGTTACGACTTTAAGCTTGTGTTTTTTGGCAAAGCGCATGAGGTCCGGCTGACGCGCCATGGTGCCGTCGTTCTTCATAATCTCGCAGATCACGCCGGACGGATTGAGCCCGGCGAGGCGGGCCAAATCCACCGAGCCTTCAGTCTGGCCCGCGCGTACCAGGACGCCGCCATTGCGCGCCCGGAGCGGGAATATATGGCCCGGGGTTGCCAAGTCCTGCGGTTTGGCGTCATCAGCGATCGCATCAAGGATCGTCTTGGCTCGGTCGGCGGCGGAGATGCCCGTGGTGATTCCCGTGGCCGCGTCGACGGAGACGGTAAACGCCGTGCCAAACGGCGAGGTATTTTCGGACACCATCATCGACAAACCCAGATGTCTGACTCTTTCTTCGGTCAAGGGAAGGCAGACTAAACCGCGCCCATGGGTTGCCATGAAGTTGATCGCTTGCGGGGTAACCTTTTCCGCCGCCATGCAAAGATCACCCTCGTTTTCGCGGTCTTTGTCATCCATGAGGACAACCATACGGCCGCGGCGAATTTCGTCAATCGCCTCTTCAATCGTCGCCAATGGCATGGAAATTCACTTTATCATCTTGACTTGCACGGTCAATGAGACGGCGACAAGGTCTTACAACTATGTAGCTATGTTGACTTTCCTCTTTCGAGTGTTAGCGTATTTGTAATTTCGCAAAAATTGTTGTGAAAGTCAGCCTGCTTAAAAAAACCGTTGCCGCCGCAGTTCTGCTGTTTATTTTTACCATCGGTGGCTTCGCTCTAAGTCTGGCGCATGATAACGCGCTGGCCGGCGTCACTTTTTCGCGTGAATCGCGCCTCGGCTTGGCGAATCGCGGGTGGCAACTCGCGAGCGAGAACTATCCCCTGGGGCTGTGCATAGAATCGGCAATCGGCGCTGTTTCATCCCTTATTACTCAAAGCCTGGGAGACGGATCTCGCCCTATTGACACCGTGCCTCCGGTGCGCCGCCTGTCGTCGATTTACTCGCGCGCTTATGCGCGGAAAATTTCGCTTCACATGCTCGATTCGGTCTTGTTGATTTAATCCCTCACCCGATTCGTTTACGTATCCGTTATTGTGATTGTTATCCGTACGGTCGCCCGGCAGAAGGGTAGGCCACGGATTGACTGGCATTGTTTTCTTGCCCTGGAGTCCTCGCGCCATCCGGCAACGTGTAGCTTTAAAACGAGGGCAGTCAAAAAAAATGGAACAATGCCAGTGAAAGGTTTGTCTAACAGCTCGGAGGTAATGTCATGATCGTAAAGAAGCGGGTCAAAACGCAGGCATCTAACAATGGCGGCCGGGCGCCGTTTTGGCTGACGGGACTGGAGCAGCCCAGCGTCCCGGTTACAGAAAGAGCCATGGCGGTATTTCAGCCGGACATCCTCGTCGACGCTCAATTTCAGTCTACTTACCAGCGGCGTTTCTATCTGGATCCCGAACGGGTGCTCATGCTCGCCGTGCTGCAAGACGCGGTCGTCTGTTTTCAAGAGAACTTGACCGCCACGTGCAAGCGCAAGCAGGTGATGCATGTGGAAGCCGAGGAATGGATTCTAAGTAAAGACAAATCCTATTTGTTCTCGTTTGAAAATGTTTGTGAAATGCTTGGATACGACGCCGGCTACATGAGAGAAGGACTGCTGCGCTGGAAGCACGCGGCGCTCGCCAATCGCAACGAAAGACATGGACGGCAAACCATGAGCCGGTTGGGAACGGGGTTAAGAAATAATATGGGAGCGATGTCGCCGGGTCGGATGAGTGACCTGCGAGCGCATGCGTTAAAAACCGGCGATCGTTCCCGGCAATGATGGAGGATGTAAAATGGCAACGGAGTTAAGTCCAAAAAGAAGTGTCAGTGTCTCATCGCTTGTCGTCGGCAGCGCACTTTGCGTGTTGGCTGGAGTCGGCGTTAGCGCCGCGATTGAGCGGTATCATTCGGCTAGCCAGATGATACAGGTCGCAGGCGCGGCGACCAGCGCCACGCCGCAGAGTCTACCCGACTTTGCCAGCCTGGCCAAAAAAATCGGTCCGTCTGTGGTCAACGTTTCGACCACGCAGATTCGCAGGCGGGCGCAAGATCCGTCGTCGCCCTTCGGCGGCGACGATCCCACTAGCCAATTCTGGGAGAGATTTTTCGGTGGCCCCATGCCACGCGGGCCGCAACGGCAAAACGGTTTGGGTTCCGGATTCATCATTGACGGTAACGGAACCATACTCACTAATTATCACGTCGTCGACGGGGCTCAGAAGATTGCCGTGACTTTGTCGGACGGAAAAAATTACGATGCCAAGGTGATCGGCAAGGACCAAAAGTCCGATATCGCGGTAATCAAAATCGACGCGGGTCACGATCTGCCAGCGGTAACGTTTGGCGACTCCGACCGCCTTGAAGTCGGCGAGTGGGTGATGGCGATCGGTAATCCTTTCGGTCTTGACCATACAGTGACATCCGGCATCGTCAGCGCCAAGGGACGGCAGATTGGCGCTGGTCCATACGATAATTTCATTCAAACCGACGCTTCGATCAATCCCGGCAACTCAGGGGGGCCTTTGATCAATCTGCGCGGTGAAGTAGTGGGCATCAATACGGCCATCTTCAGTCAGTCCGGTGGCAACATCGGCATTGGCTTCGCGATTCCGACAAATTCGGTGAAGGAATTGCTGCCGCAACTCAAAGACAAAGGGAAGGTCGTACGCGGCTATCTCGGTACGACGGTGCAAAAGATTACGCCGGAAATCGCCGACTCGCTCGGCTTGAAACAATCCAATGGCGCGTTAGTGGCAGAAGTTTTAAAGGGCAGTCCCGCCGAGCGCGCCGGGATCAAACTCGGCGACATTATCACCGAGTTTAACAGTAAAGAAATCAAAGACTCAGCGGACCTGCCAGCACTCGTCGCGCGCGTGACACCGGGAATGACGGTCCAGCTGAAAGTTCTGCGCGATGGCAAAGAAGTGACCTTGCCGCTGACGGTCGGTGAAATGAAAGAAAATGAAATCGTTGCCTCGACCCAAGAAGGCGACTTAGGCCTGGTGGTTCAACCCGTGACGCCGGAAATAGCGGAAAGTCTGGGGATCGACCGCGCTGAAGGGCTCGTCGTTACTTCGGTGGTTCCCGGCAGTGCCGCAGACGAGGCGGGTTTAAGAGCCGGCGATCTGATTGCGCAGGTCAATCGCCGTCCAGTGAAGAGTCTCGCCGAATATAACGGCGAAATAGCGCGAAGTGAAAAAGGCAAATCGGTGCTATTTCTAGTCCGCCGCGGGCAGGGAAGCCTATTTCTGGCGCTAAAGCGCTAGCTCAATAGCGAATCATCTACCACTCCCGCTCAGCTTTCGGCGGCTCTATTTTTCCGCCGTTCTGAAAGCTGAGCGGATTTTCTTTATCTCGTGCCCTCACAGATCTAACTTCAGACGGATTTCATTCGGATAACTTTTCCTGGTAGATTGCTTTCTTTGACTGGAGTAAACGGGAGAGAACTAAATGAAAGTGGGTCTGATCGGTCATCGAGGCGCGGGGAAAACAACCATATTCAACATGTTGACGGGGCTTCAAGCTCACGTTGGCGGCTTTGGCGGCAAGGAAGAAGTTCATCTCGGCGTGATCAAAGTTCCCGACCTGCGCATCGACAAGCTGTCGGAGGTTTTTAAGCCGAAAAAGACCACTTACGCCGAAATCCGCTTCACTGATTTTCCGCCGAGCGAGACCGAGGAGAATCTTAAGTCGAATAATGCGATCGTTACACAGATGCGCGAAGTCGATGCCATTGCGCTGATATTGCGTGACTTCGACAGCGACGCCAATCCTATAAAAGAACTAACCAATCTGCTCGCCGAAATGATTCTCACCGATCTCGCTGTGGTCGAGAATCGACGCAGCCGTTTGAAGAAAGAAAAGGCGCGACCTCAAGAAGAGAGCTTGCTCGAGCGCTGCGCAAACGCGCTGGAAAACGAGGAGAGCTTGAGAAATCTGAACTTCAGCGCCGACGAAGAAAACCTGGCCGCTGGCTTCGGCTTTCTCAGCCGCAAGCCCTTGCTGGTCATCTTCAATCAGTCTGACGAAAAAGCCGGAAGGCCAGTCGATGCAGCCTACCAAGAAGACCTCGAGCGGCGCGGATTGGAAGGGCTCGCTCTCGCCGGCAAAGTAGAAATGGAAATCGCGCAGCTCGATGAAAGCGACCGGATGGCATTCCTCAAAGAGATCGGTATCGAGGAGCCGGCGCGTGACCGGTTTATCCGCGCTTCCTACCGACTTTTGGATTTGATCAGTTTCTTTACGACAGGCGAGGATGAAGTCCGCGCTTGGACGATCGCTCATGGCACAGCCGCAAAGAAAGCCGCAGGCAAAATCCACAGCGACATCGAGCGTGGATTTATTCGCGCCGAAGTGATCGCGTACGACGAGTTCATCGCATACGGCAGCGAGGCGAAGTCCAAAGAAGCGGGCAAGCTCCGCCTGGAAGGCAAAGATTATCTCGTCAAGGACGGCGACATCATCCATTTTCGGTTTGCGGTCTAACTGATCTCGCGGCATTTCTCGTCCAGAACTCTTTCAAACTGGAGTTTGAGGGAAGTCGTAAAATAGACTATTATCCGCCGCTGCCAATGCTCCAGAAGGAGATCGCGATGAGGAAGGAATTGCATTGTCATGCCGGACTTCGTTTGAGCCCGTTGCGAAGAATTGCGCGGTTCTTAAATGCGTCGCTGTGGCTGACGCTGGCGATCCTAGGCACCCACAGGATCGCCTCCGCCAACCCCTATCTCGCGAAGCCGGGTGAACGGCCGACCCATATTCGCATTGCAACCTGCGCGGTTTCCGGCGGCTTTGCTCATCTGTACACAGCGTTGGAAAACAATCTCTTCGATAAATACGGTTTCAAAGTGGAACATGTCTTCATTCGCGGCAGCGGACCGGCGCTTGCGGCATTGATGGCGGACGAGATTCAGTTCCTTTATTGCGCCGCCGACGCGACCATTCCATCTCTGGCGGCAGGAGTTGACGTTAAGCTCGTGGCGGCGCCTTTAATAAAACTCCCGTACGTCTTAGTCACCCGTAAAGAGATCCGCAGGCTCGAGGATCTTAAAGGCAAATCCATCGGGGTGGCGCGGGCTGGCGACCTAAGTGATCGGCTATCGCGTATGGTGGCGAAAAAGTTCAACATCCCTGACGTTGCAATGCGGCCCATTGGCGGCAGCCAATCCGAGCGCTACCAAGCGATGGCGGCCAATATCGTCCAGGCAGTCGTGATCACTCCGCCGCTGGATGTCCGCGCAAGGAATGACGGCTTTAACGTGCTTTTTCGCCTGATCGATTTGGATATTCCTTTTATCTACAGTTCCCTTCACGCAAGCACGCGAACGATTCGTGAACGGCCGGAGATGGTGCAGCGGATGGTCGCAGCGTTTGGCGAAGCGATTATCTTTGCCGATAAAAACCCGGCTAAGGCCAAGGCGGCGATCTCGAAAGTCATGCGGGTGAAGGAAGAAGAAGCGCTCCAGGTGGCCTACAACGTTTATACCAAGGACATCGTCGATCGGCGCATGATTGTGCCGTCGACGGCGGTCGCCGAATCCGTGGAACTACAGCGCGGTTTGGGAACTCCAATCAAACGAAAAGCCGAGGACATCTACGACAATTCGTTTGTTAACAATCTAGAGAAGAGCGGTTTTCAGCGAGAATT
>DASPXM010000345.1:0-10438 GCA_035637295.1 Verrucomicrobiia bacterium
AGCAGCAATGATGCGCGGCTGGCGGTTCAGCGCAATGAGATTCAGTATCATGACGAAAATATTCCGGGCTATCGCGGCGTGGTCGAACCGCAACTGGTGAAGACCGGCATCGTCACACCGCTTTACTATCACGATCTCATCGCTCCTGATGGAACCATGAAAAAAAGCCCTGATTATCCAGAGCTGAATTCTTTTACCGAGGTCTATACGCAAATAAATGGCAAGGCGCCGACGGGAATTAAATACGAAACGCTCAAGGCAGCGAATATGGCCAGCCAGAATCTCAGTCGCGTGGCGCTATTGACGCCGAAGTCGCCCAGAGAAGCGGTCCTCACGTTACGACAGGCGTTTACGACGCTCTCGAAAGACGAAGAGTTCATAGCCGAGGCAAAAAAGGCCATGCGCTTCCAGCCGCGTTTCGATGTTGGCGAAGATGGAGAACGCCTGCGCGATAAGGTGCTGCGAGCTCCGAACGAGGTTGTCGACTTCGTGCACAAATATATCGAGGAAGTGAGAAAATAGCGGGGCCGGTTAGGAGTAAAGAGGAGTAAGGCGATTCATTTCGGATTTCCAATCCTTCGATTTCACTCAGGACAGGTTTTGGATTGGTGAATCACTTGAGAATAGAAGGGAAAGGTAGTCACCGCAACTTATGAATTTGGAACCGAGGCAACGTTACTTTGATCACGATGGCTTGAAACTTCACTACTGGGAATGGGGCGATCCGAATGAAGAAACTTACGTTTTCGTTCACGGCGTGCGCGATCAGGGGCGTAGCTGGGATCAATTTCTCGAAGCGCTGACATCACGGGGTGTGCCGATAAAGCATGCGGTTGCACTCGATCTGCGCGGCCACGGTGACAGCGAATGGCCAAGCTCCGGGCGTGGCTATCAGCATGAAGATTTTCTTTCTGACCTGGTGGGTTTGCTCAAACATCTCGAAAAAGAGCCGATAACGCTTATCGGTCATTCGCTGGGCGGAAGCATGTGTTTGCTTTATGCCGGTGCGTTTCCGGAAAAGGTGACGCGCATGGTTTTGCTCGAATCGCTCGGCCCCTACGCGCGCGCCGATGATGACGTGCCCAACATTATCGCCGAGCGGTTGAAAGGCAGAGATTACATCGAGATTCCCTACCCCCATGAATCATTGGAGTCGGCAGCCAAGTCGCTGCAGAAAACGTTTCCACTGATTCCTGACAACGCCGCTCTGCACATGGCGCGCCACGGGACAAGTTTCAAGGGCGGCAGATATCGCTGGAAACATGACCCGATTCTCCGTTATCGCAGTACGACTGCGATGTCGGAAGGACAGATCGAAGCCTTTATCCGCCGGCTAAAATGTCCAATCCTTTTCGTCTACGGTACAGAAAGTGACTTCATGAAATCCGTGCGAGGTTCGCGCGTGAAGCTTTTCCCCAATGCCCAAATCGTGCCAGTCGAAGGCGCCGGGCACCACATCCCGCACGAAAAGCCGCAAGAGTTGGCGGAGATCGTGGTACCGTTTTTATTAAATGGGGAGTAACTCGTTCCAGACGTTCCAATTGTTCCAGTCGTTTCAAGTCGTTTCGGAAGAATACAACAATGCTTATGTTGTCTTGGAGCCTTCTCCACGAGTGGAACGTTTGGAACGACTGGAACGGTCAATAGAAGCGAGGTGCCTATGTACTTATCCGTTGATGCGATTGCCGGACTAAAAGGCGTTCGTAGAATCCATACTCTTAACCCCGCTGCTATTCGGATCGACAAATCACTCGGTGATGAAGTCGGTTTGACGAATATCGGCATTCATTTGATTACAATCGCGCCCGGAGATAAGTCGACGGAGTTTCATTCGCACAAGTATGAAGAAGAGGCGATTTATGTCTTATCTGGCCACGGCACGGAAGTGATCGGCGACACAAATCAGAAAATCGGGCCGGGGGATTTTATCGGTTTTCCCGCGGGCGGTGCGGCGCATGAGACGGTGAACGATGGCACGGAGCCGCTGGTTTGCCTCGTTATCGGCCAACGGATGGCTCAAGACGTTGTCGATTATCCGCGCAAGGGCAAGCGGCTTTATCGCAATAGCAGTCAGCGCGATATGGTCGATTACCCGCACATCGAAAAGCGTTGAGCTTTTTCTTTCCTGCGCTCTCGCCACTCATTTTTGATTTGTGCTATGAGAGAGTTTGTCTCTCGGTGAGCGTGTTTAAGTGGAGGTAAAACATGGCTGAACTTACAACCGTACTGCAGAAGATCGACGAAGATTCTGGGGTCGCATGGCTGACTTTTAACCGCCCTGAGAAAAAAAACGCGATGAGCCACAAATTTATGGCGGAGTTGATCGCCGCTCTAAAGGAGCTGGCGGACAACGACGGGATCAAATGCGTCGTCACGACGGGGTCGGGGGATTCCTATTCGTCCGGGCTTGATCTTTACGACCTGCGGGAATCCTGGAAGCGCAAACGAGCTTGGGATCATGCCGGAACGACGTACGAGATTGTGCGATTACTGCGCAATATGCCACAGGTGACTGTCGCTGCGGTGAAAGGCTGGTGTCTCGGCGGTGGTTTGGCGCTGATCAACGGTCATGACCTCTGTATTGCCGGCGAGTCGGCGAAATTCGGCATGCCGGAAGTGATTCGCGGCAGTTACGGCGCGGTGGCGACGTCGACGTTGTTTCACAGCGGCATTCCGATCAAGAAGGCTTTCTACATTCAGCTCACCGGCAGAAATCTCACTGCCGCGCAGGCGGAAAGAATCGGTTTGGTTTCGGAAGTCGTACCCGATGATCAGTTGATGTCAACCGTCGAGCAATTGACCAAGGAGCTGGGCAGCCGCAACGCGGTGACGTTGGAGAGCGCAAAGATTGCGGCGTACATGCAAAAGGATATGGATTTTTCGACGGCGCTGCGAACGGACGATCTGGTGTCGCACCGCATGCGCTATTACACCAATCCGTTGAGCGACGTAGAGGGGTATCTACATTCGCAAAAGGGCGGCGGCACGACGGGCTATGCCAAGCCGGAGGACCGGAAGAAGTCGTGATCGTGTTCGTGATCGTTGTGTAAGGGCGCGGCATGCCGTGTCCTTACCTCGGCAGGGAGAACTATAATGCTACACACTCCACTATGTGATTTGCTGGGTATCCAAGTTCCGATCATTCAAGCCGGCATGGGTTGGGACAAGGAAGGCATGACTACGCCACCGGCATTAGTTGCCGCGGTGTCGAATGCTGGAGGATTGGGCTGCATCGGCGGCAGCTCGATTCGTCCGGAAGTCATTCGCGAGCGCATTCGTGCGGTGCGGCAGTTGACGGACAAGCCTTTCGGCGTCGATATCACGCTACCGAAAATGGAAGACGTGAAGATTCCCGATCCCGATGAAGTGCACAAAGAGATCGAAGAGAAATTTCCGCGGCACGCAAAATTCACCGACGAGCTGATTCCCAAGCTCGGCCTCATGCCGCAGCCGCCGGATCGCAAAAGTTGGGTAAAAACGCCAGCCGCCACGCGCGAGCAATTGAAGGTCATCCTCGAAGAGAATGTGCCGATCCTGATCATCGGACTCGGCGATACTGCGGAAGTCGTGCCACTCGCGCATGAACGAGGCATCAAAGTGATGGCGCTCGCCGGCGCGGTGAAGCATGTGCTCAGCCACGCGCGCAAAGGGGCCGACGTGATCATCGCGCAAGGATACGAAGCTGGCGGACACACCGGGACAATCGGCAACTTCCCACTGATCCCGCAGATCGTCGACGCCGTGAAACCCAAGCCCGTGGTCGCCGCGGGCGGTATCTCCGATGGTCGTGGCGTTGCCGCGGCGCTCGCGTTGGGCGCGGTTGGTGTCTGGTGCGGCACGACTTTTCTCGTGAGTAAGGAGTGCGGCATAAACCCGGTTTATAAAAAGCAGATCCTCAGCGGCAGCTCGGAAGATTTTGTCCGAACGGCATACACCAGCGGTCACTACGCGCGCCACTACCGCAGCCCGGTTATCAAAGCTTGGATGGATTCCGGACTCGACGCGATGCCGACGCCGTATCAGGGTAATGCGATGGATGAAATTCGCCGCGCCGCGGAAGCCGCTGATCGCGTCGATCTGTTGCACGTTCCAGGCGGGCAGGTGGCGGGAATGTTGAGCGAAGAAAAAAGCGCCCGGCCAGCAAAAGAAATCGTCGAGCGGATGGTTTCAGAAGCTGCGGAAATTCTCAACAACATCCGTAGTCGATATGTCGGAGCGTAAGAAGAGAAAAAAATCCGAAATTCGAATATCGAAATCCGAAACAAACCTGAAAACTTAAATCCCAATAGCGAAATCCAAAACGAATTTGTTTGGAATTTTAGATTTTGATCATTTGGATTTGTTTCGAGTTTCGGATTTCGAATTTAGGATTTTGATACGGCGTGAGTTTATTCAAGTCGTTATTTAAGATTTAGAAAACAAGATTTTAAGGCAGGATTATGAGCGAGCCATTTCTCAAAGGTTATCGAGCATTGGATCTCACCGGCTTAAGCGGCCAAATGAGCGGCCGTATTCTTGCCGATTTGGGCATGGAAGTGGTCAAGATCGAACCGCCCGGCGGCGATCCGGTGCGCAATTTGGCGCCGTTCATTACTTCGGCGAATGGTCAAAAGCTTAGCACGACGTTCGCGCATCTTAATGCCGGCAAAGCCAGCAAAGTTTTAGATCTCAGCAAGGAAGCTGACCGAGCGGCATTGCGCAAACTCGTTGAAACTGCCGATGTCGTGGTTGAAAGTTCTCAACCCGGAGAGTTGGCGGCGAAGGGCCTCGATTACAAAAGCTTGGCGCAGATCAATCCCGGCATCGTGATGGCATCGATCACGGGCTTCGGTCAGACAGGTCCGAAGAAAAATTTAGCGTGTAATGATCTCGTCGCGCTGGCGGAAAGCGGGTTTCTCTATATTTCCGGCGATCCGTCACTGCCGCCGGTGCGGCCGCCGGAAACGCAGGCGTATTATTTCGCCAGTTTGTTCGCCACGGCCGGCGTGCTTGCCGCGCTTTACCGGCGGGAGCGCACCGGCCAGGGCGATCATGTCGACGCATCGATGCAGGAAGCGCTGGCGACGCAAGAACATATCATTCGTCTCTGGGCCAACGAGCAACAAATCGCCAAGCGCGCCGGCAGCCAGCACGGATCGGTGGCGCCCGCGAGAATATTTCCGTGCAAAGATGGTTTCGTTTATCTTTACGTGACGCGCCAGCATTGGAAGTTATTTTTATCCGTCTGGAAGGATCATCCCGCCACGTTCGACGCGCCGGATTGGCTTAACAATCTTTATCGCCGCGCTCACGCGGACGAGCTCAATCCCGCAGTGGAGGCTTTTCTCGGCAAATTTACCAGGGCCGAAATCACGGAATTCCTGCAGACAAAGGGTATTCCCTGCGTCCCGGTGAATACGCCGATGGGATTTGCCAATGACGAGCAAGTGCAAAGCCGCGGCTTCATGGCCCCCGTCGAGCACGCTGGTTTCGGCAACACGAAACAACCGGCGATGCCGTTCGTGATTGACGGCGCTCGTCCGCCAGTCGGGAGCGTGCCGCTGCTGGATAGCTGGCGCGACAGCGGCGAAAAGCAAGCGGCGCGTGCGACTTGGAGTTCAGGTGTGAGAGGCGCCACCGCCCCACTCAATGGCATGCGCATCGTCAGCTTCGATCACGTGCTTGCCGGGCCGTACGGCACGACGATCTTGGCCGAGCTCGGTGCCGACGTAATCAAAATCGAATCGAGCAAAGGCGGCATGGATCCGTTCCGCTTCTTCGGCACCGGCGAAGACCCCAATCTTTCGCCGCGCTTTCTCGAGTTCAACCGCAACAAGCGCTCTTTCACGGTCAATCTCAAACATCCGAAGGGACAGGGAGTGTTGCACGACTTGGTCGCGAAAGCCGATGCGGTGCTCGACAATTACAGCGTTGACGTCGTCGAACGGATCGGCCTCGCCTATCACCAACTGTGCGCGGTGAAGCCGGACATCGTCAACCTGCGCATGCCCGGGCTCGGCACCACCGGACCGAAACGACACTTCTCTACCGTCGGTGTGAATATCACCTCGTTCACCGGTCTCACGTACATGTGGAATCATCCGGGCGTGACGAACCCGCCAATCGGTTCGCAAACCGTATTCCCGGATTATGTCTCCGGCGTGCTGTGCGCGATCATCATTATTTCCGGCGTGCTCCATCGCGACCGGCAGAAGAAGGGCGCGTTCATTGATCTGGCGCAATCTGAAGCGACGGCGTTCATGATCGGCGCAAATCTTATGGAAGCGGCATCGAGCGGAATAAATCCCGAGCCGATCGGCAATGTTTCGGTGTCCGTGGCGCCGCATGGTTGTTATCCATGCAAAGGTGAGGACCGCTGGTGCGTGATCGCCGCTGAGAACGAACAGCAATGGACAGCGTTGGCAAAAATCTTGGGCACGGGCGCGGCGGGAAACCCAAGCTTCGCGACCAATGCCGAGCGCCTGCAAAACCGCGAGGTGTTGGACGCGATCATCGGGCGATGGACGGAGAACAAAGACGCCTTCGCGATCCGCGAGCAACTGCAGGCAGTCGGCATTCCTTGTGGCGTTGTGCAAACCGGCGAAGATTTAGTCAATGATCCGCAATTGCAGCAGCGCGGTTTTATTGTCGCTGTCGACAATGCGCGACCGGGCAGAGTGGTGTTGCCGAATTTTCCGCTGCAATTTACCAACGCCAAACTAACGCGCCGGTGGGAGTTTCCAGTGCTGGGGAGAGATACCGAAGCGGTGCTGCGCGAGGTTGTCGGCTATGACGAGGCGACTATTGCTGCGCATAGGCAGGATGGGGTGTTGGAGTAAGGTTTGAGACAACGAGTTCGAGCCAATTAAGGCGAGATTCTTCGGCTTCGCCTCAGAATGACATTCATGGGTTGTCATCCTGAACGAAGTGAAGGATCTCGCCTTCGTAGAATTTTCTAAAATAGCAAGGAGACGGTGATGCGGTCACTACTGTTGGCGCTGATATCACTTTGTTTTGTCGCCTCGTTTGTATCAGCGCAACCGAAGCCCCTCCCCGATCTCGCCAACTATCGCGGCGCGGATCGAGAGGAGATGCTCAAGGCGGGCGCGAAAAAAGAAGGAAAGATGGTGTGGTACACGAGCCTCACGGCGCACCGCGATATTGCCAACGTGTTCGAGGCGAAGTATTCCGGCATCAAGGTTGAAACTTACCGCGCCGGCCCCAACGACCTGACGCGCCGGCTGCTCAGCGAAGCGCAAGCTAAGCGCAACATCGCAGACTTGATCGAGACGACGCCGTCTACTCTGATGATGATGCGCGACAGCAAATTGCTCATGCCGTATTTTTCGCCGCATCTTGTGAACTTTCCCGAGGATTCGAAGGAAGAGGCCGACAAAGGGCGGGTGCTGTGGACCACGGACCGCGAGTCGATAGTCGGCTTGGGTTACAACCGAAACTTGATACGTGCCAATGAAGTGCCGAAGAATTTCACCGAACTCGCAAAACCGGAAAACAAGGGGAAGATCGGCGTTAGCGGCGATACCACCGGGGTGAGATTCATCGGCGCCATGATCAAGGCAAAAGGAGAAGAATACGTCAAACAGCTTCACGCGTTGGACATCAAAATGCACATGATTTCCGGCGGCGCGATGCATGAGCTGATGGCCGCCGGAGAGATGCCGATGTCAATTTCCATTTTCCGGAATCACGTGCTCGCGGCGAAGCCGAAAGGCGCGCCAACTGAGTGGGTTCCAATGGATCTCAATCCCACTAACGCCGGCGGCGTGGCATTGCCTGCGACGGCCAATAGCCCGCACGCGGCGTTATTGTTCATCGACTTTCTGCTCAGCCCCGAAGGACAAAAGATTTTTGAAGAAAAATTTCGCTTTGCGACTTCGACGAAGAATTACGGATTCAAGCGCTGGTATCCCGAGAAGGGCTACACGCTCGAGCAATATGAAAAGGCCGAAGGCCGCTGGCAAAAACTCCTGCGGGATTTAGTTCGGCGGTAGGTCATTTTCACCGAGAGGCGTACTACTTGATTGACCGATGGCTGTCATTCTGAGGCAACGCCGAAGAATCTCGTCTTGGTTGGGGCGAGATCCTTCGCTGACGCCAGACTGTGTGAAAACTCCGTTCATGGTTTGATGGGGCTCACCACGAACGGACTCGCTTCGTTTGAAATTAGGCACTTAGCCGTTCGCCCTGAGAGCCGTCGAAGGGCTCCGATAGAGTTTTCACACAGTCTGGGGCTCAGGATGACAGGCGACAGAATGTCGTGCCGGTGATGGGCTTCCGTTAGTTGTTTGACAGTTTTGTCTCGACTGGAGTAACACCAAGAAGTATGAACCATCCAAAAAGAAATAAGGAGGAACGACAATGGCAAATTATCAGACTCTTCTAGTTGACAACAAAGAAGGCGTGACGACGATTACTTTTAATCGTCCGGAAAAGCGGAACGCGATGAGCCCGCAGCTCCACCGCGAGATGTACGATTGTTTAAACGAGCTGCGTTACGACAAGGACACGCGGGTGATCATCATTACCGGGGCGGGCGAGAGCTTTTGCGCCGGGCAGGACTTGAAGCAGTATTTTATCGAGATGGACTCGCAACCGGAACGCGTGCGTGACGAGGTTCGTGAGAAATCCCGCCAGTGGCGCAATGAAATCCTGCGCAAAATGCCGCAGCCGGTGATCGCGAAAATCAACGGTTGGGTATTCGGCGGCGGATTCACAGTGGTAACCGGCTGCGACATCGCGATTGCCGCCGAAGACGTGCAATTCGGACTCTCGGAAGTAAACTTCGGTCATTTTCCCGGCGGCGAAGTAACGATCGTGCTCACCGAGCATTTGCAGCCGAAGCATGGGCTTTATTACGCGCTCACAGGGAAAACCATGAACGCCAAGGAAGCAGAGCGCATCGGTTTGATCACCAAGGCTGTGCCGCGCGCTGATCTAGACAAGGAGGTCATGGAGATTGCAAACAATCTGAAAGAAAAAGCCCCGTCGGCGCTGAACGCCGTCAAAGAAGCCTGGTACTACACGTTCTATTCCAACCCGGAAGTCGCCTATGAAATCTCCGGGTTGATTTCCGATAAAGCCAAACTGGCCATCGGCGGCAGGCCGGGACTGCAACAGTTCGCGCGCAAAGAATATCGCCCGGGCCTCGGCTCGTATAAGTTTGAGGAAAAGAAATAGAGCGTTCAAGTCGTTCAAATAGTTCAAACCGTTCCAGCCCCCTCCTTCATCCTCCCCCGCGACGCGGGGGAGGAAAGAGGTGGGGAATTGAATCAACCCAAAGCGATTGAACGTTCTAAGTTACGCTTAGGAGAACAAGCATGGATTTCAATCTGCCTGAAGAACTGCAGATGCTCAAAGACACGGTGCGCAAGTTCGTCGACAAGGAGCTGATTCCGGTCGAGATGCATACGATCGAGAATATGGAACTGAAGCCGGACATCCGTGAGCGGTTGGAGAAGAAGACCAAAGAGATGGGGCTCTGGATGTTCGATGTTCCGGAAGAATACGGCGGCGGCGGTCTGGGAAGCCTGGCGCAGGTTTTGGTGTGGGAAGAGTTGGCACGCACGATTGCGCTGCCGTCGCGGGGGCAGGGAATCTTCGGGCCGGAAATCCGGCCGATCTTGTACGCCTTGAACGATGAGCAGAAAAAACGCTTTTTGGATCCGATCAGGCGCGGTGAGAAGAAACTGTGCTTCATGCAAACCGAACCCGACGCTGGCTCCGATCCCGCTTCAATGAAAACTCGCGCGGTACGGCAGGGGGATTATTACGTCGTTAATGGCATGAAGAGATTCATCACCGGCGCGGGCGAGGCGGACTTCGGCCAGCTGATGGCCGTGACTGATCCTGTGAAGGCCGCTCACGGCGGTATTTCCTGTTTCATGGTCGATATGAAGTCGCCGGGTCTGACGCTGGTTACCAAATTCAAGACCATGATGGGTGAGGAGCCCTGGCAGATCGCCTTCGATGACATGAAAGTCCCTGTCGAAAATCTTGTCGGCAAGGAAGGCGAAGGCTTCAAGCTCGCGCAAAAATGGCTCGGTATCGGCCGGCTCAAACATGGAGCGCGGGCGTTGGGTGTCGCCGAACGCTGTATCGAAATGGGCGCGCGTTATTCCAAACAACGAGTGACCTTCGGCAAACCTTTGTCCGAACGTCAAGGCATCACATTCAAATTGGCCGACTCGTACGTCGAGCTGCACGCCGCTCGACTGATGGTTTACCAGGCTGCTTGGAAGAACGATCAGCAGCAAGACATCCGTAACGAAGCTTACATGGCCAAGCTCTTTGCCGACGAAATGTCATTTCGTGTGGTCGATCGCGTATTGCAAATTCACGGCGGTGTGGGATTGACCTTGGATTTGCCTTTAGCAAAGTGGTTCGTCGATCAGCGCAGCCGGATGATCACCGAGGGCGCCTCGGAAGTCATGCGCATGGT
>DASPXM010000346.1:0-6339 GCA_035637295.1 Verrucomicrobiia bacterium
TGGAAAAGGAACGGCGCCGCTTGTTGGAGCGGACGATGGAGAGCATCGTTCCTGACAGGTAAACGACTCGCGGCTTGAAGATGCGGGAAATTTTCAACCACCTGTAGTGACGGCATTTAGGCACCCTTCGATATTTCGACACCACGTCCTCGTCACTGATAGCTGACACGCAATCAGCTTTCGGATCCTAAACTTAAATTTTCTTTTATCTCAGTTAGTTGAATGTCCGCTGGAGGCCGTCAGCTCGCTGGCATATTCCTTGCCCTTGTCTTTTTCCAACAACGGAAGGTGAGAAAAAATGAAATCTATCTACCTACTACTCTCAGCTGTGCTTGTAGCGACGACGACAGTGTGGGCTCGGGCGGCGACTCAAGGTGTCGAGCAGGCGCTTATATCTGTCGCGGTCGAATATTGCTCGAAGGTTCTAAGAGCAAGGACAAGAGCCTTCTCGAATATCAACTTTCTTTGGCCGCCTAGAATCTCAACCAAGGCTCTTGAAAACAAATTCTAGGGAAGTGACGGAGGGAGCTATGACTTTCAGGAATAAAATCTACGTTACTATTTTCGGCATCTTAGAGTTTATCGCTGTGTTGTTCTTTCTTGGACTCGTAGCAGCTAGGGCTGCGGAAGCCAGCGACAATGCCGGGGAACAGGAAATCGTTGCGGGCCCGGAACAGCATGAGATCAGGCTTGTCTCCTTTGATCCGTGGGTGGTCGAAGGAGAGGTTATGGGTGCTGTGGCTACGTACGTCTACGACGACGTGACCACCGAACGGCCGGCCGACTATTGGGAGATTTACAATCAGGATGGTGAGCTTCTCGCGGTGATCTGGTTTGACAGTCTCGGTGTCCGAAAGACCGCCGTCGATCGCGGCATCGTCGAAGAGAAAGACAAACTCGAGGGAGTTTTTGTTGTTGTCTTAGACGGCGACTTAACGTGACGAAATCTTGCTATAAATAATTCATTGGGGGCCCGCGCATCATGGAATACGTAACACTGAAGGGATTGAACCGCGACGTTTCCCGCATCGGACTAGGCACATGGTCGATCGGCGGCTTCATGTGGGGCGGAACGGATGAACAAGCGGCGCTCGAGACCATTCTCGAAGCATTGGAGAACGGGATAACTTTGCTCGACACGGCGCCGGTGTATGGGCTCGGACGCGCCGAAGAACTCGTCGGTCGAGCATTGGCGCAATATGGCAAGCGCCAAGAAGTGATTATCGCGACCAAAGTCGGGTTGGAGTGGCGTGGAAACCAGGTTTTTCGGAACTCGAGTGAAGCGCGGATCATAAAAGAAATCAATGACTCCCTGCGCCGCCTAAAGACCGATTACATAGATATTTACCAGATTCATTGGCCCGATCCGCTAGTGCCGATCGAGGAAACGGCAGCGACGATGTATCAGCTCTACAAGCAAGGGAAGATTCGCGCCATCGGGGTGAGCAACTATTCGCTAGAGCAGTTAAATCTGTTTCGCCAAGCCGCACCGCTGCACACGGCACAACCGCCATACAATTTGTTTGAGCGCGGCGTCGAAAGAGACGTGCTGCCCTACTGTCGCATCCACGGCATCAGCACGCTGACGTACGGTTCCCTGTGTCGCGGACTGCTGAGCGGCAAAATGAAATTGAACAGCGAATTTCGAGGCGACGACGTTCGAAAGATAGACCCGAAATTTCGGCTACCCCGCTACGTGCAATATTTGCAAGCCGTCGAGCGGCTCGACCGCTTTGCGCAAGAGGATTTCGGCAAGCGTGTCCTGGAACTGGCGATGCGGTGGACGTTGGATCAGCCCTTCGTCACCGTGGCACTTTGGGGCGCCCGCCATCCCAAGCAACTGACGCCGATTGTAGATGTCAACGGCTGGAAGCTGGATCTGGCTGCGCTGAAAGCCATCGACGAGATCGTTCGCGACTCGGTCACCGACCCGGTGGGTCCGGAATTCATGGCTCCGCCAGCTCGATCGTTAGCTGTGGCTCAGTCGTTGAGTGCGTAGCTCGGAAGCTGCGGATTGTCCGCTTGCCATCGAGCCAAATGCCGTAGGCATCCACAGTCGCGCTGGCGAAAGATCACAATGCCATCGGGCTGTTGGTGGTTCGGTTGGTAAAACAGTCCAGAAAGGAAGAAGTCATGTCGACGCGTCCTCCGCTGCCGCCATTGCTGGAAGGATTCTGATCCGCTACCGAAGTTAGAGATCTCTCCGTTTCCGGTTCGTAACGATTGCAGTCCATCAGTCGTCCAAGCAAGGTCGACATTTCGACACCTGCCGATAAGTTGTCAATGGATCTTCTTCACAATCGGTCCGAAACCAAGCTGCACCATATGCAGACGCTCCTGATCCGTTTATTTTTAGACCTTCCGGACATCAATCTGTTCTGGCACATTCGTTGCTGTTTCCCTCGTGTATTCGAAACGCACAATGAACCCGGAGGGAGCCGCCATCGAGTTACCAAGCCGAGAACCCGGGCCAGGCAAAGTTCCGATGAGCCGTCACGGGGTACCGGCGAGGAATGTCTGTTTTGAAACTGGAAAGCAAGAACATGTCGCATTCAACGCCCATCAAATCCGCTCCGGTCATCGAATGCGCAGAATATGCGCCCGAAGAAGCTGACCGCCGCCCTACGGACTGGGCGGCTCAAGCCATAGCAGTCGAAACCAAAAATCTCTCCCGCGCTGTCGTGGACAAGATTCTGGTGCGCGACATCAGCGTGCAAGTGCAGAAAGGCGAAGTGCTCGCAGTCGCCGGTCCGAGCGGCGCAGGCAAATCATCCTTTCTGCGGCTGCTGAACCGGCTCGATGAGGCAACCGGCGGTACGGTGCTGCTCAACGGTGAGGACTATCGTGCCATAGCGCCACGAGAATTGCGGCGACGCGTCGGGATGGTCATGCAGATGGCCTACTTGTTTCCGGGAACCGTGGCCGCAAACATCGCCTTCGGTCCGCTACAACGCCATGAGACCATGTCTCAGCAGGCGATTGAAGCGCTGCTCGATCGCGTCGCCTTGCCCGGCTATCATGATCGCGACGTGAGTACCCTATCGGGAGGTGAGGCGCAACGCGTGTCGCTAGCACGGACTCTGGCGAATTCTCCGGAGGTGTTGTTGTTGGACGAGCCCACCTCGGCCCTCGATGAAGCATCAGCGCGCGGAATCGAGGAGCTTGTGCTGGGTATCATCCGCGAGCGGCAGATGACTTGCGTGATCGTCACGCACAACATGCAGCAGGCCGCCCGTATCGCCGACCGCACGATGTATCTGGAGGCCGGCAAGCTGGTCGCGATTGTTCCAACGAATGGAGTGTCACATGCTGCCTAATTTGATGCAGAGCCTGAGCAGCGACGTCAGTATGGGAATGGCTCAGGCAGCGGGTGCCGTCATACTGTGCCTTGCTGTTGTGCTCATCTGCCGGTGGTTTGCTGTGCACGTGGAGCGCGAAACGGCGTTATCACTGCTGAGAGGCCTTGTGCAGATGGTCTTCGTGGGGATTGTCTTGGCTCTACTGCTGCACCGAAATGCGTTGGTCGGCATGCTCATCCTGCTCGCTATGTCGTTCGCGGCGGCTGTGACTGCCTCGCGGCGCGCTCAGGGATTGAAGGACGCGCTGCTGCTCTGTTTCTATGCGATTGCGGCGGGAGCGGGCGTCGTAATTGCTGGGATGCTCGCGACCGGGGCGCTCAAGCCTGACATCGCGATCCTGGTGCCTGTGGGCAGCATGATCATCGCCAACGCTATGAACGCGTGTGCGCAGTCGATCGAGCGATTCAACGCCGATGTCACGGCACACGTGGGCCAGATAGAGGCGGGCCTGGCGCTTGGGGCCGAGCCGGCGGTGACAGTTGCGCCCTACGTACAAAGCGCGGTTTACGCCAGTCTCCTCCCGCGTCTTGATATGCTCAAGTCGCTGGGCTTGGTTTGGATACCGGGTGTGATGGCCGGCATGATGGTCTCGGGTGCCAGCCCCATCTATGCAGGCATCTACCAGTTTATCCTCGTCGCCATGATCTTAGCGGCATCGGGGATAGCGGGCCTGCTCGTCACGGTCTTCATCCGAAAGCGCGCCTTCTCGCCGGCAGCGCAATTGACGCTCCGCCCCGGCGAGCGGCACAACCCGATGGTCGCATCTGGCAACACGCAATAAGCTCATTGCTGGCTGATTATATTACTTAGATCACCACCATGACGCGTTCTTCCATCTCATCGGGCATGACCGGGATCGGGTCTTCGCCGATGAGCTTTGGATATTCTTTCTGAAACTCCGGATCTTGACTCCCCTTTCCAAGCATACGAACTGGATCATCGGCGGCCTCACAGGTGTCGCCGCTCGACTCGGGTACAACTCTTCACTCCCTGGGAAAAGACTGGGCATCCCTCGTCCCAGCTAAAGTCGACATTTCGACACCTGTCGTTTAGTCGTCGAGGGATCGTCGTCCTCACAACTCGTACGAAACCAAGCTGCAACATATGAGACGCTGCTGAATCCGCACATTTTCCAGACGTCCCGGAAATGGATCTGTTCTGGCACATTCGTTGCTCAGGTCCCCTGCATCATACGAAATGCGCAGCGAACGAGATGAAAATGACCCAGCCAATGCGGTCCAGCATGCTGGCAGTTCATCGGCGTTCGGGTTCCCCAGAGGATGGTGGGCGAACAATGAAGAGGAGGAGAGCATGAACCGCGGATTGATCCTAATCGTCACGCTCATTGTGGTGGCTGCAGCACAGGCGCAAAAACACGCGGCGCAGTCAGCGATGTCCATTGAACACCGGATCACTGCGCCAACTGCTGAATTCACCGCTACGACCGATAAAACATTCGATCAGCTGATGGCCAACGCGATGAGTGTGATGCATAAGGGCATGCACACCGCGCCACAGACAGGTGATCCTGACCATGACTTCGTCACCATGATGATTCCGCATCATCAGGGCGCGATTGACATGGCCAAGGCGCTCTTGCTGTACGGCAAAGACCCGCAGATGCGCCGTCTGGCCCAGGAGATCATCACCGACCAGCAATCGGAAATTCAGCTGATGCAACTCTGGCTGAAGCAGCATGGTGCGAACTCGGAAAATCCAACTCAGAGGCCGGGCTTAGACGCAAGGAAGCACTAAGCGTGAACACCAGAGGCTAGGCTAGAAGGAACATGAATATGAAACTAGTCTGTGCATTAGCGTTTTTCTCTTTGGTGCCTGCCGCGTTTGCGCAGCAAGCGCCCTGGGGGCGAGCAGACATTCCAATCTCCAGCCGCGATCGGGTTTACGCGGCGGACCAGACGTCAAACACGGTTTCGGTGATCGATCCCTCCGCCAACAAGCTGCTCGGCGTGATTCGGCTCGGCGATCCGGTGCCCGGTGCTTTGAGCGCGCTCTACAAAGGTCAGCTCCTCGTTCACGGCCTAGGCTACTCGCCGGACTCAAAGACACTCGCCGTCGTATCGATCGCCTCGAATTCGGTGACGCTGATCGACACGGCAACGAATAAGGTAAAGGGCATTGTTTACGTAGGGCGATCGCCGCACGAGGCGTTCTTCACCCGCGATGGGCGCGAATTGTGGGTCACTGTCCGGGGCGAGGACTACGTGTCGGTCATCGATCCGATGAGGATGAGAGAAATGGGACGTATCCGCTTGGCGAACGGTCCGGGAATGACCATGTTCGGTCCTGACGGGCGATACGGCTTCGTCTGCTCGAGCTTCACTCCCGAACTAACGGTGATCGACAGAGCATCCCATCAGGTTATCAAGCGGGTGCCGCAGAGCAGTCCCTTCTGCCCCAACATTGCCGTAAGTCCGGAAAACGACGAAGTGTGGATAACGCTAAAAGACGTCGGCAAAGTGCAGGTGTTCAGGGCCAAACCGCCATTTGAACAGATTGCGCTGCTCGACACAGGACCGATTACGAACCACGTGAACTTTGCGAACAACCGCAACGGCAAATTCGCCTACATCACCATCGGCGGAGCAAATGAAGTGAAGGCGTACCGCCGGGGTGCCAAACCCGAGTTGGTGGCCACCATTGCCGTGGGAGATCTACCGCACGGCATTTGGCCCTCCGGGGACGGCACCCGAGTGTATGTCGCTTTGGAAAACGGCGAACATGCCGTCGCGATCGACACCTTGAGCAATAAGGTGATCGCTAACATTTCAATTGGACAGACGACACAAGCTCTCGTGTATGTGCCACGCGCGGTTCCGAACGGCGATGGCACCGCCAATCTTACGCCGCTCGGCGTCACCGGTCAGGCGCTGCATATCGAGATGCTGCCGCCGGCCGGAGCAGGCTCCAACGGACGCGCGACTGTCGCGGTCAATTCGCTCGGCGTGATCGACTTGCTGCA
>DASPXM010000347.1:0-4742 GCA_035637295.1 Verrucomicrobiia bacterium
CGAAGCAGGAGTGCCTTACGATAAGATTGTCAAGAAAGCCGAAGAGGAAAACGCGGGCATGATCGTCATGTCGACCCACGGCCGCACCGGATTCGAGCAAATCATGCTGGGCAGCGTAACGGCCAAAGTCATCGCACGCGCAACCTGCCCGGTACTATCGATTAGGCCCAAAAGGAATCAATAGTGAACGCAAAATATTTCACGGGTATCGCTTGGGTAAAGCGATCGGATCAATGCCATCCCGTCCGATTGTGAAATGCTTTTCGCTTGTACTTCTCAGATCTGAGACGAGAATTTGTCACGATTGGTTTACCTCAAAGTGTCTCTAGCACGCGATCCTGCCGCGCTGTATGGACGCTACAAGTCGTAAATCGGCGTGTGCAATGCCACATGCGTTCCGAGCGCGATAGCGCTGACGATATCAGCGCGGCTGACTATGCCGACAATCTTTTCACCGTTCATCACCGGCAAACGTTTGACCACGTGGGTCGTCATGAGTTGGGCGATCTCTTCCACGGTGGTTTCTTCCATGACGCTGATCACTTTCTTGCTCATAATCGACTTTACGTCTTTGCCTTTCTTGGTGACGATATCCGCTTCGGAGACGACCCCGACAATCTTGCCGTTTTTACCGGCAACGGGTGCGCCACTGATTCGGTTCTTGATCAATATCAATGCCAGATTCCTCACGGTGGTTTTCGGACTTACGGTGATGATGTCCTTTGTCATGATATCCCTGGCAAACATTGGGAGTCCCTCCTAAAGTCCTTTTTCGGCCATCAGCGCGGCCAGGTCGGCGACGCGGCAGCTATAACCCCATTCGTTATCGTACCAGGCCAACACTTTTACCATCTTTTCTTCTAGAGCCACCGTGGACAATCCGTCAACGATGGAGGAAGCCGGATTAGCGCGAAAATCGCTCGAAACCAATGGCTCATTGCAGTATTCAAGGATCCCGATAAGTTGCCCGCTGGCCGCTTGCTTCAATGCGGAATTGATACTCTCCACTGAAGCGGACTTCTTTAGATTGACCACGAGATCGACCACAGAGACCGTCGACGTCGGAACTCGGAGCGAGAGCCCATGAAGCTTGCCCTTTAGTTCCGGCATGACCAAGCCAATGGCCTTTGCCGCGCCGGTGCTGGTCGGCACGATGTTCATGGCGGCCGCGCGCGCTCGCCGGAGGTCTTTGTGCATGAGATCCAAGATGCGTTGATCGTTGGTGTAAGCGTGTATTGTCGTCATGAGACCGCGCTCGATGCCGAAACTTTCGTGGAGCACCTTCGCCACTGGCGCCAGACAGTTGGTCGTGCACGAAGCGTTCGAAACGATGTGATGTTTGCGCGCGTCGTAAGCCGAGTCGTTGACACCCAGAACCAGCGTGATGTCTTCGTCGGTCGCCGGCGCCGTGATGATTGCTTTTTTCGCGCCGGCGTCCAAATGAGCGCGGACCCGAGTGGCGTCTGTAAAAACTCCGGTGGACTCGATAACGATATCGACGCCGAGCTGTTTCCAAGGCAAGCGGGAAGGATCTTTTTGACTCAAGGCGACGATGTTGTGCCCGTCGATTTTAATGACGCCTTCGCCGGTTTCGACCGTGCCCGGGAACACGCCGTAGGTCGAGTCGTAGCGAAACAGGTGCGCGTTGGTTTTCAGGTCCGCCATATCATTCACGGCAACGACCGTCAGCCCGTTTTTGTGGCGCTCGAGCATGCTCCGCAAAACCAGCCTGCCGATCCGACCAAAGCCACTAATGGCGATTCTTGCTATCATCTGACTTCCTTTTCAATTGCAACCCTTGAGGTCTGTGGTCAAATATTGATAGCGGTTGCGAAACTCATCGGCGCTGCAGAAGTGATTTTCCGACGAGGCCGCCTCGGTCAGAAGTCTAACTTTTTCATTGTCGGCAAAGTCTTCTTTCTCCAGCCGAATCATGTATTCGCGGGCCACCTTGTAAGACGGCGTCTCGATGTCGACCCGCCGCACCCGAGTCTTGCCGGTTTTCGCATCTTGCAGAGCCGCGAAGTCGAGGTGTTCGAGCTTCCCGTTGATGAGACAAACAAGGGCACCGTTTAATATCCTGGCCTCGGGAGTCGGGTTCAACAGGAACTCAACCGCGCCGTATCCCAAGGTGCGCACGTATTCACAATCAAAGGCAACCGGCGGCGCGGAGCGCAGTTCGTAACCGATATTCTTATGAACGATAGCGATCGGGGTGCCGCGACCGGTAAAGCGATGTTCGACCAGGGTTTTAAGGATATACGCCAAATCAACTTCGGCCAGACGCAAGTGGCCGTAGCTATCATGGGTGATGCGAACGCCTTCGATCCCGGTGAGCTGCTCTACGGGTATATGCTCCAGCAACCCTTCGGCGATGATCGCGACCCCGTCAGAGTGGTTCCAAAGAGCCTTTCTCTTGAGAATCGCTCCCTCTAGAATGTCGCAGACTGTGGCCATCTGAATTGCTCCAGCAAATTCTTCCGGAATCAGCGTCAACGTCGCCCCGGTCGATTTGCCGATACCTAGCGCCAGATGGCCGGCTGAACGGCCCATGACGACGATGAAATACCAGCGCCCGGTGGTGCGCGAGTCTTCCATAATGTTTTGCACTAAATCGCTGCCGAGTTGGCGCGCAGTTTCGAAGCCGAAAGTGGGAATCTCTCCGGGAAGCGGTAGGTCATTGTCGATCGTCTTGGGTATGTGACAGACGCGGATCCGACCGTTTGCATGTTTCGCCACCAGGCTGGCGGCGTACATGGTGTCGTCACCGCCGATCGTGGCCAGATAGCCGATGCCGAGGCGATCCAGGCTTGCGACGACGCGCTCAAGGTCTTCCGTTTTCTTGGTCGGGTTGGCCCGCGAGGTGTTTAGAACTGAGCCGCCGTGAAAATGAATTCGCGAAACGTCGTCGTGGTTCAGCTCTTTGGTGTGCGCGATGTCGCCCCGCATGAGCCAGTGAAAGCCATCGAAAAGCCCAATGACTTTGTGGGCCCGCGTACGCGCTTCGAGCGTCAGCGCGCTGATTACGCCGTTGATTCCCGGCGCCGGACCGCCGCCCACCAATATGCCGATATGGCTGCCACGTCTATCGTTTGAGTCTTCGATTTGCGCTGCCATGCTACAAGAAGCGTCCAAAATTTTTATCTGACTATCGTTGCATGAGCGATTTTCGTGCCGGTGCTCAAGCCGATAATTAACGCAATGAAAGCAGCGCCTGGCTCGATTTTTTATTTGCACAGTTGCGAAGGCCGACAAATAAAATTCTCACAACTAAGAAGAAAAATTGCCATCGCCCGTGTGATCGCAAGTGTTTGTGCCGTTTTTTGGTGGTATGTGCTTTGCGCTACGAACCATTACAGCAAACCGGTTCAACATAGGAGAAATGAGTCGGGTGTCAAAAACATCGAAGCAAGCAGGGAAAGGGGATGTTATGGACGAGATGTATGAAATGGGAGGGCTGTTCAACACGAAAGCAAACGTAGGCGGATCGGCGGAAATATCTCCCATCGAGCGTTTGCTTAATGAGTTTGAAGCTCATGAAGCGAAAGAAGAAAAGTCGATTGAGCAGTACAAGACACTGATGCGCGGATTGCCGAATCCCGTCACCAACTTTATCTTGCAGCTTATCATCTCAGATGAGGAGAAGCATCGGGCAGTGATTCATGCGATGACTGCCACACTGAAAGGTTGCCTCACGTGGACGAAGCCGGAAGGAAGCCTTGAGGGTGCAACCAACTTATCCGTGCTCAACGGGAGGCTTCGCGTAAGCACCGAGGAATTCATCGAACTTGAAAAAGAGGGCATCAAAGAATGCAAGAAGCTTATGAAAGAGAGCACTGGTTACTACCACGGCCTCTTTGAAATTCTTTTGCATTCGATGATGCGAGATTCGGAAAAGCACATAGAGCTTCTTGAGTTTCTAAAGGACAGCTTGAAGTAAACATGAGCCTCACGGAGCCTTTCGATCCTCTGCTGCGCGTTGTGAAGATCGAACGGCTCGTTTCCAAGATCTACTTTCGTTTTTCGCAGCTTTTCCTTGTCTGGTGAGAGACGGCGAAAGGAAGAGCTTATCATGCGCGCCCTCGAGCAAGCCGAACAGGACCGAAAAGAAGCCGCTAAGCTTCCTTGATTCGCTCGTGAACGGTGGGGAGTCGATGCAGAATTTGCATCGGAAAGACTTTCAGACGATTGGCCTGCTTTTCACAGCAAAACCAAGAGCGTTTTCCTCAGGAACGAGAAAAATCGCCCAGGAACCATTCAGAAAATGCCGCAGTATGCATGCTCACCGGGGAGGCATGGTTCTTGCGCATTGTAAGTGTGAGAGAGCGACGACGAAGGAGGTTGCTATGGCTAGGGTTAAAAGGATATTGGCGCCGACGGATTTTTCCGAATTATCGAAGGTCGGAATCCGTTATGCCTTGGAGATGGCGCGCGATGTGAACGGAGAAGTTGTCGTTTACCACGCCATTGAGGTTGGCGGTGTGGAAAGACAGACCGCCGGCGGTGGCAGCTTACCACGACATGTTGGAAGACGGCCGGCGGCTGCTGTATAAGTTTGTCGCCGACAATTTTACCGATTGCATCGATCTGGTCGAAGTGCGCTGCGCGGTTGAATTCGGCACGCCGCACAAGAATATCGTCGAGAAGGCGGCCGACGAGGGCGTCGACATGATCGTGATGTCGACTCATGGCCGGACCGGTCTCAACCACATCATTATGGGCAGCGTAGCAGAAAAGGTCGT
>DASPXM010000348.1:0-20955 GCA_035637295.1 Verrucomicrobiia bacterium
TCTCCTACCGTTAGCTCGCCTCGAAACACTCGTTGAATTGCCTCTATCCGCTTCTCGTCCTTCATCGTCAGGGTTGTCATCGCCACACCCTGACATAATTACGTTGCTATTAACCCCTGACAGATTCACGTTGCTACAACATCCGAAAAAATAAGCGTTGACTGTAGTTTCCTGCGGTGCAATTATAGCGTCCGGCAGGCAGTATCTGTACAACCGCCACGGTCATTCAGGTCTTGTTGCTGCACGGAACAGGATTTTCCGTGTCGGTTGTTTTCATCAAAGCGACGTAAGGTCCCTGAAAATCATCGCGTGTGGGAACACGAGCGTAGTATTTGCGAAACACCAGTCGCAACGCTCACAAAATAAACTGATTGTGCAATTGTGGCACTGGCTTTGCTTACTTTTTCGTCGGTTTTCTTTATTCGACTCGCCCATCAAATCAATTGTCAGTTGATAAAAAAATCGTAAAGGAGGTTCTTATGGCAGTGTGGAATCAGACGACACCGGAGGAAAGCAAGGATAAATCGCCTGCGACCCCGGCGTCGCCAGCACAGTCAACTCCCATTTTGACACCGAAGGAGAGCGCGCCGAAGAACCGCGGTGAGTCGATATTCGGCGCCGGAGTTACAATTGAGGGGAAAATCGAAGGCGACGCCGATGTGCGTATCGCCGGAAAGTTCAAAGGCGAGATTCAAGTCAAGGGAGATTTGAACATCGAAAAGGGCGCTCACCTTACGGCAAAGGTCAGCGCGGCTAACGTTACCATCGGCGGCGAACTGGACGGCAATGTCGTCGCCAGTGCTCAAGTCAAGCTCTTGGAGTCCGGGCAGCTTCTCGGCGATCTAAAAGCAAGTACGCTCACAGTCGCCGCCGGGTCGCGCATGCGCGGCCACGTGGAGTTCGGCTGGAACGCATCCGATGTCGCGAAATTCGTCAACGGTCAAGCCCACGATAATGACAAGAACCGGACCGGGGGATGAAAATCGGCCGCGCAGCCACCGCGGGTGAATCCCGCAGCTGTCCGCATTGCCGGGCGACGATCCTGAAAAGCGCCACGTCTTGCCCTGTCTGTCGCCACATGTTGCGGGCTAATTCCTTTGGCTTCGAACCGCGATCCAAACCGACGACGTGTCCACTTCTGGTGGAAGGCACCCTTGAGCACCCCGGTGCGGGCGAGCCATTGGAATATCAAGTTCTAATGGAAGTCCGGGACGATGCCGGAAAGCTCCTATCTCGTCAGGTTATCGGTATCGGCGCTCTCCACCCGGCGGAAAAGCGCATTTTCTCTCTACGCGTCGAGATGACCCCAGCGACGTCTTCCAACTGAAAAGGAAGCGGACCTTATGTCGGGACCCGTTTGCCGAGCGGAATTTCGCCGGATTGTTGCGCGACGCGGCTAGCGGTCAGCGTTGGCCAGCAGCCGTCCCCATCCTTGCACCGGCGGGATAATGCCGGGCCGAATCAGATCGTTCCAAACTTCGGCGCTCATGTTGGTGAACGCCGGTTTGCCGAATTCTTCTTCCAAGGCCGGTATGACGTGCAGAGCCATCGCCGCGCCGCCCGGCACGGAGATGGCTTCGGCCTGCGGCCAGGTTTTTGCCGCTTCACGGCCAACTTCGAGCGCCATTTCCAATCCTTGCTCCAGCGTCATGGCGAAAGAATCCGACGCCCATTGATTTCGCTTGGTAATGCCGACAACTGTGATGCCACCTTCCTCGAGATAACGGACGATGGCGTTATTGACCGGGTCCGCCCAGCGACTACCGACGGCCAGCTTTGTGTACCCGAGATGCTTCAAGGCAGCAATCAGTGCTTCCAGCGGCGCGTCGGCGGAGATGCCAGTTCTTTCCTTCGTTTGCCGTAGTAACTCGAGCACGCGCGGCCGGGTCAACACCGCTGAAATGGGTGCCCCGCTGAAAATGATATGATCCGCTTTTTCTTTCACCAGCCGGTCGACACACGTCCAGTAGTTTTTGATCGCTTTTTCGACTCCCTCTTCGGTGTAGTTTTCCAGCCCAAGTCCGGTGGCGATCTCCATAAAATCGAGCGGTAAGAGGCGATATAGTTGGTAGGTTCGGCCGCGGTGAACGTCTTCATGGGCGCGCGGTTGAATGACGCCGTAACGAAAACGAGGCAGCAGTTTTTTTGTATAGTCAGGCATTGAAACCTCCGATCCTTCGAGAAACCGAAACTGTGAAAAGATGATTCCGAGCCGCAAGCCGCGGCCAGGTAGTAGTCACACTTATAGGTAGGCGGCGCCGGGTCTGTCAAGTTAAACGGCTAAGCCAATCCCTTGATCATCAGCGCGGCAAAGTCGTAGGTTCGGCTCGCTTGGGAACACACCCGTTATTGACGGTTCACGCCGCGACTTGATGGGGCCGCAGCTTCAAATTGGCACGATATAGTTCGAAGCAGAGCCAAAAAAGAAGAGGTTGAACTGGGTTCATTCGCAACTTGCTGCGAAACAACAAGAGGAGGTATGGAGTGATGTAAATCAGGGCCAGCAATATCTTGTAGTACGGTGGAAACAAGGCCCTGTGCGGATACATAAGCAGGGCGGGAATTGTCAGGAGCAGCAGATCGTAAACAAATCCGTGGTGCATGAGAAGCAGGGTGGTCGTCACTAACATGGCATATTGAAGATCAAAACCATTTGATCGAAGTGGGACAACTACCCGCCATGTTTGCAGGAGCCAGTATACCAAGAGCAGAGCAGTCGCGATCGTGCATGTTACCGCCCATGCCTCAGGAAGCAACGGCCTGAAGAACCCGTAGAGAGTAATATAGAATGATAGTGGCTGTGCCTGTGTCGCTATTCGGTGTGAAAAGTTTGTAATCGCGTCTATGTATTTCAAGTAAGAGTCAAATGAGAACACGACGCCGCCGATGACGATGAGCAGAAAGAGGCCTGCGGCTATACCCACGATTGCGCGGCCCATCCTGCGAAAGATGAGCAAGGGCAATAGGGCGATCAGATATTGTGCTCGGTATGATAGAAACGCGAATATGAATCCCGAGCATAAGACGCGTTCCCGTTTTAAGAGGTAAAACCCCACGGTCCAGAAAAAGAGAGCAATCGCGGTGGAGTGGCCGGTAGTCGTCAGCCAATACAAGACCGGCGCTGCACCGCCGATCGCGAGCGCCAAACCTAGAGGTGGCTGTTTCGGCCGACAGCATTTCCATAAAATGCCGATCGATAGAAAATAAAGCAGTACAGTTGCGGTAATCCATATCCAATACGCAACGACGTAAGAAAAAAAACTCAATGGGATCAAAAGAATCGTAAAGAATGGAGCATGAAGATATGGCCAGTGAATTCCCTCAAGCTGCGCCGGACTAAACTGCCTCTGCAGCTCAATCTGCGCATCGGCGTCATAGACCTTTTCTGGACTGACTCTCGTCAAGACTGCGGCGGTATAAAACTGGACGAAATCAGCTCCGGGTTTTTCACCCATCCGTGCCGCCTGCACATACACCTTAACAAGCAACGTGCAGGTAATAATCATCAAAGCAAGCGAATAGAGAAAAACGCGTCTTTCCGAAAGAAAGCCGCTGGCTTTGTTCAGCGCCTCTATTATTTTTGATGCGTATAAGGCCCGCATTTTCTGGACTAGGGATGCCGTCGCAGACTAACGTTCGACTATTGAACCCGTTGGTGACCGATGGCTTGAAAGTCGCCCGGTGCCCCAGACCGTGCCGCGCAAAAGTACGTTATGACGAGCGCCAAACCCAGAGCGGTCCTCAAGCCGATCGTGGTTTTCATGACAAAGTGTTCTGAGAATTCAAGCGCCAACAGAAGTTTGTCATGGACGCCGCCGACTCACGCTCCCAACGCCGGCATGACTTCACTCGCGAATAACTCGATGGAGCGCATGACTTGTTCATGCTTCAAGCCCCCGAAGCTGAACATACCCACCAGGCAATCCGGGCGGGCGGTCTCGATCATCTGACGCGCTTTCTTGGTAACGGTCTCCGTACTGCCGATCAACGAAGTGCCCCATTCATCGAGCCGCTTGACATTCAGGCCGCCGGGAAAGTAAGCAAAACGCTCGGTGAACCTCGGCAGATCGTCGAGCGACACGGAATCGCCGCGCCAGAAGTTATCGGTCGCGAGCTGCCAGAAACGCGAAAGCTGCGGGCCGGCCTCCCGCCAGGCTTGCTCATCGCTATCGGCGACATAGATGTCGCGCACCATGATCGCATCGCCGGTACCGGTCAAATTCTCATGCTTGGCACGTTCCTCACGATAAGATTTTATCGCCCGCGCGCAGTTAGCCAGCGGCTGGCGCGAGAGCGCAAGATTCCAACCGCGGCGCGCTACCATCGCTGGGCTGTCCGGCGAAGTGGCACCGTAATAGATCGGCGGGTGGGGTTTCTGCAGCGGTTGGGGCCGGCATGAGATCTCTTCATAGCCCCATGCCTTGCCGGAGTAGCTGAAAGTCTCTCCAGTCCATGCGCGCATGAGGATCTCGATGCCCTCTTCGAAACGCGCCTGAGCCGTTTCCCGGTCGAGCCTGTGCTTCATGTCATCTTTGGGCACGCCGCGGCCCAGCCCAACGTTGAGCCGCCCGCCAGTGAGAATGTCGAGTATGCCGCACTCCTCAGCGAGCCGCATCGGATCGTAGAGCGGGAGAACGTTGACCAAATTGCCCATGCGAAGCCGCTTGGTGCGGCAGGCGAGCGAGGCGATGATTAAATTGGGTGACGCCAACATCCCGTAATCGGAGTGATGATGCTCAGCAAACCAGGCGTCGTCGAAGCCCAAATCCTCGGTGAGCAAGATCTGCTCGAGCAGTTCCGCGAAAGCTTGTTTCTCTGGCACCCAGGGTCGCGATTGATTATAGCTGAATGTGCCAAACCTCATTGCCGGTCCTCCGGAAAGATCTTGCTGCTTCAGGCTACTCTGACTGATAGCATATTCTCAACGCTCTCGGCGAGCGCGTCGCGAGGCCAAATGCCATTGTTTTCTGAGGGCTCGCACTGCGGGCGTGCTTGTTGCGTGTATGAAATGCGCAATAGAAGATAGTACCGGGCATTCAACTTGGAATGCGCCTGAATGACGCCGATCACCAGCCGAGCCAAGTCTGAATCGCGCCAGACTCGAACTGGATGTGCACCAACCATTGAAACAGAGTGTAAAAAAAGCCCCACGTGATCGCCGTGGCCGCGATCGTGTACAGCCAACTCACTTCACTTTGAAACTTTAGATAAAAGAAAATGAACAACGGAACGGTTAATGGAAAACCGATGAGATAGACGGAGACAATAAAGGCGATAATCCACGAGAAAGTATTGATCACACGACGTCGCGCCACCTCGGCAGGCACGTCGCTCGAAAAATCCAAGTCGAGACCCGCGCCTTCGTCGGTTTCTCCTTTGCCGAAAATCAGCTGCAAGAGCTGTATCGTCGCAAGGACCAAAAGTGGAATGCTTACCGAGAGCGGAAATAGCTTGGTCTTGAACGACCATCCGAGCGCCGAACGGATCGCGTACGTGGCGACGGCAATCAAGAAAATGCAGAAGAGCACGCGGCCCTTACGCATTAGCCGAACCCGCGGCGCGGTCGCGACGCTGTTGAATGTAGGGATAGACAATAACGACGACCATGAGGACAATGAGTAAGACGACAATGGGGTGTTTCAGCCAAGTGAAGCCGTAGCGCGACATCGAAATGAACAGATAAGTCTCGATGACCTTTCCCAGAACGAAGCCCAACACGAAAGGCGGACGTGGCCAACCAAAAAGCACCATGAAATAGCTGATCATACCAAAAATGAGGGTCACGATCAGATCGGCGATTTGTCCGTTCGCCGTGTAGCTGCCGACGAAGACCAGCAGCAACACAAAAGGGATGATCCAGCCGCCCCGGACGTTCGTTATCTTGGCAAGCTGGTCGAGCACCGTGAGGCATAAGAGCACGGTTATGATGTTGGCGATCGCCAGCGTCCAGACCATGGAGAAAGTGATGGATAGATGTTTAGTCAACATGTCCGGCCCGGGCACGAGGCCCATAATTAAGAAGCCGCTGAGCAGGATCGCCATCGCACCGCTACCTGGAACACCGAACGCAACCGTAGGGATCAGCTCGCCTCCTTCTTTGGAATTGTTCGCTGCCCCCGGTCCCAAAACGCCGCGCACATCTCCCTTGCCGAATCGTTCCCGGTCCTTAGAATCCTTGGCGCTTTGCACCGAGTGAGCATAAGCCATCCATTGCGCGACGCCGCCGCCCGCCCCCGGCATGATGCCGACAAAAACGCCGATCACCGAGCAGCGAAAGACCAGCCAAAAATGCCGAAAAGTATCCTTGATGCCTTCCATAACGCCGCTGCGTAGGTTTTGCGCAGGTCCTTCCCCCGCAATGGAAGTGCCGCGCACGGCCAGATCGATGATTTCGGGAATCGCGAAGATTCCGACCAGGACCGGAACGAAGTCGAGACCTTCCCAAAGGTACATTATGCCCATGTCGAAACGCAGCGAGCCGGACTGGCGCTCCTGACCGATGGTCGAAACGAGCAGACCGAGAAGACCCATCGCGAAGCCTTTGATTTGGCCGCGCGCGCCCGCGCCACTGAGAGAAGTGATGCAGGAAATGCCGATCACCGATAACATGAACAGTTCCGGAGACCCGAAGGTAAGGACCAGCGGACGCACGATGGGAATCGCGAGGGCCAGAGCCACCGCGCCGATCAGCGCGCCAAGCAACGAGCTCATCAACGCGGCACCGAGCGCGCGACCCGCTTCTCCCTTCTTGGCCATTGGGTAGCCATCGACGACGGTGGCGGCCGAAATCGCTTCTCCGGGAACGCCGAAAAGGACTGAGGTGATGTCACCGGTGGTGGCGGCGACCGAATGCATGCCCAGCAAAAACGCGAACGCCTCGGCGGGACTCATCTTGAAGATGAATGGGATCATCAAGGCGAGAGTCGCCGCGCCGCCGATGCCCGGCAGCAAGCCGACACAGAAGCCGAGGCCCATGCCGACAAGCATCAGGCTGAAGGCTTTCCACTGCAGAACAAGAAAGAGACCGTCGATGAATGCGTCGAACATTGGTTTCGCTACTTCATTTCCGCCGCCTGCGATGACGCATCATTGAAATCGGTGACCGCATACACGGATAAGATTCGCGCGAATATATTGGATGACAAAATGCCAAGTCAAGGGACGCGGCCCTTTTTCCAGCGTCGAGCGCGTTGACTCTCTCGGAGTGCCGATGTTAAGAGAATTGAAATTTTGCTGCAACGCGCAGAGAGGAACATACTATGGCGAAATTGGTCTTGGCCGCCGGCGTGCCGCATCCGCCACGGCTGATTTTCGAGATGCAGCAATCGCCGGGAAAAACCAAGGGTGAGGCGCTGATGAAGCAGGTGCGCGAGCAAGTCGAGAAGGCCGAACCCGATCTGATCATCGAGGTGGACAGCGATCATTTCGTCAACTTCTTCTACGACAATCTGCCGTCGTTCTGCATCGGCATGGCGGAGGAAGCTCAAGGCCCGCAGGAGACGTGGTGTCCGATGCCGCGTTATACCGTGCGCGGCCATGTGCCGCTGGCGAAAGCGCTGTTCAAGTACGGCGTGAGCGAAAAATTCGACCTCGCCGCAGCGCATGAATTGCGTCTCGATCACTCGCTGGTGGTGCCCTTGCACTTTCTCAATCCCGGCATGACGCTCCCGGTCGTGCCGATTTACACCAACGGCTTCGCTTCGCCGTTGCCGCTGGCAACCCGTTGTTTGGCGTTGGGCCGCATGCTGCGCAAATTTATTGAATCCTGGGAAGGTAACGAGCGTATCGCATTGATCGCGAGCGGCTGTTTTGCCATGGACGTCGGCGGACCGCTACGAGGCTGGGTCGATAACGAGTGGGCGGAAACGATCTCGAAGCTGCTCGCGCGCGGTCAGTATCCGACATTGGCGCGGCGCGCCACGGAAGAGCGCATCAACGCCGCCGGAAACAATAGCGGCGAGTTGCTCAACTGGATCACCGTCGCGGGGGCGCTCGGCAAGACCAAACCGCTTTTTTTGGAAGGCGACGAGGGCAACGGCTACGCGGTGTGGAAATTCGATTGATTTTTCTCTTTCGAATGGTTGAAACTAATCGCGTTGGGTCGAGAAGATTTCGCGAAGATTTCTCTGCTCCCTCGCCCGCGTGCGGGAGAGGGTACGGGTGAGGGGTCTGGAGACTATGAGCGTCTATCAGGTTAACAAGATTCTCTATCTAACGGACAACGACGCCGCGTTCCGTAAGCGCATGCAGGAAGAGCCGGAAGCGGTGCTTAACGAATTCAGTCTCAGCAAAGAAGAGCGTGACGCTTTGACTTCCGGAGCGGTGGGGAAGCTGTATCAAATGGGCGTCCACACTTTTCTGCTCAATCATTTATATCGATGGGAGCTTTTCGGCGTGAATCGCGACAATTACTTAACCCGGATCCGCGAAGGCATGGCTTATGACCCGCGCTTTGAGCAGGGGAACATGCCTGTCCAACGATTCATTAAAAAATAGAATCCGAATTATTGGACCGTTCAAACCGCCCCCTCCTTCATCCTCCCCCGCGCGCGGGGGAGGAAAGAGGTGGGGGCACTTCGCCACCCTAGGTTCTTTGTGGTTAAATAATCCGAGAAGCAAATCATGAGCGAAGTGAAATTTGTCGACACGACTCTGCGCGACGGCCAGGCGAGTCTATGGGCCGAGAATATGCGCACCGGCATGATGCTGGCCGTGGCCGATCGCATCGACAACGCGGGTTTTCAAGCGATCGAGCTGATCGCTTCCAGCCACATCAAGAAGTGCGTCAGAGAGCTCCGCGAGGATCCCTTCGAGCGCATGCGCCTGGTCGCGAAGAAAATCACCAGGACGCCGCTCCGCGCCATTGGCTCCGAGCGCCTCAGCGCCTTTGAGCTCACTCCCGACGCGGTAAATGATCTATGGTTCGAACGCATGGTCACCAACGGCATCAAACAACTGCGGATCTCGAATCCATCCAATGATCCAGCCGGTTGGAAAAAATCGGTCACCCGAGCCAAGCGCAACGGTCTCCTGACGGTTCTCAATCTAATCTTCTCTGTATCGCCAAAGCACACCGATGAATACTAACGCGCGCAAAGCCCGCGAGGCCGCAGCGCTCAAACCGGATTTCATTTGTCTTAAGGATCCGGGCGGCTTGCTCACGCCGGAACGCACGGTCGCCCTAATCAAAGTGATACAACGCGAAGCGCCGACATTTCCGCTCGAGCTTCACGTCCATTGCACCACCGGTCTTGGTCCTCTGTGCGCGCTCGAAGCGATCAAACTAGGCGTCGAGCTCATTGACACCTCGGTGCCGCCGCTGGCAAATGCATCGTCCAATCCTTCCGTGTTCAATGTCGCGCAAAATTCTCGCGCCTTGGGCTATTCGCCGGTCATCGATGAGCAAGCGCTCAAGTCCGTCGATAAAGACCTGACGTTTTTCGCAAAACGCGAGAACATGCCGATGGGCGCGCCGGTGGAATACGACTACAGCCAGTATGTCCACCAGGTTCCCGGCGGCATGATCTCTAATCTACACTTCCAGCTTAAGAACCTGGGCTTGCTGCATCGGTTGCCCGAAGTCCTGGAAGAATGCGTGCAAGTCCGCCAAGACTTAGGCTATCCGATCATGGTTACGCCGCTCTCGCAGTTCGTTGGCAGCCAAGCGGCGATCAACGTGATCAAGGGTGAGCGCTATGGTGAGGTGACGGATCAAGTTATCCAATACGCTGCCGGATTTTGGGGCAAAGAGGCGGCTTCTGAAGTCGAGCGAGGCGTGAAAACGAAAATACTCGACCGGCCGCGCGCCAAGGAGTTCGCTAAGTGGCAGCCGCCTCAGCCGACCATACAAGAGTTGCGCGAGAAATTAGGTGGCCCAAGTCTCAGCGATGATGAATTGTTGATGCGCTACGTCGTCGGTAACGATGATGTCGCTGCCATGCGTGCCGCCGGCGCGCCAAAGCAGTACAGCGACACGCGGAACCCGTTGCTCACTTTGTTGCGAGAGTTGACCCAACGGAAAGACTGTAGTCAGATCTACGTGCGCAAGGACGGCTTTTACTTAGCACTGGAAAAACACAATAGTTGGTTGAGGTAATTTGCATTTGACCGATTTCAGCCGAGAGGCGTGAAAGCGCTTGAGGAAGTCTCAAGGCGCACGCGCAAGAGTTCAAGTGAAACTTCCCTCATCCGATCAATTTAGCCTGGCGGGAAGAATGACTTCCCCCTGTGTGTTATTCCCTCGCCCGCTGCGGGAGAGGGCGAGGGTGAGGGCCGTAATTTTCGCGTCAACCGTCGCTAGATGATTCCCCTACTGCTGAAACGTCTGCTCCACGGCATCATTGTTCTTTGGATCGTCGCCACGCTGACATTTCTGCTCTTGCGAGTCGCGCCCGGCGGTCCATTCGACAGCGATAGAAAGCTGCCGCCGGAAGTCATCGCCAATCTCGAAGCCAAATACCATCTTGATGAACCGGTCTGGCAACAGTACTTCCGCTACCTAGTGGGAATCGCCCAGGGCGACTTCGGTCCTTCGTACAAATATCTCGATCGCGGGGTCACCCAGATCATCGCCGACACTCTGCCGACATCGGCTTTGCTCGGCGGGCTGGCCGTGCTTTTCGCCCTATTGATCTCGTTCCCGACGGGTTTGCTCGCGGCCTATTACCGGAACTCCGTCATCGACCGGTTTTGTATGTTGCTGGCGACGCTTGGCATCTCACTGCCGAATTTCATTCTGGGTGCACTACTCATTTGGGCCATCGCGCTCAAGCTCGGCTGGCTTTACGCGGCGCGCTGGGATCAGTTGAGTAGCGCGATCCTGCCGATGATTACTCTCGGCGCCGCCCCGGCGGCCTATCTTGCCGCTTTACTGCGCTCGACTCTCATCGATACCTTCGGTGAAGATTTCGTCCGCACGGCGCGCGCCAAGGGACTTAAAGAGCCGACTGTGGTCGTGAAACACGCTCTATGCCATTCCTTAATTCCGGTTCTGACCGTCATGGGGCCTCTCGTAGCGGCGCTCCTCACCGGATCATTCGTCGTGGAGTTTGTCTTCGCAATTCCGGGCATGGGACGGTTCTTCATCACCGCAGTCACAGATCGCGACTATCCCCTGATCATGGGCGTGACGCTGGTTTACACGGCAATCCTGGTCGCGGCTAATTTTCTCGTCGACATCTTATATGGGTATGTCGATCCGCGAATCAGAACTCACTGATCTTGTTGTCGCATGAACACTGATCCGAATACCCAGCCAAGCTACGTAAGCCCATTGCTCGGTGCCAGTACGACGTTTGTCGCGATCGTATTGCTTTCGGCGTTTCTCGCGCCGTGGATTTCCCCCTACGGAGTCGGCGGGCTAGAAGAAAGAATTCTATTGGAATCGCCCAGCTGGGCTCACTGGATGGGCACCGACGGTCTTGGACGTGATTTACTGACGCGCGTGCTCTATGGAGCGCGCGTGTCCATGACGGTCGGTCTGGGAACCGCTCTGATTGCATTGGTGATCGGAACGGTCTACGGCCTCATCGCAGGGTTCAAGGGAGGCAACTGGGATCATTTCATGATGCGCATCGTCGATATTTTTTACGGACTGCCTGACATGCTGATATTCATTCTACTTTCACTTGTGTTCGGTAGAAACATCGGCGGTCTCTTGGTGGCTCTAGGGCTGGTTACCTGGGTGCGCTTCGCCCGAGTCGCGCGCGGCCAAGTGCTTCAGGCAAAAGAATTTCTCTTCGTCGAAAGCGCGACGGCTCTTGGAGCCTCGCGCGGGAGAATCCTCCTACTTCACATCCTACCGAATATTGTCGGCCCGATCATCGTCACCCTCACGTTTAGCATTCCCTCCGCCATCTTGGCCGAATCCACGCTTAGTTTCATCGGCATCGGCATCAACGATCCCTATAGTTCGTGGGGCACCAGCTGGGGCACGCTGGCGCAAGACGGCTACCGCGCCATGCGCAGTTACCCGCACGTGATCGCCTTTCCGGCGGCGGCGATTTTTTTCACCATTCTGTCGTTTAATACCTTGGGTAATGGATTGCGCGATCTTTTGGATCCTAAACAACGGTAAGGATGTCAAATTCACTCCCCGCAGCGCGAACGAATTGTCCCCTAATGTTTGACTTAGCATGGTAATCTCGTTATCTAATAATGCTTTGATTCCGCCAGCGAGCCGTTAGCTCAGGCGGTAGAGCATCTGCCTTTTAAGCAGAGGGTCGCTGGTTCGAATCCAGCACGGCTCACCAATACGTCCCCGTCGTCTAGCTCGGCCCAGGACACCGGCCTTTCACGCCGATAACACGGGTTCAAATCCCGTCGGGGACGCAATATCTTCTTTTTTTCCTGAACGAGTGCTAACCATCGCAAAAACAAACTGGTTTCCGTGGTTCCAAATCCAGATTGGACCGAGGTGAGGCCGGGGCATAGTTGGATGCTATCGCATTGACGCGTCGTACAGTTCAATCCCAAGCCGCCCGGTTGTGCTATGCAGGTATATTGGTAATAACCTGACCAGTATCTGACGGACCGGCTGTTGTTTAAAAAGGGGTTTGACACGTTCTCGGAGCCATCGGAGAATCACGCCACTATGACCGGAAGTCAAAGTGCAATTTACAGGGCAGTATGTTCACTAACTATCTTGTACGGCCAGGCAGGCTGATGATTACAACTCTAAAGAGGATTTTTCTGGCTGTTCTGCTGATCTTCGCGATCAATCGCGGTGTAGAGTGCGTCGCCTCGTCCTTTGGCTGCGATGTAGCGCTTACAAGCAGTGTCTTACCCGATAGGGCCGAAGGAGTATGTAATTTGTCGTTACAGGGTATCTCTTCGTTGCCCCCTCGAATTGGTCAATTTCACGATCTTGAAACGCTTGGACTATCTCACAATATCGAACTCACGGAACTTCCGCGGGAGATGGCTAACCTAACAAGACTCAAGTACCTATATCTCGATAATAATAAATTCAGCGATTTTCCGAAGGTAATTATTCGACTGGAACAATTGCGAATGCTTCATTTAGCCAATAATCGAATCCGTGAGATCCCTACGGACATTTACAAGCTAAACAACTTACGAGGTCTTTACCTCACTAATAATCAACTCACCGCGTTTCCTCGGAGCATCCAGAAACTCGCCAGTCTCAACGAAATTGATGTGAGTGGCAATAGGTTGGCACCGGCGGCCATAGCCACACTAAAGCAATGGCTTCCGAATGCTCACGTTATCTATTCAACAAATCCCTGTATAAAAAAAGTTCTCGTCGGCGATCGAGTTTATTCAAGTGTTGGGGAAGCCTTAAAGGATACTGCGCGCGTTTGCGTCATTGATTTAACTCATCAGGAGTTGGTCGAGATGCCTGAGACGCTAGTGACGTTTGTAAACTTGAGAGAGCTTCGGCTACACAACAATAGACTTACTCACCTGTCTCCGAAAATTGCGAGCCTTACGAATTTGGAAGATCTTTACTTGTTTGACAACCAGCTACTCGACCTTCCCTCGGAGATCGGCAAGCTTAGGAACCTTCGTAATCTGAATCTCCGTAATAACTCTTTGACCAGCCTGCCACAGGAGGTCAGACAGCTGCGTAACCTAATCGCGCTTGATTTACGAGGGAACCGTTTTAGTCCAGAAGAACAATCTAAAATCGTACAGTGGCTCCCTGGAAGAATCCTTCAATTCCAATGAATGACGCCACACAAGCGGATCTTTGTGAGAATCAGTTAGGGATTAGGGGCGGCCCCGGGTTTCGAAACAATCTTTGTCAAAAGTCGGGTGGGACCTACTATTCGCCACGGCTTAGCCGCATAGCGTTACGACTGTGATTGAATTGTTTTCTCCATCAATCCATTCCTAACGCTGCTTCTCACTTCTGCGTCATGAAGGCCGATCTGTTGCGATGGGCTCGTTCGCTACAGGAGCCGCAACTGTTAATCATTATCGAATCCTTAGACCGTGAAATAGTAAACTGGCCGGCTTTTTGTCGATCCAAATAATCGCCGAGCACACGCAAAACAAAGGATAGGTCTCGCAGATCCGACGGGCTACCCGATATTTTACGCTTCAATCGTCTCTGAGTATCTGCCCAAATGATATCTGCGGGGGTAAAGTATAGACGATTAGGAATCTCCTTATCCAAATCGTCATGTCCTAAAATCTTTCGGTGATTTTCGAAAGAAAGCCCTTCTCCGCTGAAGGTTTTCTCATAAACTCGGCATGCCCTGGCCAAACGATATAGTCATCACCCCATTTTGCCAGTTCAAAGAAGTCGACGCCAAGCGCGTCCAGATCTTGACCAACCACTCTAAGAGACTGCGCGTATGAAAGAGACTCCGCCATCTAAGCTAGTCACCTTCAGACGATAAATCGTTGTGCAATGGCGCGGCGATGAGCTAATGCAAATGTGCAGGTGAGAGTCTGGATTTGTCAACACAAATTTTCGCCATCAAGTTAGAGACGTCGATCTGCGGCGGCGCGATGTGGTACCGAGGCGCAAAGCCGGGGAAGATCGCCCCAAAGGTTCCAAAAAACCTTGATGTGGCGGTACTGGAATGATGCGCCGAAATGTCCGCACATAGTCGTCAGTGCAGGCGCTTCAGCACGGCGAGGTAGTTCACCCGCTCCACGCCCAATTTGGCTTTGAACTCCGCGTCAGTAAAGACCCTTCTCGATCAACAGCCTTACTGTAGCGTCTGACATCGCCAGATTGCTCACCATCAGTTCTTGAAGCGTAACGGTTTGTTGCTTTGTTTCGTCGGCCATCGGCTCTCCAGTCGTTCCTGTTGTTCTGGCATGAAGTCAACTGTTTCAAAATTTCCTGCAGCTCTTTTGGAGTAGGAATTTCAACTTATTTCTTCGCATCCGTTTTGCTCTTTCCATCACCCTTCTCTGCCGAAAGTTCTTCAGCATCTCTTCCTGCGGGGCGAAGGATTGCCCGGTGAGTAGACCGCGATGGTAAGAATAACCGCCGGCTTTCCGGTTGTGATAGCAGCCGTAAGCATCCAAGCCGCCGCCGTGTGGATACACGGGAGTTACCGCGTGGCGAGGCGTCAAGCTTAAAACTACGAAAACTGCCTTGAGCAGCTAAGAAGTCGAATTGAAGGTTGCGGTGAATGTGTCAAAGGCCAAGATGAGCTTCAACGTAGAGCGTACAGTGTCCTAGCCCCAACACATGCCCGTTTTTGATGTCAATTAAATTTACAGTTTGACTGGCTGGAAGGTCCCTACGCAAAAGGTTTTTTTTCTCCCGGGCTGGAAACCAAAAAAATGTTAGCAAGGCTTACTATTCGTTGTAGCGTGAGGCTACCTAATTACCACCGGTTTACCGCCGATTATCCCCAAATGCTTCTGGCATACCCATTGCTCCCTATCCTACGGCAGAAGGGAGAAACGCGATGAAAACAGTCGCAACAGTTGTGCGGGACCCACCGTCTCTCCGCTCAGGCAAGTTTAACTGGGCGTTTCTTACTTTCTGGCTCACTATTTAAGTGTAATAGCGGGCCTTGGCTATGCCCTACTCTGACTTGATGCTAAGGCGTTGTCGTTCTGAGTAGGTTTCATCGGCTTAGAATAAATTGGTGTCAGGCAAACCTTTTCGATCTATTCCTGCTAAAGCCAAAAACCCACAATAAGGTTTGCCTGACACCCTTCTGCCGCTTCGATAGTCCGATCCGTCAAGCTTAATAGTCTCGCACATTTCGACCATGCGGTCGTCAAGTCCACTGAGTTCTGCGGGCCACCCTTGTCCTCTTTCCTGTTTGATCCCACCACACGACAAAGCCCTGTCCGTTGAGCCGGCCTGTGTTCAGCGCTAGGCTTCAATCGCAAGCGTGCCATCGGCTACGCGCAATTGTTCTAGCGTTGCAATCACTCCGGTGTGAGCGCCCAGCTTTGGGATTTTCGCCGTGCTTAATTACATCCCACCAGACAAACTTACGCTGCCCAGAGAGCTTCTTTTTTGCAGCGTGATAAAGCCTGGTGCCGTCCTTGGCGCGTTCAAAATACTTCTCGGCGTCACTAACCACCCGCCGATCACATGTCCAGATTGCAAAAGTAGTAATTGTCGACCGTCTCACCGCAGGAATTTGCGTGAGCGCCTCATGAGCTGGGTTGGCATCTGCCCGTTCCGCTGCCGAGAATGCCGAACAAGATTTTGGAGATTTTTCGGTCTGGTCTGGCATGCCCAGTTCTAGGGGCAGACTTTTCTCTATCGGCTCGCAACCGGGATTCTTTATCTACGCCTGCTCTCTGAGCTCGCCAAGCTCTATCACGAAGAGTACGAAGACATCCTCGACTATCCGCTGAGCGTGCGATGGCGTCTCCGCGTGCCAGCACGAGCTCGCTGCGGACCCTTCACGCCTCTTTCGGCACGCCTCCGACGGCCATGATTGAAGGTCTCCTTGTCGGTATGCTTTGGAATTCTCTCCTGGCTAATGAGTCGATTTTCAGTCCTAGCCAACGAGGCGCGCAGGCGGGCTGTGCTCGACGAATGCGTAAATTGGGGGCGGAGCGGATTCGATGTCATGGATCCTTTCCGGCCCTCTGAGAGTTCGAGTTTTCAAGGGCTTTTTTGTTGCCGCTTAGTGCTAAAACAAAATTGAAATGACTGAAATCCATTTCAGTTTTGGGGATGATTTTGGGCAAAATCCGAGATTGAGCACAAACAAAAAAAGCCAAGCATATCCGCAGACATGCCCGGCTTTTTCAACTTTTTTCTCGTTTTTTGGCTTTTTAAAAATGCCGTCGGGGACGCCAAATTTTCAGTCGGGCTGCGTGAATGTTCTGATCTATTCGTCGTGCGGAACGGGGTTTGAGAACGATGTCGGCACAAGAAGAACCTGGTCATCATTTTCTAGCTTAAACTTCCTACCTGTTTTTAAGCATAGAGCATTGTGCCCCCGGATGGCCAAAACCTGTGGTGGTATGGAACGTCCATGAAAGTACTCGGCAAGACTTTGCTTGCGGTCTGGACCATAGTCGAGGTGGACCTTCATGAGAATGGGATGCTCGTTGCCACAATCAACGCATTGGACGAAGACTTCGTATGCCGGCATAAGCTCTTTTCTATCACTGCGACGATCAAATTCAAAACCGACGATGCTATTTAATGCGCGATCAGTGGAGGCCGAGGTTTCGAGATACCCGTGTCTACACCATTGATGAGCACCGTCGATGAACGATTGACTGAAACAAAACAATTTGCTGTCCAATCGCGAGTGCTTGTGCTCTAGATTCAGCGTCGATCTGATTCTTCATCTGTGCAGTCGCTGCCGATTCGGAGGTGTTCAGATCCGCTCATCTCTAATCATAGGCATCGCAGGGTCCGTAAAAATCGATAACCTCACGTTCGGTTGGCACGATGGGATCGCCAGCGGTCTCGACCTTCATGTGACAGTAATTATAGCCCGCATATCTCCTATATAATACGCGGTCCGAAGCCGCTATACATCCAGCGAGCGAGGCGCATAAAATGATCAGCGACGCCATTAATCCGATATGTTTCATATTGGAATCTCCTTTTCGTGGAGCAATGCCTTCTACTGCTACCTCGTGCAAGCGGTGTGCCATGGAGAAAGAAGATAAATACTTCATCGTATCCTTCGATCATAGGCGGTTGGACCGAGATAATCTTGCATTGTGTTGGAAATAACCGACAACAATACCCACCGTTGGGTCCTATAATCAAAGTAGAGTCAGTGGAACATTTACTAAGAAACGGAGTGTGCAGGAAACTCGGTTGAGGAAGACAAAGACAATCTGCGGAAACGCAAGAAGGTGTCAGTGCGGTCCACTGCGATTTTTTCTTCGTTGCAAACCTGACGACCTAGCGCTGGCGTGTAAGAATGTTAATGGGGTTTGAAATTCGAGTTCGTCTCTTGTACATATGCACGCAAGTTTCACGAATAAAACTAATCGTCAGGTTTTCAGTCTGTACATCTCCAGCCCTAGTTTGGTACTGAATCTCGACAGCCGCTTCTGACGAGGAGCTATTGTCTACTCGTCGCAAGTACCCACGCTTATGATCAAGGTATTCCCCTACTGCGCGAAGCACTTCAGGAACACTATCGAACCTAACGTCCGTAGTTGACCGACCGCGACGCGCTTGACCTTCACGATCAAGAATTTCTATGTCTTGAACCGAAAAGTTTAATTTGATCAGAGCTGTGTAGGGTGGATTCGGATCTCCAGCTACCACGCGAAATTCATTGGCGAAGCTGCTTAACTCGAATACTTCGATTTCATGGGTTTGCAGTGCTTGACCGATGCAGCGAAAGGCTCCCGCATAATTGGGAAGATAGAGCATATAACCGTCCCCGAGATCGCCTCTGATAACATTAACTAACAGAAATGTGGGTCGCAAGTATGGTAAGATTTGGCAACCGAACGCTCTCATGGGATCGACGGCATCTCACTTGTCGGCAGCGTCAGTGAAGGAGTCAACAAATGGCGGAAGCAGCATCAAAATACAAAGGCAAACAGGTTGAAGTCGAAATATTGACTGACACTTACAAAATTCGCGGGACGTTGTTCGTCCCTTTGGCGGGTAAAGACGGATATAGCGCACGGCTGTCGGACTTTCTAAACAACCCGGAAAAAACTTTTCTAGCGCTGACAAACGTCAATGTGGAAGCATTACCCGACCCCGATATGAAGTGGGATGCACCGTTCCTCGCTGTCAATAAAAGTCTGGTGACGATCGTGAGAGCGATCAAAGAATAATCTTTGGATCTTGAAGATTCTGTCGACCGCGACGATTATTAGCGTCGTCGCTGCGCCCGTAGTTTGACCGGATCGAATGAACGACTTATAAGAGGTTGGGTGTCAGCGTAAGCGATGGTTTCCTTCTCTCTAGCTGTTGCAGTGTTGTTTCTGACTTCCTGCTCTGTGGAGCCGCAAACTCACCCTCTTAACACTGCACCGATACCGCCTAACGTTCGGTACTTGGAGCAGTGCTCGACGCTTGGCTCTATGTTGTGCGGTGCCGTGTCAACGTTTTCCGGTGAAGCTGCTGTCGAGCGCCGGTCAGGCTGTATCGCCTATCTAGAGAGTAGCGGAAGACGCGTTGAGCAATGCGGCTCCCTTCCCGTTTCGCAGCCCTAAGTGAGCGGGAATCATGATGGACATTCCCGATTCAGTGCGTTAGACGGTAAATCATGTCGCCCGATGAATTTGTCGATGAGCTTTGGGGTTATGCCGCGGAAGTTCCTATGGAGCAGCACCCGTGGTTTGACGGCATCATCAAGCATCGTTGGACGCGTGAGCAGATCATTCAAGGCGAGGTGCAGCATTACCTGCGCGTGCGCACCAACCCGATTTTCTTTGGCTACATGGCGGTCAACGCCGTCGCGGCGAAAGACTACGCTCTCATGGAGACGATTCTCGAAAATTTCATGGAAGAACTGGGCGGACAACGCACGCACATGGACATCATGCTCCAGTTCCTCGAAGAAGGCGGCATCACGAGGGAAGAGGCGGACAACGCCGAGCCCGCGCCCGGAACGCTCGCGGCGATCGAAATGATCGTCGGGTGTTGCCAGCGCCGCTCTGCTCTCGAAGGCGTCGCCATGCTCGCCTTCGTCGAAAGCCAACTTGGCGGCGCGGGTAAAATATCGGAAAAGGTCTACCGCGAGCTGACCAGCCACTACGGGTTCTCACCGCACGCGGCGGAAACTTACCAACTTCATGCTGAAGAAGACGAAGGCCACGGCAGCCGTCAGATCGACGCCATTCGCTTGTTGGCAACCGACGAAGCAACACAAAACAAAGTCCGCGCCGCCGTGAAGCTTGGTTTGACGGCTTTCACGCTGGAATGGGACGGCCACGTGCAGGCGATGACGGGGAAGAGAGAATTTTGGAGCGGCGTGGCAGATCTGAATTTGCGGCAGCCGAAAGTGAGGTTGCAGCCGGGTCGGTAATTGCTCGAATTTCGCCCTCACCCTTCCCTCTCCCAATGACACTTCGCGGGAGAGGGTAACACATCAGGAACCGTAAAACCCAAGACCCGAGACTCGAAACTATTCCTAGATCGGCCAATCCTTCGGCAAATCTTTCCGTAGCTTTTTGTATTCCGCGTCGTCGCTATGCTGGGCGCGCAAACGCTTGAGCGCGGCAACAATTTCTTGCTGGCTGATCTTAAGCGAATTGGAGACCATACCCGTGGTCTCTTCGAAGCCGACGCCTCAATTGCTGCGTCAGCCACACATGCGCTTCAAGATGTAAAGATCTTTTTCCTTATCAGCCATTTTTATTCCTTGGAAGTCTTGGACGCTTAGGAAGCTACTCCTGAGAATCCCACTCTCTGCGTGGTTATCAATTCTGTGGCGGTTTCCGGCCTTCCGTCGGTGGTCACCATCACCCGAAGCCGCACAAAAATTCGCCACTGTTCGCCTAACCGCTCTACAGACAAGATAACAAATGCATTCTCAGTAACCAGACCGGCCGGCTCGTCGCAGCTTACGAAAGTTTGAAATTGCCTCCTCTCCCCGGAGCTCAAATCGATCGCTGGGTCGAACCGCCGTTCGTCCGATTTGAACCGACCATGCGGCAATCTTACCGCCAGAATATGGAGAGGATTAGCGCTCTTGTTTTCCAGCAGCCACCCGATGGTCCAACCCTCCGATACTCGATCACGTTGCGCCGATACCTGAGTCAGAACAATCTGCGGTTCGGCAGGCGATTGCGCTTTCACGTTATCTACGGTTTCAGCCGCCCCTCGGCGCGCAGCTCTTGTTGGGCGACTTTTAGTATCCGATCGTTGATCACTCGGTCCAGAGTGAAGTTTTTGTCGACTAATCCGGAGCGGATATCTTCGTCGAGCATTTGTTGAAGCCCAGATGTCACTATCGACAAATCAGCCGTAAGGCCCGGCGCATAAAGATCCCATGCCGCGCTGACGATTTCCGGATCACCCGTCAGCCCCGAATCGTAACCTGCCTTGATCGCTTCTTTTTTGTT
>DASPXM010000349.1:0-5054 GCA_035637295.1 Verrucomicrobiia bacterium
GAATTCGGCCGGCTCGACGTGTTGATCAACAACGCCGGCACCACGGTCGACGTCGAGCCGAAGAACCTCGAAGAAATGACTGTCGACGCTTGGAATCGAGTCTTCGCCGTCAATGTGCTGGGTTTGTTCCTCGTTACTCGCGCCGCCGCGCCATTGCTCAAGAAATCGCCCAACGGATGCATCGTCAACACATGCAGCATCGCGGGTCTCCGCCCGAGCGCGCAGCCGTTGCCTTATGCCGCAAGCAAAGCGGCAGTGGCAAACTTGACCAAGACCCTCGCCAACGCGCTCGGCCCACAGATTCGCGTCAATGCCGTCGCTCCCGGATGGATTGAGGGCGAGTGGATGAAACGGACGTTGGCGGAAAACTACGAAGGCTTGATGGCGCGGCGCGCAAAATACACGCCGCTCAAACGCTGCTGCACGGAGGACGACGTTGCCGACAGCATGCTGAGTCTAATTTTGCATAACCGCTTCGTGACCGGCGAGATCATCATCGTCGATGGGGGATTTTCGAGCACAACGTAAACTATGAAAACCGTTCCAGACGTTCCAATTGTTCCAGTCGTTCAAATCGTTTTCGGAGGTTCAAGTGCTTTAGAATGTTCAATGCGTTCAGGTCGTTTTCAAACGTCTTGAACTTTTTGAACCCTTTGAACGACGTGAACTCGACGAGCGCAGCGAGGAGATGAATGTTAGAAGGCGTCGTTCGATTTCCTGAAGAATTTGCCGCGCGATACCGCGCCAAGGGTTATTGGGAAGATCGTTCGCTGCGCGATACTTTCGAAGAAGTTTTCGAGAGTTACGCCGATCGAGTGTCGATCATCGATGGTGAAAAGTCGATCACCTATGCTCAACTCAATGAGCGCGCTACTCGCCTCGCGCTGAATCTGCTCGATGAAGGCTTCAAACCGCTCGACCGGGTGGTCGTGCAGCTGCCGAATGTCGTCGAATTTGCCTATCTCTATTTTGCCGTGCAAAAGCTCGGCTGTATCCCGATCATGGCGTTGCCGACGCATCGCTATCGGGAAATGAACCAATTCGCGGAGCTGTCAGGAGCGGTGGCCTGCGCCACGCCGGATCGAGCGAGGGATTTCGACTACCGCGAGATGGTCACGAGAATTCGCGACGCGAGTAAGTCGCTTGGGTTTGGAATCATACTGGGCGACGCGCCGGAAGGGTTTCTTTCCTTGAGTGAATTGGTCGAGCGGCCGAGCAAACATTCGCCGGCCGATCTCACGAAAATCAGCATCGATCCGGAGGATCCCGCGGTGTTTCAATTATCCGGCGGAACCACCGGCATTCCCAAGCTGATACCGCGCACGCATAATGATTACCTCTACAATTCCAAAATCGCCTCGGCCGTGACCGGAGTCGGCCCGGACGGAGTTTTTCTGGACGTACTGCCCTTGGCCCACAATCTGCCGCTCGCGTGTCCCGGCTTGCAAGGTTATCTATTGCACGGCGGCAAGTTTGTGGTTTTGAGCTCGACGCGGAGCGAAGAGATCTTTGCCCAGATCGAACGGCACCGGGTCACGCACATCGCCGTCGTGCCCGCATTGTTGATCCGTTTGATCAACGATCCGCTGATCGAAAAATTCGACTTGTCTTCGCTGCGGGTGATCCAGAGTGGCGGCCAGCGCCTCCAGCCCGAGGTGCGAAGGCGCACCAAGGAATTGATTCCGAGCGTCACCGTGCAGGAGAATTTCGGCATGGCCGAAGGCATGCTGATGTTCGTTCGCTTGAACGACCCCGAAGATGTGAGGATGGAAACGGTCGGCAGACCGCTCAGTCCCGACGACGAGGTGCGATTGGTGGATGACGACGACAATGAGGTCGCGCCTGGCGACATCGGCGAGTTGCTCGCCCGCGGGCCGTACACGCTGCGCGGCTATTTCGGCGTGCCGGAATACAACGCGCGGGCGTTCACCTCGGATGGCTTTTATCGGTCCGGCGATTTGATGCGGCTTCATCCCTCGGGAAACTACATGGTCGAAGGGCGTAAAAAGGATCTGATCAACCGCGGCGGCGAGAAGATCAGCGCGGAGGAAATCGAAAATCTCATTCTCATCCATCCATCGGTGCAAAACGTCGCCTGTGTGCCGATGCCCGATCCCATTCTCGGTGAGCGCATGTGCGCGTGCGTGATCCTGCGCGCCGGCGGCTCTTTGACTTTGCAACAGCTCGTCTTATTTCTCATGAACGAAGAGATCGCCAAGCATAAACTGCCTGAGCGTCTGGAAATCCTCGATGAATTTCCCTTGTCCCCGTTCGGCAAAGTCTCGAAGAAGGATCTGACGGAACGAATCGCGCAGCAGCCCGCGGCTCAAGGTAAACTTTGATTGCCAAACTACTAGAGGAGAGAAAACTCATGCGGACGAATGCTCGCAGTTTGCTATGTGCTCTTGCACTCACGCTTTTGGTATTTGGCTCGCTGACATTCTTCGCAGATCGGACGTCCGCCGTCGACAGGCTTACCGGACTCCACTCGGCGCAGGTCATGTCGCAGTCGATGCCCTGGATCGCACAGGAAGCCGGCCTCTTCAAGAAATACGATTTAGACTTTCGCCTGGTCTTTATTCCCTCGTCGCCGATCGCTACCGCGGCCACGTTGAACGGCGACGCGGAGATTGGCGTCACTGGCGCTGCGGGTAATGTTCGTGCCTACGTTCAAGGCTTCACGGATTTGGTTTTTATCGGCGGCATCAAAAACATCCTGACTCACAGCGTGCTCGGTAAGCCAGACATCAAGCGGCCCGAGGATCTCAAAGGCAAAAAAGTCGGCGTCGGGCGGTTCGGCGGCAACACGCACTATTTCGTGATCCAGGCGCTGAAGCGTCTGGGGATGGATGCGAGCAAGGACATTCAAACCATCCAGACCGGTGGAGGGCCTGAGACACTGGCGGCGCTTTTAAGTGGCAATCTCGACGCGGCGGGGCTGGTTGCTCCCGGTGACTCGGCCGCCGCGGCGAGCGGATATCGCTACGTGATCAACGGTCCTGAAATGCGCATTCCCTACGGCGCCGCGCAATTCGTTACGCTACGTTCAGTGATCGGCAAACGGGGACCGGTGATCGGCAGATTCATGCGCGTCATGGCCGAGTCTTCGAGAATTCTCCACACCGATAAAAAGCTCGTGTACAAGGTATTGGGCAAATATCTGCGCATCACCGATACCAAGGTTCTCGATGCGGCGTACCAGTCGGAGATTCCCGCGCTCGAGCGCCGTCTGGAAATAAGCGACGCGGCGCTGCAAGCTTCGCTCGATGAGATCGCGCCGGCAGATCCGCGCGCGAAATCGATCAAGCCGCAGGACATGATCGATCGGAGATATTTGGTCGAGCTGGAAAAGAGCGGCCTGTTCGACAAGTAGAGCCGGCTGGATTTATTGTTGCACCAAGGAGAAATGACGACACGGTTTCATGAGGGCGACCATTCGAGTTCAAAGTTCCAAGTTTCCGCACACGGCATCTTCCGAATCTTTGAACATTGAATCTTGAACGTTGAACCTGGAACTCTATTCATGGGCGCCATCGATATTCATCATCACTACGTTCCGGAGCAGGTGATCGACGAAGGCAGGAGGCACAGTAAATCGCTTGGTATCGAGGTCACGGAAGATAAGGATGGAACGATCCATTTTTGCTTCAACGGCGGTCCAAGGTATCCGTTGTCGCAAGGCCTGACCGATGTGGAGCCACGGCTGGCGATGATGGAGAAGGGCAAAATTGCGCTGGCGGCGGTCGATCCGAGCACGCAACTTCTCGGTTATGATCTACGAGGCGAACAGGCGGAGAGTTGGTGCAGCATCTACAACGAGTGCGTCAAAGAATTCCTCAAGAAATATCCAGATCGATTCACCGCGATGGCCGCGGTGCCGATCCAGGAGCCGGAGCGCGCGGCAAAAGTGCTAGAGCACGCGGTCACTGAGCTCGACTTTCGCGGCGCTTATATACCCACCAACGTCAATCACCGTTACTACGACAGCGAGGACTTCGATCCTTTTTGGGCCAAGGCGCAGGAACTGGACGTGCTCGTCTTCATGCACCCTGACAATCCAGCAGGAACCGAGCTCATGGGTTCCTTTGGGCTTCGTTTAGTCTGCGGCAATCCGGCTGACACCACCCTTTCACTCGGGATTCTTATTTACAGCGGGGTGTTCGACCGTTTTCCCAATTTAAAACTCTGCACGTGCCACGGCGGCGGATTTTTTCCTTATCATGTGAGTAGATTTGATCGAGAATTTCTTACTGGAAAACAGGCAACGCGGCGCGCCGACCGGCCCAACTCGCCACGGTGCACCGCCGTACCGAGCGCTTATCTGAAAAACCTCTATTTCGATACACTGGTTTACGACGTTGACACTCTCGATTTTCTTCGCCGCAAAGTCGGCGCCGAACACTTGATGCTCGGCACCGACTTTCCTTACATACTAGGCGATTGGCAGGGCGTCGAGAAAATTGAAGCGTTGCCTTGCTCGGAAATCGAAAAGCACGTAATCCTGGAAGACAACGCAAGAAAGCTGCTGAAGATTTCTCCGTCTTGAGAAATTTCCGGCGGCACCCGTACGGTTCCCAAATGATGAGTGATGCGGTTCCCTTCGGTCACCGCATCCTACGCCATTCCCATAGAATGCTGACAGCTACGATGGGTGGTGGTTCAATTTCAGAAATACTTGTAGGGGCGACCCTGTGTGGTCGCCCGTCCGAGAGGGCAGACACGGGGGTCTACCCCTCCGTTAGCGCATTGCTGAAATGAAATGGAACCGCCGTGCTGATTGACACCCGAAGCCGCGGTTGATAGGTTCCGCCCAGTTTAACGGTTCCTTATGAGGCGACATGACGATGGAAAACATGAATGACCGATTCGTCTTGTTCACCCAACCCGGCTGAAGCAGTTGCCTTAGAACGAAAGAGTTTCTTTCGAAAAAAGGCATCGACTTTTCCACCCTCGACGTTTTAAACGACCCGACAGGACGAGAGCAGTTGCTTAGCCTCGGAGTGCAGACCGTGCCCGTGCTGGCAAAAGGTGGACAGTACATCTTCTGCCAGAAC
>DASPXM010000350.1:0-5052 GCA_035637295.1 Verrucomicrobiia bacterium
AGATCCAGCGCTTTTAGCACCGGCGCATCGCTCATAGAGAAAAGAATCGCCTCTTCGGATGACGAGCGATTTAGATGCCGGTGGTTGTACCAGAGCGGCACGACGAACGAGTCGCCTTGTTCCCACTCGAAGCGGCACTCACCGATTTGAGTCGTGCCTTTGCCGCGAAATACGTGATAGATCACCGTGCTCGTGTGCCGATGGGTCTCGGTTTCATCGCCGGGAGGCAAAAGCTGAAGCGCGCACTGGATCGTCGTCATCGTCGGTCCGCCTGTGAGCGGATTGCGATACTCCAGCAGGTAGCCGTCGAAGCGATCTCGCGCCGCCGGCGAGCGTGCCAGCGCACGCAGCGTCTTCTGGGTGTCGCGCCATTTGTAATGGAAGAAATCGGCAAGTGGAACGCCGTGACGTTTGGACGCACCAAGTAGATCCATCACCTCTTCGCTGCTCTTCTCGATCGGCTGGCGGCGCTCTGAATAGCGCTCCTGCATGACCTGGTGCAGCGCCGTGACGAGCGGAAAATCCAAACCGTCGAGCCACAGCATCGGTTGATTAGAATCGTTGGAATGATCGTGCCAGGTGAGCTTGGGCGTGAGAATCAGATCACCGGGCTCCATAACGCATTGCTGGCCGTTGACCGTCGTGTAAGCACCGTTGCCTTCAATTACGAAACGCAGCGCTGCCGGGGTATGACGGTGCGCCCGCGCGTTCTCGCCGGGCTTGACGTATTGGAAGGAAATTTGGATCGTGTGCGTGGCAAAGGCACGCTGCTGGTTGAGACCCGGGTTAACCAAACGCACCACGCGCCGCTCGCTATCTTCGAGGCTGATCACTTCGCCCGCGCGCGCCAAACTCTCGTGCACGTCCGCCCACTTCCAAAGACAAGGCTCGACGGCAGTCATCGGCTGCGGCGGCAGTCCTTCCATGCCGAGACGCCAATAACCCGAAAGATTTTTCCCCGCCATGTCGCGGTCGAGGAGCGCTACGCTATCGCTTCGAGTCGCCCGCTTCATGATCGATCACCTCCGCATGCTTTATCTCGCTCTGCATAGCGCTTTGCCAAGATGCCTGTCAATAACTTGGGTCGATTGACAGGTTGGGTAGCGAATACTTATAAGACAACTTGCAGAGCATAGCCGCATCGTTAGACCATAACCGCATTACATCTTCGTTTGTACCGCAAGATAATCTTGGGGAGGTTCAATGAGGCGAACGACGTTGCTTCTCTTTGCCGCGTTTTTCTTTCATGTCTCTTTTGCCCGGACCTTGGTGATCGTCGCCGCCGAAAAAGCCTCCTGGCAACTGGACTGGGAGAAAACGGTCCAGGCTGCCAAGCAAGAGGCACAGATCTCGATTTACGCCGCGCTGGGGCCGTACGATCCACAGATCTTCGTCGAGTTTCAGAAAGAGTATCCGGATATCAAAGCGACAATCACGCACGGTAGCAGCAATCGGATCTCACCTCGACTTTTTGCCGAGCGGCGCGCGGGTAAATATCTCGCCGACATCTATTTGGGAGGACCCACTTCGTTATACAGCTTTTATAAGAATGATCTCTTTGATCCCCTCGGTCCGGTTTTGGTCCTACCGGAAGTGGTAAATACTTCGCTGTGGTGGGAAGGAAAACACCTCTATATCGACCCCGAGCGCAAATACATTTTTATCAACGAAGGAAGCGTCTCGGGGTTCACCATCACTTACAATACGCAGCTGGCCAAGGCCAGTGAGTTCAAGTCCCTTTGGGATCTCTTTCAGCCAAAATGGAAAGGGAAAATTGTCAGCCTAGATGCGCGCGATCCGGGTTTTGGCGCAAGCGAACTGCGTTATGTCTATTATCATCCAGAGTTGGGTCCGCAGTTTATCCGGCGGCTCTTCGGCGAAATGGACATCGTGCTCAGCCGAGAGCACAAGCAAGCCATTGACTGGGTGGGCGCCGGCAAACTGTCTCTCTGCGTGTTTTGCCGGGACGGTTTCGCATCCGACGCCAAAGCCCAGGGACTTCCCGTCGATTACATCAATCACAACGACTTGAAGGAAATGCCGCGCCTGAGAGGAAGCGCCAGCGCGATCACCTTGGTCAACAAAGCGCCGCATCCCAATGCCGCCAAAGTATTTATAAATTGGTTTCTGTCGCGTCGCGGCCAAATCGTCTATCAGGAGAGCCACGGCGACCGTGATTCGCTCCGAATCGACATACCCAAGGAAAAGGTCCCCGCCGCGCAGCGGCGCGTGGCCGGCAGAAAATACTTTTTTGTCGAGACTCCGGAATTCATGGACGTGAAGCCCGCGATGAAAATTGTCGAGGACGCGCTCGGCGGAAAAGGACGCTAACCCGGATTATTGATGATCAGAGAAAAACGATGAATTGGGTTCAAGACGCTCAAGCTGTTCAAGCCGTTCAATACGTTTGGAACCAATGGAACTTTTGGAACGACTGGACCCAATGAGTTTCATTTCTGCGGCAGCGCGTCTTTGACAAACTTGAAGATGGGTGCCACGTCCTGGTACTCCGGCTTCGCCAGATCAAAGTATTTCTTTCCTTCGTCCAAACGGTTATAGAAGTCGACGTCGTCTTTCGGAATATCGATGCGGCGGGAGTTGTGCGCGTCGGGCCGGCCGTACTTTTGCAGTGCCATCTGCCCTTCGCGTGAGAGAAACCAGTTAACGAATAGTTTCGCGGCATTGGGATGAGGCGCGCGGTTGAGAATGCCGAGAGTGCCTCCGGCAGCGCTGGAGCTGCCACCCTCCTTCCATTCCTCCGTATCGAGATACCCGATGGGCAGCTTCTGTTGCACAGCCTTGCCCACTTCGCTGCCTGCGTTGCAGCGGATGCAGAGAGAAAACTTTCCCGTAGCGAGCCAGTCGGTCATTTGGCGCGGGTCGCGGCTCACCGTGACTTGCATCTCGCCATAGAGTTTCTTGAGAAACGCCGGACCCAACTCAGGGTGAAAATATAAGAACTGCAGCGCCGCGCCCATGCCGAAACTGGTAGGGTCGAGCGACACCATTTTACCCTTCCACTTCGGATTGAGGAGATCCCAGTAGGATTTGAACTCGGCGGGATTCACCTGCTTAACGTTGTAGACAATTTGCCCGGACTGAGAATTGGCGACGAAAGCGAATATGTAACGCTTCTCCGGATCGATGTAGCGGTGCTCACCCTGGTACCACTTCGTCAGATCCAAGACTTCGGGGAGGATGAGCGCGGGTTTGATCGGATCCAGCGCGTTCGCCTTGTAGAGCGCGTCATGAAGGGTGTTCGCGCCCGAGCCAACGATGTCGGGAAGGTACTTTTCACCGCGCCGCTCTGCGAGAATCCTTGCCGAAAGCTGATTGCCAGACCCAACAAACGTGGCAACTTTTATCTTGGGGTATTTCTTTTTAAATCCCTCGATCACGCGATCGTATTCATAGCAGCAACCGTAGAGCGTCAATTGCCCCTCGCTCTCCGCTGCGCGCAGGGTTTTGTCCCATTCCGCTTGCCAGCTCGTCTGCGCGAAAACCAAGGCAGGAAATAACACGCCAATCACGACGAGAGCGGTTGAGAAAGGTGTCAGGCTTCTCTGCCGAATCGAGAAGCTACATAGCCTCACCACGAAGGTCACGAAGTGCACGAAGTTTAGAAGCGCCCCCACCTCTTTCCTCCCCCGCGTTGCGGGGGAGGATGAAGGAGGGGGTTGCGGCTTAGCCGCTGTAGGTTCTTGCCAATTCTGTTGCACCCGTGACGCAACCACGCTTTTCACAATCCCGGCTTACTTTGGCGTACCCTTCTCCACTCCAATGTTCGCCAAGAGCTGACTCCATTTATTTTCGACGATTTTTCGCTCTTCGGCGTTGAACACGTTGGTCTTGGGAAAATGGTCGCGCCATGCGAAGGGTTTGCACGCGTTGATCAGCATACGGCCAACTGTGAGATCACCCGCCTCGCGTTTCGCCGGCGAAAGCCGCGGGTCGAGATCCGCGGTCCAGGCGTCGCGGATGATGTCGACCGAAGTCGCCGGATCGACGCGCGTGCACATCGCCCACAGAACTTCTTCTTGATTGGTTGGATCAATGTCGTCGTCGACCGTCACGTAATAAGTCTTCATGTCGCCATGGCGAAACCCCGCGGCCGTGATCAATGCCTGCTTGGCGTGGCCGGCGTAGCGCTGGCGCAGCGAGACGACCGTCAGCAAGCCATTGTAAAAGCCCCAGACGCCGGCAACGTCAGTGATGCCTGAGCGCTCGAGGTGCTCCCACAAATGCACGTAGTTGGTGAAGTTGCTCCAATTGATCGGCCGGAGCGGCGGTGCGCCCGCAATAATCGGATTGTTGCGATAGTAAATGCGCTGAATGCGCACCACCGCCTCCGGTCCTTGGTGCGTGTAATAGCCGGGCCATTCGCCGAACGGTCCTTCGATTGCCGTCTCTTCGCTCTCCGGCGGGATTACTCCTTCAACAACCATCTCCCCGTGTGCGGGCACGGGCAATTTCGTCAGTGGCAATTCGATAACGTCTACCGCGCTGCCGCGATAGGCGCCCGCCAACTCGTACTCCGAAGTACCGAACGGCGGCGACATCGACGCGGTCATCCAGGTTACCGGCTCGCAGCCCAAAACAACGGCCACCGGCGCGGCTTTGCCTTCGCGCCAGTATTTTTGTGCGAGAATGCGTCCATGTTTCTGTGGGTTGATCCACAGGCTGATGCGGTCGCGCCGCTGAATCATCGCGCGGTAGCAACCCATGTTCACCCAACCCTGCTCGGGATCGCGCACGATCACCATGTCTTGCGTGCCGATGTAGCGCCCGCCGTCGCCGGGATGCCAGCGCGGCGCGGGAAAGCTTTCGATATTGACGTCATCGCCTTGCTGCACGTTTTCGAGGATCGGCCCATCCTTTACGACTTTCGCGGAGACCGGCACGGAGCCCGCGCGCTTATCGCGCCAGCGGCGCAGCAACTCCAATGGATGAATGTCGATGGGCAGATCCATTGCCAAGGCGAACCGTCGAATCGTCCGGTTCGCGTTGGCGCAGACTCGATGCCCCGCCGGATAACCGGCGAATTTGTCAAAG
>DASPXM010000351.1:0-22198 GCA_035637295.1 Verrucomicrobiia bacterium
GGTTCACACGCTCAGCAAGCTCGGCGAAGCTATAGCTGCCACGCTCGTCGATGTAGGCGATTTTCTCCGGCCGGGCGGCAAGATTACGCTCAATCAAGTCCACCGCGGCGTTATAATGCTCCAGCGTTGCCGGTTGCGCATTCATCTGAGCCTCCGAATCTCGCGTGCCTTTTTCGATGTCCTTCGGTCAGTTTGTTTCCTGAGTCTCGATTAAAAGGGAACGAAGTAGATTTACTATAGAATCGGATTGTCCGGCAAACGGCGCAATTTGCCTTGGCATGCATCGACACGAGGTGGCGTTGGCCGGCGATGACGGCCAAATTGATGATTTCAGGCCGGCTCGCGACTACTTAAGATAGCCGCGCTCTTGGTAGAAACGTTTTGCGCCGGCATGGAGCGCCACGTCGTAGGGCGCTTCCTCATCGTTGGCACAGAGTTGGGCGATGTCGAGCGGCTTGTAGTTATCGGTGGGTACGAGATCGCGCCGCTTCTCGATGGCCTCGCAGAGCGCATAGGCGACCTCATCGGCCATGTCGGCATGCACGATCATCGGCCAGCCGCTGAAGTCGATGGTCGGGATGTCTTCTGCCAGTCCCTTAAAGTGTGAGTTCGAGAGAACCGCAGGTCGATAGCCGAGGCTCGTTAGTTGCTTGAGCACCTTTCCTTCAACCGGCAGGTAACGAAATCCGTTGTCCAGAGCCGTTTGTCCCCAGCTCTTGATGCCCTCGTCGAAGATCGCGTTCACCGTGCCGCTCTCGATGGCCGCGCGGCGGCTGGGGTCGCTGGGCCGCGGCGCCTCATGGATTTTGCCGCCCCAGCGGCGCACTTGAGAGAGCGAGAATCCTGCCGCCTTGAGCACGGCCGAAACCGTGAACATGGTCGCACTGCTGGCGAGCTCATTTTGGGCAATTCGCCCGGTAGAAAGACTTAACGGAATTTTCTCCCGAGCGATTTGCGCGAGAGAGGTGATGCCAGTAGATTCATGCACGGCAAAGCCCATGACGTCCCAGGACGGAAACACCGCTATGGTTCTGAGCGGCAGCGGTCTGCGGAAGGGGCCTTTGCCACGGCACGCCATGGTGAGTAACACCGAAGGGTTGACCCAGGCCATGGAGTACTTGCCGTTGGCCACCGCGATGATCTCGCGGAAACTACCGGTGGCGAAGGAGATCGGTATGTCATTGGCCCTAGCGCCGAGCGACAATCTTACCACGCGTCCCACTCGCGTATCGGTTTGCAGAACGCCTTCCGCCGCACGCTTGGTCTGGTAAGAAAGCGAGCCGTCGTACAATGCGGCCGCGAGCTCTAGTAAACCTTTGGCGCGTTGAATACCAGCATTATAACGGGTGGTAGGCATGTGATCTCCCGAGAAGGTAGATTGATGGGCGCCACCTTAACCGCAATCGCTTTGAGACACAACATTTTGGGTTGCGAAGTGATATCGCGCCAGCAAGGCTTTGAATAATTCAGTGACGCCTTTCGACGCAAGCGGAGAGGACGAATGTTGGCGGGGAGAATTAATGACTAAAACTACTAGCCTGACCGCACCGGATGGGTGGTCAGGGCTAGCAGGGTGACGAAGCTTATCTCTGGGCTGAATCTTTTCAATTAGCGGCGCGCGCCGTCCAACTAATCTTTACGCAGATCGCTTCTAGTCGATTTGATCTTAGCCAAATCGGCGCGGATTTCCTGGCGATCCCTTGCGATTTCATCTTTGCCGACCTTATTGCGAATATCCCGGCGCAGCTCGGCGCGATCGTTCTTCAGCTCGATCCGATCGGTGTGAAGTTGGTCGCGGCTTTGCTGTGCTCTTGTCCGCGCGTCGGTGACGGTTGTGGGGCGACTTTGCACTACTGGATTGTTGTGCTGAACACGACGATCGTATGGGCCGTCTTTCCGCACATAAATTATCTTCGGGTGACGTTGGTACGGGGCCGGAGCGGAGCGGTGGTAGTGAGTGTGGCTGGGGTAACGGTCGTAGTCGTGATGATACCCGTGGTAATGGCTGTGTTGAGGCGGCGGACAATGGGGATGAGAGCGCCAGCGACCATGTTTGTCGTAACAAAAATTATGCTTGCTCTTACTATTACCGTTTCCGTTACCATTGCCATGAGCCTCGGCTGTCGCCATTGGACCGGGAAGAATTAACGAGCCGGCGAGCAGTCCAGCTAAGGCTAAAGTTTTCGAGAATTTCATTTGTGTTCTCCTTTTCATCTGCTACATCTTTCAGCGAAATCGTGCTTTCAGCAGAGCAACCGACGTGCCACTCGGCGCCACGGGCTAACCCATTGATTTTGCCGCGCGTGATCGCCCGGCTGCTGGTCAGCCAACCGGTAAAAATTACTGGTGGAGAGCGAAATTGTTCGATGATTCCGATTTTCATGTGTGAGGAAATCAGCGTATCGAGCGGCCCCGTGTTTAGGCAGTTTTGGTAGTTATCAGTCAATCAGGTTCAAAGGCTTGCAAAGAAATGTGTCACCGTTGTAAGGGCTTGGGCGACACTCATACCAATCACGCCAATGGTTCAAGTTGCTTGAAAAAGGCGTCGTAGAAAAGGACGGTGACATGGTTGTCCTTGCACGGATTGCAGTGGCTCTTCTCGCCAGTAGTTACCTCTGTTCGACTACGTTTGGGCAGGAGAAACCTAAGATCTACCTCGGTGCATCCAGCAAGACACTGGGATACAGCCCGCTATGGGTCGCGACGAAGAAAGGATTTTTCGACCAACAAGGCCTCGATGTTCAGCTGGTGCTCCTGCGCGGCGTGCCAATGACCGTGCAAGCGCTTGCGGCAAGTTCCTTACATATCGGGTCGGGAGGGCCGGAGCCTTATATTGAAGCCTCGGAACGCGGCCTCGATTTTGTCGTTACCGGCGGGATCATCAACGGCATTGCGCAGTTTCTGATTGCCGGGAAGAATTATAAGACCTACGAGGATCTTCGCGGCGCGACCTTTGGTACTGCTTCACTGACGGGCGGCACGATCACCGCGCTTAGAGAAGCGCTCAAGCTCAAAGGATTGGAGTATCCACGGGACTATAAATTGCTCATCATCGCCGGCGGATCATCGGCCAATCTCGCCGCGCTCCAGTCCGGCCAGATCGCGGCCACAACGGTTGCCGTGCCGCTAAACTATGCCGCTGAGGAAGCGGGACTTAATGTCATCGGCAGGCTGAGCGAGGGCATCCCACACTTTCAAACTAATGCATTCGTTACGCGACGCTCATGGGCGGAAAAAAACCGCCCGGTCATGGTACGCTTCATGAGAGCGATGGTGCTGACGTTTCGTTGGATGTTCGAAAACCGCGACGCGGCTGTGGAATTTTTGTCAAAGGAAATGCAGCTCAAGCCGCTGCATGCGCGCAAGGGCTGGGAATTTTATACGCAGAATCGCTTTTGGCCGCCGGACGGCGATGTGACCATGGAAGGAATGAAAACCAACGTTCGCATCTACGCGGAGCAAACCGGAGCGAAGAGTTCGCTGCCTGATGCAGGCAAGTACGTCGATCAGAGTTATCTGCGCGAGGCGATAAAAGACATCGATAAACAATAACCACTCGTACCGTTACATGCTGCCAGATTTCCTGAAAGCATCCGTCGATTGCAAAGCTCGTTGAATGGCACGCGCTCAAGGCCGCCGTCGGTGAATGGTTTCCCGCGGTTTTCTTGCGCTTCTTCTTACCTAGTGTTACTTGTGCGATGGTAGTAAGTGATCGCTGTCGAGGAAAAAATTTATATGCCTGATCATGTTCTTTTCGAGCAAGAAGGTCCCGTGGCGATTGTCACGATCAACCGGCCGGAGCGCATGAACGCGCTCGGCACTGATGTACGCCAGGGACTTATCGATGCGTTTTTAAAAGTCCGCCATGAGCCGTCGATTCGTGTGGCGATCGTCACCGGGGCGGGCGACAAAGCGTTCTCGGCCGGCGCGGATCTGAAGGAACACAATGAAATCTTCAAAAAGAAGCCCTATCGCGTCGGGCCGGATTATGGCGCGTTGGATGAACCGCCGCATTCCAGCACGATCGTGATTGAAACCTACAAGCCGGTGATCGCAGCGGTCAACGGTTACGCGCTCGCGGGAGGATGCGAGCTGGCTTTGGCCTGCGACATTCGCATTGCTTCCGAAAACGCCCGTTTCGGCTTGCCGGAGGCCAAGCGCGGCCGCGGCGCCAATTTCGCGACGGTGATGCTGCAGTATCTGATTCCCCGCGGCATCGCCATGGAAATGCTTTTCACCGGCGAGCCGATTTCCGCCCAAGATGCGCTCCGATTCGGCCTGGTCAATCGGCTGGTACCACTGCCCGAATTATTACCGACGGCCGTTGCCTTGGCGGAGAAGATCGCTGAGAACGCGCCGGTGTCTCTGCGGCGGATCAAAGAGCTGTCTGTTAAGTCCATCGGCTCGCCGCTATTTTTCGCTCTCAAAATGGCGCCGGGACCGAGTCCTTATGAAAGCCATGACGCCCGAGAGGGAGCGAAAGCGTTCGCAGAGAAGCGACCCACGAATTTTAAGGGGGAATGAGTTCACTGCTTTAAGTTCAAGTTGATGGCCCTAATGATTTATGAGCATTGCCAATGCTATTCACTGAGTGCGGTTTGGAAGGATACAGAGTCTTTCTTTGCAATCTTGGTGTCTCCGCGCGATAGGAAATAGATCGGACGATTGTGTAGGGCCCCCCCCGGTGGTTGCCCATCCGGGCAGGCACAGGGGCCTGCCCCTACCTCAAAGGCGCAAAAGGACGTTAAATACTCGGAGCTAGGAACTAGTTCAAGGCCGCCGGGCAGGAGGCATTCATGAGTAACTATCCCAAAGTGATCCTAACCGAAGAAGGCATGCGCGACGGTTTGCAGATCGAGCACGCCGATATTCCAGTCGCTGATAAGGTCCGGCTGCTCGATATGTTATCGGAAACCGGCTTGAAGGAAATTGCCGTGGGTTCTTTCGTCAGTCCGCGCTGGGTGCCGCAGATGGCTTGCATCGATGAGCTTGTGAAGGGATTTCATCCGAAGCCCGGAATTACTTACTCCGCGACGGCGCTCAACGAGATGGGCCGCGAAAGGTTGCGACAGTATTGTCCGCCGCTCTCTGATGCGAGATACCAGGCGCAGACTCAAGTCTATCTTTGTGACGTATTTGCCCAACGCAATATCAACCGCACCATCGCGCAGCAAATGGCGCGATGGCCCAAGGCGATCGAAGAAGCAAAGGAAAAAGGCGCAAAGGAAGCAGGCATAAACATCAGTGCGTCCTGGGGCTCCAATTGGACCGGCGAAGTCTCACAAGAAGACCGCATGACGATGTTGGAACGGCAGTACAGATTGTGGGAAGAGGCGGGGATCGCGGTAACAAAAGTGGGAATCTCCGACCCGATGGGTTGGAACATGCCGGACCAAGTGGAGCGGCAATTGATCGCGATCAAAAAGCGCTGGCCGTCGATCAAAAGTTTCAATCTACATTTACACAACACGCGCGGCATGGCACTCACATCATCTTACGTATCCCTGAAAGTGCTCGATGCTACCGACACGCTGCGCCTGCAGCCCGCCATAGGCGGCATGGGCGGTTGTCCGTTTTGCGGCAACGGGCGCTCCGCGGGTTTGGCGCCGACGGAAGATTTGATCCACATGATGGATGGGATGGGTATCGAGACCGGTGTCGATCTCGAAAAGCTGATCGAAGCCGTTTGGATGGCGGAAGAGATTGTTGGCCATCCGCTGTGGGGGCATGTCTCAAAGGGCGGACCCAGGCCAAAAGGTAAAAAGCTCTATCCGGTGAACATGCCGTTCGTCGAGACCCTGGAACAGGCCCGTCACTTCATCAAAGGCTCCGAAGCTTACAAAGGCGCGCCGTCGCCGTGGAAGGAACCGATCAAGAGCCCGCAGCGTCCGGAGACGATGAATGGCGACGGCGATCGTGCGGTGCCGGGTACGGAACAGCCTAGTGGTCGCTGGCTGCCGTTTTAGTTTTTGAATTGTGGAGACCCCACGACATTTGGGATGCAAGAATCTGTCACCTGGATTGCGCCGGAATGACGAACATAGCTGTGCAACACTTATTTTGTTGCTGCGCTAGTCGCATAGCTGTTTCATTTCACTCCTAGGAAAATTTTTGGAGGAAGTCTTTGTGTCCGATCCGCGCGTTCGATTGCTTTTCGAACCGAATTCCCTCGCCATCGTCGGCGCTTCGTCAGATCCGTCGAAGCCGTCGGGTTTGCCGTTGCGCAATGTCATCAATTCCAAATTCACCGGTAAGATCTATCCGGTCAATCCACGCGCGCCGGAGATCGGCGGTCTCAAGTGTTATCCGAGCGTCAGCGAATTGCCCGAGGCACCCGACGTCGCGATCTTAATGGTCGACGCGAAATTATCGCCGCAAGTCTTAGAAGAGTGCGGCAAAAAAGGAGTCAAGACCGCAATCATCGGCTCGGCGGGCTTTAGCGAATCTGGCGCCGAAGGAGCACAGCGTCAAGCACAGCTGAGCGACATCGCAAAGCAATACGACATTCGCGTGTGCGGCCCCAACTGTCACGGCACGTTCAACGTACTCAAAGGAATTCCCTGCGGTTACGACCATTCTTTTGCGCTGCCTCTCACACCCGGTCCAGTCGCCATCGCGTCGCATAGCGGTGCGCTGCTCGGTGTATTGGGCCATCGCGCGGTACAGGCTAATCAGGGACTCAGCTATCTGGTCAGCAACGGCAACGAGATGGATTTAGACCTTTGCGACTTTACCGAATTCTTTCTCGAAGACGCATCGACCCAGGTAGTCGCCTTACTTATGGAAGGGCTCAAGGACGGGCCGCGCTTTCTCCAGCTGGCCGAGCGCACGCACGAGCTCGGTAAGAAAATCGTCGTGCTCAAAGTCGGTAAGTCGGAGCGCGGCGCGATTACCACCCTGGCGCATACAGCGCGCATGGCCGGCGCCGGCGAAGTATACGAAGCTGCATTTCGGCAATACGGCGTCATCTCCACCGATACCGTGGAGACATTTTTGGGATCAGCGCAGATGGCGGCTCATCAACCCGTGCCGCGCGGCGGGCGCATTCTCGTCATGACTTCGAGCGGCGCAGGCGCGAGCCTGATGGCCGACAAAGCAACTGAATACGGTCTCGACCTTGCCGATATCTCCGAGGAAGCCAAAAGCCGCATTCCACAGCGCCGCACGGCGATCTTGAGCAATCCTTTCGACACTGCTGGAGCGTCGCGTAGCCCGGGTTTTCTCTCCAACGTCTGCGAAGCTTTCGCACGGGATACGGCCAACGACTGTCTCTTGATGTATCTCGGGCCGCTGGCGGTGCGTCATGAGTACGCCAGGAATTTTGCGGCGGCATCGGTGAAGTTCGCCAAGCCCGCGGTTACTATCAATTGTCTCTCCGAGCCGGACGTCCGCGATATTTTTCAAGCGCAGCATATTCCGGTTTTCGACGGAGCGACGGATGCCTGCTTCAAGATGCTGCGTGCTTACATCGATTACGGGCAGTTCCTGCAGCGACCGCGCAAGACGCGGTTGGCAGCGCGCGCTCAGAATGCGGTCAGAACAAAAGCGGAAGGGATTTTGAAAGCTCACAAGAGCGGATCAATGTTGCCGCACTCGGCGACGGCACAGTTGCTCACCGCGTACGGCTTTGCCGCTGCCGAGTTTAGATTGGTCTCCAACAGTGATGAAGCAGTAAGTGCTGCGACCAAAATTGGCTACCCGGTGATTCTGAAGGGAATCGTGCCGGATATCGCCCATCGCAGCGATGCCGGATTGGTCAGTGGCAAAATCTCCAACGACGCGGAGCTGCGCGAAGAATTCGCTGCACTGGAGAGTAAAGCTCGCGCACATTCGCGGGCAACCGTTGAGTTTAGCGTGGAGCGATTTATTCCGCATGACTTCGAAGTTATTCTCGGTGCGAAATACGATGAGACCTTCGGGCCGGTGATTTTGTGCGGGCTCGGCGGCATCTTCACCGAAGTGCTCAAAGACTACGCGCTGCGGCTGGCGCCGCTGGCGATGACGGATGCCGAGGAGATGCTGTCTTCTCTGAAAGCGTTCGCGGCTTTAAAAAAATCGCCCAAGGGAACGGCGCATATCGATTCTATCATTGACGGGATTGTCCGCCTGGCCGAACTCGCCGTCGATCTGCGGGGCAAGATTAGCGCCGTGGACATCAATCCGATCGGAGTGAATCTCGGTTCGCAGGTAATGACGGTATTGGACGCCAAGATCCACTTGTGAGATAGCGGAGGCGCGAGAAATGAAAAAGATTCTAACTCTCAAGAGTTTTCTGGTTTGCCTGCTGGCAATCATTGCCTTTGGTCTTGCGAGGTCGGCCGATCTTGCCGCGCAAAGTGAAGCTGACTTCAAGGGAAAAACGATCCGACTCATCATTGGGACGAGCACCGGCGGCGGAGTCGATCTTTACGCGCGCGTGGTCGCGCAATTTCTCGGCAGGCATTTGCCCGGCGAGCCGGTCCTTGTGCCGCAGAACATGCCGGGCGCCAGCTCCGTCGTGGCTGCCAACTATGTCTACAACATGGCGAAGCCGGACGGTCTGACGTTGGGCGCATTACAAGGCGGGGCATTCTTCGATCAGATCTTGGGCCGTGACACGGCGAAATTCGAATGGGCCAAGTTCACCTGGATCGGTTCGCCAGAACGGCTCGAGGCGCAGCTTTATATGCGCGCGGACAGCCCGTACAAGACGCTCGAAGATATCCGGCGCGCTGCGGAACCGCCGCGCTGTGGCGGCGCGGGGACCGGCGCGACAGGTTATTTCGTTCCGAAAGTATTAGAAGAAACCCTCGGTCTTAAATTCAAAACCGTCACCGGTTACCAAAGCGGCGGTGAAATCGATATCGCGGTGGAACGCGGTGAGCTACATTGTCGCGCCTTCGACATCGGCAGCTTCGTCGGCCGGGATCCGACGCGAACCTGGTTCAAAAACGGCTATGTAAAAAGCCTGATTCAGACCGGCAGAAGACGCGACGCCAGGCTCGGCGACGTCCCGACCCTCTATGAGTTAATGGACAAGCAAAAAACCTCTGATGCGCTTCGGCGCATGGCAACCGTGGTGCTTTCATCCGGTGGGTTCGGCCGGCCCATGGTGGCACCGCCCGGGATGGCTGCCGATCTCGCGCGTACGATCCGCACCGGCTACGAAAAGATGCTCAAGGACCCCGAATTTATCGCCGAGGTAAAAAAACGTCGCTACGACTTGGAGCCAGTGTCGTGGGAGGAGATGCAGAACCTGGCGAAGGAAGTCACGAGCCAGCCGGTGGACGTCATGGAACGGGTGAAAAAGATCTTGGAGAATTGAGCGGACCCGCGGAACGTCCCTCGGTCCAATCCGAAGGGTCCCATCAATCACAAATCGGCTGCCTCCCGATTCCGTCATCCCGGCGGATGCCTGAATCCAGTCTTTCTTCTTTTATGGCACTCCTGCATCGGCCTGGATGCCGGCCTGCGCCGGCATGACGCACTTTCATTCCGCATCAAATTAAGGGACTTCAACCATTCCCAAAATCAGTGATGCGCCCGAATCAGATTTTGCCCGAGGCGCCAGCGCAGTACTTCGTTCGCACCCTCGGTGATTCGGGTGCTGCGAATCTGCCGATACCACCATTCGAGCGGCAATTCCTTCATTAACCCTAATCCGCCGTGTATCTGGATGGCGCGGTCGATGACGCGACTGGCCATCTCAGTAGCCATTACTTTGACCATATAAGAGAGATCGCGCACATCTTCGTCCCGATCCACGCGCCAGGCGCACTCGTAGACCATATTTCGCACAGCATGAAGTTCCATTGCCGAGTCGGCGATCATGAACTGGATCGCTTGGCGGTCGGCGAGCGGGCGGCCGAAAGTGACGCGGACTTTGGAGTACTCGACCATCATATCGAGCGCGCGCCGCGCGATGCCCACGGGGCGCGCGCCGTGGCCTCTGATCCTGCCTTCACCGATCCACTTTTGCGCCAGTGAAAAACCGCCGCCGATCGGCCCAATGACATTTGCCGCCGGCACACGCACATTGTCGAAAAGAATTTGCCATGGCGCTTCGCCCATCATCGTCGGCCACTGTCGTTCGAGGACGACGCCCGAGCTCTTTAGATCAACCGCGAAACAGGTAATTCCGCCGCGCGCCTTTTTCTCCGGATCGGTCACCGCCATGAGCTGCGTGTAATCGGCGCGCCCTGCGCCGGTGATGAAACGTTTGGTGCCGTTAATGATGAATGAGTCACCGTCTTGCACAGCGCGGGTGCGCATGTTCGCGGGATCGCTGCCTGCGTCAGGCTCCGTCTGGGCAAAACAAAATTTAATTTCGCCATGCAGCACTGGTTTCAGAAATCGTTCTTTCTGTTCCTCATTGCAGTGAAACAGCACGGGCCTGACTTCCGGTCCAAAGAGTTCAAGGCCGCGGAAGGGTAGAGAAGCCGCGCGAGCGATTTCCTCGTGAATCACGCAGCGCGGCAAAAGTCCGAGGCCGGCGCCGCCGTACTCCGCCGGCACATCAAGCATCCAGAGCCCCATGGCCTTGGTTTTTTCCTGGAGCGGCTTGAGCAGATGCTCCGGCATCGCCGTTTCACTGTCGTGCCGGTACTCGTGCTCCAGCGGAATCAGTTCCTTGTCGACGAAGCGGCGCACGGTCTCTTTTAGAATTTGAATTTCTTCGGGCAGGTTGAAGTCCATCGATAATCCTTCTTCGCTAGCGAACCGTTAGCCGTATTACTGGCTCCCCACCTCTTTCCTCCCCCTCACGCGGGGGAGGATGAAGAAGCGGGCTAGTCGCTTGCGACGATCTTGTTCGACAGAGCGCCGATCTTGGACGACGACACTTGCACGGTATCAGCGACCTTGAGAAACAGATCGAGCGGTCGCTTGCCATCTGGTCCTCGCCGCGATTTGTCCGCAGCGGTTCCCGCCGATGTGCCGCCGGCAATCACGTCGCCCGGCACGAAGGTGAAGTCTTGCGACAGATATTCCAACACTTCGCCGAACGACCAAATCATTTCACTGGTGTTGTAGCTCTGGCGCACCACGCCGTTAACGCGGGTTTCGGCATCGATGTCTTGTTGGTCCAACTCTCCGACGACAACGCACGGACCCATCGACACCGCACCGTCGAAATTTTTCTGCAGGTTGTAGCTCACGACCCGGTCGACACCGCCGCCGTCACGAATGCTCCAGTCATGAAATAAAGTGACGCCCCAAACATATTCGCGGATTCGCTCGGCAGGAATGTTCTTGCCCCGCTTGCCGACGATGATCGCAATTTCGCCTTCGTAATCGAAATAGGTCACGCGTTTTGGGAAGGGGATCGTGTCATTTGGTCCGGCGACTTCAGCCGGCACTTTCCAAAATCCCCACTGGCCGGCCTTCTTTGCTTCCTCTGTGATCTGTTCGATCGAAACGTCGGTCTTGCCGAGTCGGTTGGCCCACATACCGGCTAAGTGAGCGGCATAGTTGCCACCGACACAGGCGATGCGCCGCTCCGGCCACGGCGCGTGAAGCTTCACCTCGTTCGAATTGTGAACGACTTTCGGATCGCCGCGGTCGTCGGCGGGGGACAATTTAATGAAGTGATCGATCACGGCCTGCGCGTCTGCCAATCCGGCGGGGCCCCGTTCGATAAGCGATAGTAACCGGGACGGTAGCCGTGAAGCCGCTTGTTCCTTCGAGTTCGACTCGCCCTGTTCTCGCAGGTATCTCGCCATACCGTGGTTGAGGTCGATAACTCTTTCGCCCACCAAAGCACCCGCTCGACGTTCCGGTCCGAACACGACGATCTTCATGGTTGTCCTCCCCCTTATTCTCGTGTGAGATTGCGTAACATCACGGTCGGCTCAAGGTCAAGCGCGCTGCGCGCGATTTTTACGGCTTGACCTTTCTGGCCGTTGCGCATATTTTTCCGACGCACGCGCTGGTGTGGATTGTTTACACATGATTCGCTGCGGATCTCACGCAAGTGGTTCTCTACCGAGTCAGCGCGACATGACAACGAAGTGGAGGTGAAAAATGTTTGAAAGTTGGCGAGGCGTCGTCGGTGATATCAAGCCCACGTATCGGCCGGGCTCATTAGAAGACTTTATTCGCCTGCTTCCCGAAGGGATCGGAGTGATTCCGCTCACGGTCGGGATCAGGTCCGGAACTGAGCAGGAATTTCGCGATGTGCTGGAAGACTACAAGCAAAAGGCGGCGCAGCTGGCGGAGCTGGGCGCGGACTTGATTCACATCGGCGGTGCTCCGCCGATGATGGTGCATGGCTTTCAGGGTGAGGACAAAATTGTCAAAGATCTTGAAGCCAAAATCGGGGTGCCAGTCAGCACTTCGGGTAGATCCCAGATCGAGGCGATGCGCGCACTGGGAGCCAAGAGCCTCGTCGGCGTTACTTACTTCGGGGACAACATGAATCAGATTTTCACGCGCTACTTCAGCGAAGCGGGTATCGTCGTGAAAGCAATGGAGGGCATCGAAGTCGCCTTCAAAGACGTGGGCAAGCTATCGGGAGAGGAGATCTACAAACACACGAAGAAAGCCTTTCTAAAACATCGCGATGCCGATGCGATCTACATGCTCGGATCGGGATGGCGACTGCTGAAAGTCGTGCGGCTATTGGAACAAGACCTGCAGGTGCCGGTGATCTACAATCTCGCCACGAAACTTTGGGACGTGCAAAAGCGCTTTCACGTGCGCGAGCCCGTGAAGGGCTATGGCCGGCTGCTGGAAGAATTGCCATAGGCTTCACACAGCATGTCAAATTTTAGCCAGTCCAATTAGTGAACACGATCGGTGGCGGTTCCTGTAGGGGCGACCCTGTGTGGTCGCCCGTTCCAGAGGGCAGACACGCGGGTCTGCCCCTACGTGTTCTGCGGCATCGAAATTAAATTGAAACACGGTCGATCGTCGCTCTATCTGCTACCTGTCTGTATGTGGAACGTCTTCTGGTGTTCTTTGAGCCATGTCTCGATCCGGTCGCTGACTTTGGCGTCGGGCGGCGCCGGATGTTTGATTCTGTCGAGGCCCACCCTTGGAAAGCGCGCCTTGACATCAGCGTGGGAGCTGGTAAAGCCCTCTTCCGTGAAAAGCCCCTGGCCTTCCACCGACGCCACGAAATCGTAAAACAGTCTGGCCGCGCTGGGGTGAGGCGCTCTTTCAGATATGCCGATGGGATGGATGCTGTAGACGATTGGATTGGCTTCCGCGGACCAATCCACGGGCGCGCCTTTCGCCCGCGCAATTTCGATCCGGTGCGCTCTGATGACCGCGACGGGAAACTCCCCGGCTACGAGGAGATTTGACGTGTTGGTGTATCCTTGTTGCGTTTGCGGATCTTGATCGGCCAGCGCGTGCATGTATTCACGGCCTGCCTTGTCTCCCAGATAGGCGACCATCCCGCCGTACCATTGATAGGCTTCGGCAGGCAGGCCGATTTTTCTTCCTTTCCACTTGGGCTCTAACAGATTTTTCCAATCCTTCGGCGCGTCGGCTGATTTGACCATCTGCGTATTCCAACCGATGGTGGCGATGGCGCCGTAGATACTTATCCAAGTTCCGTTCGGATCCCGATGCGGCTCAGCAAATTTCTGAAACTCCGGCGTGAAGTATTTGGCAAGGTTCACGTGCTTCGGCAACTGGAAAAACTGGATGTACTCGGCGGTCGCGACATCCCAGAAAAATCTTCCGGCTCGAGCCTCGCTCCTGATTCTTTCAATCAGTCCGGCGCCCCCCATGCGGAGGTACTTGACCTTGATGGGCGGGTATTTATCTTCGAACGCTTTGATAATCCTTGCGACGATCGTCCCGCCAGTCAGAGAGCCGTACCAAATCACTTCCCCTTCCTTCTTGGCGTTTACTGTGCTGGGAGGATTGGATTGTGCCCGAGCGAGTACGGTCAAGGCGAGAGTCAGAGAAAAAGCGCTAAAAAGAATACGGCATACGGATACCTTCATCAGTTTCTCCTTACAGGCATCGAGCTAAAAGGCTCGCGGTTTTTATCCCGTGCGCTCGATTGCCTGTTGCGATTTCCGCCTTATTCGTGGCTGTCCTTGCCCGACTTCGAGGGTAATGGCCTAAACGTACGACTCCGCAACCGTGCTTCTTCGAAAATGACGATACTGCCGAGGTCGAGTAGAGCGGTGATGTTAGGTAAGTTTGTGAGCAGCAAGTTCGCTAGCGCTTCGGTGCGGCGCGGCGATACCCGGCGAAACACAATGACCGATGGTTTGAAAGCGTGCCGCAGCGACAAAACCGTTGCGAAGCGGGTGTCGGCCGATACGACGACGCGATCTTCTTCAGCAGCTCGATCAAAAACGATTTCGTCTTCCGCCTTGTGAATACCGTAATGGCGAACATGGACCGCATCGTGGCCCGCTTGCCGCAGAGTTTCTGCGACCGTGGGTGGTAGTGAGCTGTCGATCAGGAAATTCACGGATTACCGACAAGGGGTAACTCTCGTTCGCGTACGGCTTCGGCAGCAAAACGCAAAGCGGCGCGAATATCGTCGGCTTCGAGATCGGGATAGGCATCGAGTATTTCTTTCTCCGTCATGCCGTCGGCTAGCATCCCCACCACCGTCGCGACAGGAATACGAAGATGTCTGATGCAGGGTACTCCATCCATTTGTTTGGGGTTCACAGTGATCCGTGTGCTTCTCATTTCGAACCTCCTCGAAAAACGCTGCCTGTGCCCGCCAATCATTATCCTGAAAAAATCTCAGCTCTACAATTCTTCCTTGACGTCCTTTGCGGTTTTGTGTGCGGGGCGACCAGCCGGTCGCCCCTACAGTCCATCGCGCCGGGATCATGTGGACTAGTAGCGAGCGGCTCTTTTTGCTAATGTCGCGCTGGTTTTCCGATAGACTTCTATTGACGATTCGCGATCGAAGGCTGCGACTGAGTCGTTCATTCCGGAGGTGTCCCTCATGAAGTCACGCCCCGTGGTTGTTTGCGTTTCGCGATTTCTCTTTATCTTTCTCGCACTCGTTTTTTCCTCGCCGCCTGGACTGGCCGCCGATAAACTAATCGGTTTTCACTCGGCGCGCACCATGTCGCAAGCGATGCCGTGGATCGCCGAAGAGGTTGGCCTGTATCGGAAATACGATTTGGACTTCCAGTTGGTTTACATTTCTTCAGCCCCATTGGTTACCGCAGCAATCTTGGGCGGCGACGCCCAGGTCGCTATTAGTGGAGGCGAGGCGATTATCCGTGCCCACGCCCAAGGCGCCACCGACTTGGTTTTTGTTGCCAGCGCCAAGAACACGTTGACTCACAGTATTCTCGCCAAAGCGGAGATCAAAAGACCGGAAGATCTCAAAGGGAAAAAGCTGGGCGTGTCTCGGCTCGGCAGCAATTCGCACTATTTCATCATCCAGGCTCTACGAAAAAACGGTATGGAACCGACGGATGTGACTTTTATACAGACCGGCGGCCAGGTCGAAAATCTCGCGGCGTTATTCAGCGGAGCGGTCGATGCCGCGACGATGACCGGCCCATCGGGCGGCACTCGAGCAGCCGCTCAGGGTTTTCGTTATGTCGTTTACGGACCGGATCTGCAGATTCCTTTTGCTGCTGCGACTTTGATCACGCGCCGGTCCATAATCAATACGCGCGGTCCAGTTATCGAAAAATTTGTGCGCGTGACCGCGGAGGCGATGAAAATACTTTTCATGGATAAAGAAACGACCTACAAAGTACTGGCTAAACAATTGCGGATCGGTGATCGCAAACTGTTGGACGCCGCCTATGACGAAGAGATCAAGGTGTTAGAGCCTCGGTTGGAATTCAAAACCGAAGCGTTTCAGGCGATCATCGACGAGACCGCGAAAGTCGATGCACGTGCAAAAAAAATTAAACCACAGGATCTCGTCGATAGACGCTACCTCGATGGACTGCAAAAAAGCGGTTTCTTCGATAAGCTGTGGGCGGGAAAGTAAGCGAAACCTGGATCTGCCCGTGGACGCGCCTCCACTGAGCGGACAAAAATACTGACCATCGGTCACTTCAGATCTCCTCCCTGAGCCCGGCGTTGTGATAGCGCCGCAATGAAATGCGGTCCGTGGCCTATCGCACATGACAATGTCGATTCCTCGTCGCAGATGATCATTTTTTGCCGCTCGTGCCTTCGCCCGGTGCATTTATTCAAACCGCTCGATTGCCCAACAAGCAATGCGCCGTATCCCTGTAAGTATCAGCAGCTAAATATTAGGGGGAAAGCCGACTCGGCGCGTATGCTTTTTACTACGGGTTAGACTCGCCGAGCATACATGTCCGGGAATTCGTCCGAGTTTTGTGGGCTTTTTGTCGTCTGCTGAGGCAAGCTGTGGATTTGTGTCGGGATTGCATGTTGAAGGCACGGGAATTGCTCGATAATCACTGGAATCGAGAAGAAAGGAGGTGAAAAGTGAGATTAGTCCTATGCCTGATAGGCGCGTTGGTAATTTCTCTTACGATCAACGTGTCGAGAATTACCGCCGCGAAAGAGCCTTCGGCTGAAATTGCAGATCAACCGTCGACCGAGGAACGCGGTCGGCAGGCTGAGATAACGAGCGGTACAACGGCTGATTCCGCCAAACCAGGAGTCCAAATGCCGCAAGGTTCTGCAGGCGTTTTTGATCCGCAGGGTGTTACCGCCCCCTCGCAATATTCAATCGATTCAATCCTAGGCATGGATCCCACTATTGCGCTATTCGTCGGCTTCAGTGTGCTATTGGTCATTGTCGTCACGATAGCCGCCGCATCGCGACGCGGACATCGGGACGCGTGACCCAAAATATCGCTCGAGCGTTTCGACGTCGGGAGGAGTAGGTAGCTATTCACTTCACTCTCTAATTCGTCACCCGACGAGCGAGCTCAACAGCAATTCCTTCAAACGCATATTTCCAGCTTCTCGTGTGCGCGTCTGTTAGGATCGATCGATAGCGCCAATTTCGTGCACCCAAGACGTGGGGAGTATCCCGTGTGGTGCCTGTCTGCTTGAACAATTCCGCGCTTCAAGTATGTTGAGGCGGCTGTGAGAATGGCCGGATACAAACCGGCGATCATGACTTCGCGCCATCCCATCGAAAGGAATGACAGCATGACCCCACAACGATACAATTCTGCAATCCAGCGGGTAAAAGGCTTTCTCGAATTGGCCTCGGGCCTCTACGACACCTCCCTTTCGTATCAGACTCAACGAGCGGCTGAAGGCGTCCTGCAAACGGATTCGCGGCTCGGCTACTATTTACAATTGTCTCTGCTGCCGCGCGGCAAACAGGGCGAATGCATCTCGCTCGCGTTCGCGGCGGACAGTTTTCGTGAGCTTAAACTGCTCGCGGAGGGAAAAGTTTCCGTGGCATGGATCAATCCATCCGCGTCCGTAACACTTGCTTACAAAGGGACGGGACCACTCCCTGGGCGATTGCCGTTAAGGGCGATTGCCGTTTTTCCTTCGTGGGATGTGATGGGCTTTGCCGTACAGGAGTCCAGCGGCATTACGTCTCTCGAACAGATTAAGAAAGAACGGGTTCCGATCCATCTTTCTACCGGTCCAGTGGGTCAGCGTGACTTACTAGAAAGCCCCGTGACTTTTATGGTCAGCGCGGCAATGAAGGCGGCTGGGTTCACGTTTGCGGATATCCGCAAGTGGGGCGGAAAAATCCAGACAGTATCGCGACCCAGCCATCCCGATCGCCGCGAGGGTATCGAGAAGGGCACGGTCAACGCCGTTTTTGATGAAGGCATCAAGAGCTGGGGCCAAACCGTGCTGGATCACGGGTTCCGCTACCTGCCGATCGAAGGGGCGATGCTGAGTAGACTAAAGGCACTGGGCTACCGCGCCGGGGTTGTGCCTAAATCTCACTTCAAGGGTCTCATCGCCGATGTCCCGACCATTGATTTCAGTGGCTGGCCGATGGTCGTGCGCGCCGACATGCCGAATGACGTTGCCTACGCGCTCTGCGAAGCCATCGAACTGAGGCAGAAATCGATCCCCACCGACAACTATAGGCCGCTCAGCATCGCCGATCTGTGTGCCAACAATGAAGAGGCGCCCTATGACGTGCCACTTCATCCCGGTGCGCGAAAATTTTACCGCGAGAGAGGTTATCTCAAGTAGCTCGAATGATAGCCTCGTCTCATCCCCCGACCGACGGCGCTTGAATCACAGTTCAGACTCGCCGCATCACGAGCGATTAGTGCACTCGCGTTTGGCTAGGATTGCGTGTCAGCAACATCTCGATCGTGATCGAGGGTGTGAAGATCTTGCGCGTGGCCATGGAGACGATCCGGCTCGCTGCGTTGCCTCCAGGTCATTGCCTGATACCGAGGATCTCGTTGTAGAGCTTCGTGTTTGCGTCGGCGTTCGCCGCAGCTTCGATATCCTGAACGACCCGCTTGTAACCCTTAAAGATTCGCGGTGGTTCGGCGTCGACGCCGGTGCGTCCCGGCACGCGATGAAAAGAGCGGATCATTTCTTGCCCCTTTTTTGACAGCACGAAGTCGATGAAGAGCTTGGTCGCGTTGGGATGCCGGGATTGCGCCGCCAGCATAATGGTGTTCAGCTGCACAAAGACCGGCTCCAACGGTAGCCAATCCACCGGCGCGCCCCGAGAGACAAAAGTCTGCAAGGTATTTCCCGATGCGAGAGTCAGGGGAAATTCACCGCCCGCCAACAATTGAATCCTGCTAGACGGGGCGCCGGCCTGCAATGCGGGTTCTTGCTTGGCGAGCTGTTGAAAATAGCGAACGGCTTTTTCTTTGCCCCAAACGCGGATCATGCCGGCAAGTATCAGGCTGCCGTTGTCGGTGCCGAGGGCGATCTTTCGTCCTCTCCATTTAGGCTGTAAGAGGTCCTCATAATTTTTTGGAACCTCGTCTTTTTTGACCATGCGGGTGTTGTAGCCGAGAAACCACGGCACGACGTAGGCGGTATGCCAGTATCCTTCCTTGTCTTTCAGGTCTTCAGCGTAAAAATTCGCTTCGGATGAAACATATCGAGCGAGCAAGTCGCGTTTTTTTAGCGGCAATACGCTTTCGTCGTTCGTGTTCAGAACGTCGAAAAGACCTTTTTGCGCTCTCGCTTCGTTTAGTATTCGATTGATAAGAACACCCGAGCCGGAACGAATGACGTTGACGCGGATGAAGGGGTAGTCTTTTTGAAAAGCTTCGGCCATCGGGTTGGAATCTTGCAGGCCGGCGCTGGTATACCAAACGACCTCAGTTTCTTTCTTGGCTCTTTCTATCAGAGCCGCGCGGTCCGTATCCTGGCCGATCGCATTAGAGGATACCGCTCCCAACGCGAAGATCAGACATATCAAAATCCGGCATGACGCTCTTTGCGACATGGAGGCCTCCAGATTGTCCTATGGATCGTTTCTACAACCGGCCGAGGATCTTCCGCTCATATTTTTGTTAACACCCGCCTATTTGCCCAGCGGTGCTTCGCATTCGGTTCGGTGCGCCACAGTTACATCGGATGAAATGACTAAGTCAAACCTCGGCGCATGATTCACCGGCGCAAAAAAATTGGTCAGCTTGGCGGCGATGGGTGCGAAAAAGGCGCGTATTCGGCGTGGAAAATGGCCGCTGGTTGGCTACAAGAGTGGCCGGCGTTGGTGACGAAGCGCCCGCTGTCGGACAGGCATCTACGCCGCGAAAAACGCGAAAGCGCGTACCTCGATGCTCTGACGCGGCGGAGCCTTGGGAGGAGAAGCCGGGTCGACGAAGGATGTGTGAGGCGTGAAACGCGCCCGGCCATCCTTTTCGGAATCATAAACTTTGAACACCAGAGCTTCGTCGCGCCGCATCTCAGGAAAATAGAACCAACGATGATTGGGATTGTACTTGAGCCGGTAAGTCTGTCCCACTCGGTGAGGATAGCGACGTTCCGCTACGAGCAGATCTTCCATCTCTACGCTCTTGGCGTCGGCTACGGCCAGAGGATTTGCCTGGATCGGCTGATTGATCGCCCGCCACACTTGGATGATCGCGAAGCGGCGCGCGAGCAATGCCTCGGCCTCATCCGGGAGAGCTTCGCGCACCCGCTCTGGTCCGGACCACTCGGTATAGTCGTTGTGCGCCGAGAGCACGGGCTCGCGAATAAGCCTCGTCTCTCGCTCCGCCTCGTCGCCCGAGCGCAGCGTATGATCGAAGATGACGACGCGGGAAGCCCCCGATGTTTTTTTGATCAGCTCCTCGACCTCCGGGTAATACACCGACTCCAACTGCGCTGCGTCGAAAAAGTCGGCGACTTTCGTCCGATGCTCCACCAGCACAAAACCTTGCTCCTCGAGCGAGAGCTGGTCGGCGAATCGCCGGCCATTCTGGACTGTCATCTGCTTCAACTCGTGGGTTCCCGTTCTGCGCCGGCGAATATTATTCGGACCGAAGGTCTCGTTTACCAGCTTTTCGCCGGTCTCCAGGGTGTAGGGAATACCGACAGTCATTGCTTGGTTCATAAGGACTCCTACGCTATTCCTTCGATACTTCAGCGCGTTCTTGGATCGGTTTTGGGTATAATAGATTCACGGCGATAGGAGAAGAGCCTCAACCTCCGCCTGCATATTACATGGGGCAAAAACAGTCAAGTTAATTGATTACGAACCGCGCCCCCCGGTGGCAATTGCGCCTCATCGGCTTGTGATTTAGATAACTAATGTTCGACCTGCCTTGACAGCATTAGTACCTCTGGCATATCTCAGTTCCTTACGGCCATCATGGACATTAACCAGTAGCCAGCGGGAGGTGAGCACATGACGCAGTTTCGTGGCGATGCGAAAGCCCTGCATATCGCAACGTACTCAGGCTGGTATCGGTTTGAACAGCGAGATGAACGTTGGACTCGGGTCGAAAAGGCGCTGAGCTTTTGGAAGATGACGGCTCTTCAGGTCGACCCGAATGATCCCAGCCACGTTTATTTGGCTACGGAACATTCCGGGCTGTTCGTCACCGACAACGGTGGCGAAGAATGGAAACGCGCGAAGCCCAACGTTCCTAGATTGACGACCGTTTCCTTGCTGGCACTCCCGGGAACTATACTCGCTGGCACTGTGCCCGCTGCGCTTTACAGCGCGAGCAATGGCGGTGGCTGGCAAGAACTCGAAGGCGTCCGCCTCGGCGCGAACGGCGGCAGCTTTCCGCCGAGTCCGGAGCTGGGCGCCCGTACTCGTTTTCTCGCCGCTGATAATGAAACGCCGCGCCGCCTTTTTGCCGCCATCGAGGTTGGCGGCATGCTCGTTAGCGACGACGCCGGCCAGCGCTGGACGGCCGCCGTTGCCGGATTGGATGACCCGGACGTGCATCAGATTCTTCCGAGCGTGAAAACCAAGGGATTGGTCGTCGCGGCCTGCGGCGAAGGTGTGTATCGGAGCAAGGATCGCGGCGAACATTGGAAAAAGATTACACCCGCTGGGGCGCGTGACTTCGGCTCGGCCGTGACAGAAGACGGCGCCGGGGCCATTTACCTTGGCCTAGCTCTCGGCCGGCCAAATACTTGGCTGCGCTCAAAGCGTGCCGACGCCGCGGTTTTGGTCAGCAACGACGGCGGCGAGCATTGGGACGTCGTGGTCGGAGGACTAAGCGGGGGAGTCATGGCGATGTGTCCTGGCACTGATGGCCAAGGCATTTTCGCTTCCACATCGGAAGGCGACGTGTTGCGCATCGATTCATCCGGCGCGCGCACCGTCATCAGCGGGCTGCCGTCGATCACGGCGCTTGCCGTGGGGGCATGAAGCAATTATTTGCGCGAGATCTGCAGAAGAATCTTGTTCCATCTCTCGATCGTGTTGGCGTATTCGTAGGTCGATAGACCCTGCTCGGGATACCAGCGCTTGAAACCGTATTCCTTGCGTGGGCTGCCGTAGCCATATTTTTCCGCAAATAATTTTTGCCCTTCAGGGCCGATCATGAAATCGATGAACAGCAGCGCCGCGTGCGGATGTTGCGTGTGTAAGAATGCAGCCAGGCTGCCAGCGTTAGTGGGCACCAGATCACCGGGAAGCCAGGCCACTGGCGCGCCTCTGGCCGCAGCCAGTCTAACGTTGCTGTCCACGGCCGTAAACGTGAGCGGCACTTCGCCTGAAACGACTAACTCATTCAAGCCGAGCGCCGGCAGCGCATATTGCTTGATGTCCTGGCCCGCTAACTTCCTGACGAACCCGTCGCCCTTTTCTTTCAGCATGGCGCCGACGACTCGAGTGCCAATTTCCTCGTTGCTGATACCGATCTTGCCTTTTAAC